>JBDLUK010000210.1:0-3587 GCA_039805365.1 Bacteroidota bacterium | reverse complement strand
TGTCTTTCGGAAAAACCATTTTGGCCGCTATGATCGGCACTTTCCTGGCCTTTGCAGCGGCTGTAATTTTGTTTTTGTTGTTGGTAGTTGGCCTCGTTGCATCTTCAATCGGCGACAATGGTCGCACATTGGCAGAAGGTTCCGTTTTGCGCATAACATTGAACCAATCCATCTTGGAAAGAGGAAATGAGGATGGTTTGAATTTTGACTTTAATACATTCAGTAAAAAGGATAATCTTTATTTGGATTTACTCAGAAAGGATTTGCAAAAAGCGATGACCGATGAGCATATCTCTGGTCTTTTTTTAGAGATGGGCGGTGTTTCTGGTGCGCCAAGCACATTGAAAGAAGTTCGGGACATTATTTCAGAGTTTAAACTTTCTGGAAAGTGGGTCATGGCATACGGTGAGAATTTAACCCAAGGAGATTATTACATTGCATCGGTCGCAAATCAAGTATTCATGTATCCTACAGGAATGATGGATTGGAAAGGTTTGAATGGTGAATCTATGTTTTTTAAGAACATGTTGGATAAACTGGAAATTCAAGCGCAAGTTATCCGTGGAAGAGATAATAAATTTAAAAGCGCTGTAGAGCCATTTATATACGACCATCTTTCAGAACCCAATCTTGAGCAAATGACATTGATGTTGGGGCAAATATGGGAGCAAATGGTTGGCGAAATTGCAGAGTCTCGCCATATTTCCAAGGATGTATTGAACCAAGCGGCTGCTTCATTGACATTTCTTAATCCGAAGGAAGCCTTAAAAGCCAATGCCCTTGACGGTTTGAAATACTATGATGAAGTATTGGCTGTTTTGAATGAGAAATTGGGCAAGTCGCTTACAGACAAGACGACATTTGTTCAATATGCAGATTACCGCGAGATGAATCGCGAGATGAACTTGGAGATGGAAGAAGAAGATTACATAGCAGTCGTGTATGCAGTCGGTGAAATCCAGCAGGGCAAGGGAAGTGACGATGTAATTGGAAGTGATCGTATCGCCGCTGCATTGCGCAAGGCAAGATTGGATGAACATGCCAAGGCCGTTGTGTTGCGCGTCAACTCCCCTGGCGGAAGTGCATTGGCATCTGATATTATTTGGAGAGAGACAGAATTGATCAAAATGGCAGGTAAACCGTTTGTGGTAAGTATGGGTGATTATGCAGCGTCAGGTGGATATTATATCTCTGCAAGTGCGGACCGAATTTTTGCCAACCCTCAGACAATCACAGGTTCAATTGGGGTATTTGGTATTGTCCCTAATCTGCAATCCTTCCTTGATCATAAATTGGGAATAACAGTGGATAGGGTAGAAACCCATCCACACGCAGATTATTTCTCTGTATTGAAACCTTTTGATGAAATGGAAATGCAAAAGATGAACGAGATGATCATTGGAATTTATGATGACTTTCTCAGTCGCGTTTCCAAAGGAAGAGGAATGAGCATTACCCAGGTAGATAGCATCGCCAGAGGTAGAGTGTGGACGGGAACAGAGGCAAAGAAAATAGGTCTTGTTGATGAATTGGGTGGATTAAAGGAAGCGATCAAATATGCTTCTGAAAAGGCCGGTATGGAGCAAGATGCTAAGGTTAAAACCTTGCCTAAAATGGAAGATCCATTTACAGAGCTTTTGGGAGGAGTAGCTGAAGCGAAACAAGATATATTGTTGAAGGAATTGGCGGGAGAGAAATACCCAGCATACAAACAGTTGAGACAGTTAATTGCTCAACCAGGTGTTTATGCGCGTATGCCATTTGTTTGGGAGGTAAAGTAAATGGAGATGCACAAGAAATCTATGGATGATTTGAATAGGAAAGACATTTCCGAATTCAAATCAATGCCCAAGTTTCCTTTGGTTGTGATTTTAGATCAAGTACGCAGTGGATTAAATGTGGGAAGCGTCTTTAGAACAGCTGACGCATTTGCACTTGAGGCTATTGTTTGCGTGGGTTATACACCGACTCCCCCTCATCGCGAAATTTTAAAAACAGCTTTGGGTTCATGCGATTCTGTGCAATGGCAATATTTCGAAAAAGTTGAAGAGGCTATTCAATTTTGGAAAGAGAAAAATTATCAAATTTGGGCATTGGAGCAAACAACCGGTAGTACTCCTTTGGACAAAATGAATGTGAATAGAAATCCTACCGCTCTCATTTTGGGCAATGAAGTTACGGGCGTAAGCGAGGAAGCGTTGAAATTGAGTGATGGGTGTTGGGAGATAACGCAATACGGGACAAAGCACTCATTGAACGTTGCGGTAAGCGCTGGAATGGCCATTTATCAATGGGTACAGTGTTATAACCATGGGCAATAAAAGGGTATTAAAGTCAGAACTTCCTTCCAAGTTATGTCCAGTTTGTCAAAGACCATTTAGCTGGAGAAAGAAGTGGGAAAGGGATTGGGACAATGTAATTTATTGCAGTGAACGATGCCGAAGAACTGGAAGAAGCGAGTAAATCATAGGTTGATGAAAGTTTTTTAAATGTTCAATGTTGCAGGTGACTTTTGGTCTTAATTTCGCCGCATAGATGGAAAGTTCCTTTTTCAAAGATTTAGCGGTTTTATTTAAGCTCAGATTGTCTGCATTGGTCATCGTAAGCTCAGTGACGGGCTACGGTATGGCGGTGGATACTTGGGATGCAAGTGAATTGATGTATTTGATCATTGGCGGAATTCTGCTTACCGGCGGAAGCAATGGCATGAATCAGGTATGGGAAATTGAATTGGATAAGTTGATGCACCGAACAATGAATCGTCCCTTGCCTCAGGATCGGATGACATTAAGAATGGCCACAGTACTTTCATTGTTCATCGCAATTTTAGGGGTTGGATTGCTTTGGAAAGGTCTCAATTTGGCTTCAGGCGTTTTGGGATTGTCCGCTTTTATTTTGTACGTTTTTGTTTACACACCGCTAAAAAGAATTTCGAGTATTGCAGTTTTTGTGGGTGCAATCCCAGGTGCAATTCCCCCGATGATTGGCTATTTGGCGCATACAGGACAATTTAGCCTAGAGGCCGGGATATTGTTTGCGGTGCAGTTCATGTGGCAGTTCCCGCATTTTTGGGCAATTGCATGGGTCTTACAGGAAGATTACTTGAGAGCAGGTTACAAATTGTTGCCTTTTGAAGACGGACGCTCGAAGAAAAGTGCATTTCAAATTTTGGTCTACACATTTTTTCTAATTCCTGTTGCCATGCTCCCTTGGGCGATGCCGGTGGAACATCCGATGATTGGAAATTGGGCGATGCTGGTATCTGTTATAATGGGATTGATGATGTCTTATTATGCTATAAAGTTGTATAGAACTTGTGAAGTGAAAGATGCCAAGAAATTGATGTTTGCGTCTTTTGTTTACTTACCTGTAGTGCAAATTGTATATGTAATTAATCATTTATAAATTAAGAATATGAGAGAAAATATGGACGTTTTTCAAGAAGCCACCTCAGAGGTGAAATTGAGAACTAAAAAGATGATGATGTGGTTTATCATCTTTGCTGTGGTTATGCTCTTTGGCGGAATAACTTCTGCATTGATTGTATTAAAAGGTAAAATTATGTGGATGCATGTGCAAGTGCCACC
>JBDLUK010000209.1:0-3782 GCA_039805365.1 Bacteroidota bacterium | reverse complement strand
AGAAACCTACGTCAGCCAAATCTTCAAGTTTATTGGTGAACGTGATATCACAGCCTTCAAAAGCGTCTGCGGTTAGCTCGTTGGAAGGATCGATGTTGTTTCGCATCATTTCAACACGCTCTGCGTTGATGTCAAAACCAACTACTTTAATTGTTTTGGCAAATTCCAAAGCAATGGGTAAACCTACATAGCCCAGTCCAACTACACACAGGCTCTTTTCTTTGTTGACTAATTCTTGATAGATCATTTTTTATCGGATAAACAAGTTACTGTTTCATTTTTTAATTCGTAAGACTCATGGGATTCAGGGCATACGGCGATTCCATTCTCATCGAAATTGAGCTTGTGTCCCATTTTACTCATCCAACCTTTGTGGCGAGCAGGGTTTCCAACCATTAATGCAAAGGCTTTCACCGGTTTGGTAATAACCGCTCCCGCTCCTACAAATGCATATTCGCCAATCTCGTATCCACAGACTATTGTCGCATTGGCGCCTATTGAAACACCCTTTCTAATAATTGATTGGCGGTATTCATCCTTTCTAACCACAGCGCTTCTTGGATTGATAACATTGGTGAAAACGCAAGATGGCCCTAAGAATACATCATCTTCACAAATCACGCCAGTGTAAAGGCTAACATTGTTTTGAACTTTTACATTGTTGCCCAAAACAACATCTGGACTAATGACGACATTTTGACCAATATTACAGTTGTTTCCAATTGTGCAATTCGGCATAATGTGTGAAAAGTGCCAAATTTTGGTATTGTCTCCAATGTTGCAACCCGCATCAATTACGGCCGTTTCATGTGCAAAATATCCCATTACTTTTTGTTGTAATTATCAAAGCTTTTGTGTTCGATTTTGTTGAGCTCTTCGGCTGTCAAAGTTTTAAAATAATCATATGTTATTTTTAATCCTTCACTGCGGTGAACTTTGGGTTCCCAATTCAAAAGCTCCCTTGCCAATGTGATGTCAGGACGACGTTGTTTGGGGTCGTCGGTTGGCAGGGGATGGTAAACTACCTTTTGATTGGTTCCTGTAAGTTTGATGATTTCTTCAGCAAAATCTTTGATGGTGATTTCATCAGGATTCCCAATGTTTACAGGGTCAGAACAATCACTCATCAACAATCGATATATTCCCTCTACCAAGTCATCTACGTAGCAGAAACTGCGGGTTTGTGATCCATCTCCGAAGATGGTCAAATCTTCTCCGCGCAACGCTTGTCCAATGAATGCTGGCAAAACACGGCCATCATTCAGGCGCATTCGAGGTCCATAGGTGTTGAATATTCTTACAATTCTAGTCTCTACACCATGAAAAGTATGGTAAGCCATGGTAATGGCCTCTTGGAAGCGTTTGGCTTCATCATAGACACCTCGTGGACCAACAGGATTAACATTTCCCCAATAGCTTTCTACTTGTGGATGAACATGAGGGTCTCCATAAATTTCACTGGTACTCGCAACAATTATTCTTGCGTTTTTTTCTTTTGCCAGTCCCAAACAGTTGTGCGTACCCAATGAACCAACTTTTAAAGTTTGAATGGGTATTTTCAAGTAATCAATAGGGGAGGCTGGCGATGCGAAATGAAGGATATAATCCAAAGGGCCAGCGACGTGTATAAACTTGGACACGTCGTGGTTGTAGAATTCAAATTGTGGAAGTTTGAACAAATGTTCAATATTCTTTAAATCGCCGGTAATCAAATTGTCCATTGCAACGACATCAAAGCCTTCTTTGATGAATCTGTCGCACAAGTGCGATCCAAGGAATCCGGCAGCTCCGGTAATAAGTACTCTAGGCATGATTAAACAATTGGGTTTCGTCCGATGCTGAAATATGACCATCCCAATTCACGCATCTTGTTGTTTTCATATAGGTTTCGTCCATCAAAAATCACCGGATTTTTCATGGATTTCTTCATCAATTCAAAGTCTGGATTTCTAAACATACCCCATTCGGTGCAGATCAATAAAGCGTCTGCATCTTGAAGCAATGAATATTGATCATTGGAATATTGGATGGGATAACCCTTTTGTTTTTGAACGTTGGGCATTGCCTCTGGATCATAGGCAACTATGTCAGCGCCTGCTTCCAATAAATGCTCAATCATATACAAAGCTGGGGCTTCGCGAATATCATCCGTATCAGGTTTGAAAGCCAATCCCCAAATGGCGATTCGTTTTTTGGTCAATTGTTGCTTGAAGTGTTCCATGATGGGTGAAAGCAATACCGTTTTTTGGCGGTCGTTGACTTTCATGACACTTTTTAAAATTCTAAATTCATAGCCATTGTCGTATCCACTTTTGGCCAATGCCTGCACATCTTTTGGAAAACAACTTCCGCCATATCCAATGCCAGGGAAAAGAAAACGTTTACCTATTCGCTCGTCTGTACCAATTCCCAAACGGACCATATCAACATCTGCACCTACTTTCTCACAGAAATTGGCGATCTCATTCATGAACGAAATCTTGGTAGCCAAGAAGGCGTTGGCTGCGTATTTGGTTAGCTCGGCTGATCTCTCGTCCATTACAATTAATGGGTTGCCCTGTCTGATGAAGGGTTTGTACAATTCCTCCATCATTTTTTTTGCTCGATCACTTGAAGTTCCAACCACAACACGATCGGGTTTCATGAAATCATCTACTGCAAATCCCTCTCTTAAAAATTCAGGATTGCTCACGACATCAAAAGGCACTTGGGCTTTTCGTGCAACAGCATCTCTTACTTTTTCTGCGGTACCAACTGGAACAGTTGACTTGTCTACGATGACTTTGTAATCTTTGATGATCCAACCCAAATCGTCGGCCACTTTCAAAACATAACTCAAGTCCGCACTGCCGTCTTCACCAGGAGGCGTAGGCAATGCCAAGAAAATGATTTGAGCTTGTTCTACAGCTTCTTCTAGATTGGTTGTGAACTTTAATCTTCCTTCGCGGATATTTCTCTCGAACAATACATCCAGATGGGGCTCATAAATGGGGATTTTCCCGGCCTTCATTGCGTTGACCTTTTCCTCATTGATGTCTACACAAATGACCTTGTTTCCGGTTTCAGCAAAACAAGTTCCAGTGACCAATCCAACATAGCCTGTTCCGACGACTGCAATATTCATTTTTATTTTCTTAACGGTAAGATGCAAATATAACACAGACCATTGAAAGGACTGTAAGCAATTCGCTTTAGATTTGCCGTATGTCAACGCTTTTGTCGATTCAAGATGTTTCCAAGCGATATGGTCAGCATGTCGCACTTCAAAACATCAATTTGGAGGTCCAACAGGGCCATGTTTTTGGATTACTTGGTCCTAACGGGGCGGGTAAGACAAGCTTAATAAGAATTATCAATCAAATCACTGCGCCTGATTCTGGCCGGGTTTTATTCAAAGGTGAAACCTTGCGTCAGGAGCATATTGCTCACATTGGCTACCTTCCTGAAGAAAGGGGATTGTACAAGAAGATGAAGGTGGGAGAGCAATGCGTCTACTTGGCTCAACTTAAAGGACTTTCAAAGCAAGATGCAGTAAAACGCTTGACTTATTGGTTTGAGAAATTTGATATCATGGCTTGGTGGAACAAGACCATCGAGGACTTGTCCAAAGGAATGGCGCAGAAGGTTCAATTCATCACTACGATTCTACATGAGCCTGAATTGCTCATTTTGGACGAACCGTTTAGTGGCTTTGATCCCATTAATGCGGCATTGATTAGGGAAGAAATGTTGCGACTGAAGTCTCTTGGAGCGACGATTATTCTCTCTACGCATGATATGGG
>JBDLUK010000208.1:0-8548 GCA_039805365.1 Bacteroidota bacterium | reverse complement strand
TCAAAAGTATCACTTTCAAAGGTGCCCATTCTTAACCCCAACAGTACCAGACCTAAAACTCCTCCAATGATGTAGGACATTTGCCAAGGTGCAAGGTCAAATACTGTCCACTGAATTTTTGAAACAAATACAGCTGCGACGGCGCCTAGCGCTCCCATTGTCACAATAACCATGGTGCCATAACCTCTTTTTTCCTTGTCCATTAATTCGCTGACCAATGTAATGGCTGCACCAAGTTCACCAGCAAGTCCTAGCCCAGCGATGAATCGAATCGCGCTATATGCTTCTACATTGGTGACAAAGGCGTTGGCTATGTTAGCCAAAGAGTAGAGTAGAATAGATCCAAAAAGTATATTTCTACGTCCTTTGGTATCTCCGAGCCAACCCCAAATTAATCCACCAACGAGCATTCCGCTCATTTGCCATAAAAACAACAGATAGTCCCAATCTTCAATTTCCTTGGAGTCGGAAATACCAAGACCCATGAGGCTGGATTTAGAGACGATATTGAATAATTGTAAATCGTAGATGTCAACGAAATACCCCAACGCAGCAACTGCTACCGTCCAATGCAATGTTTTTTTTCCATCCATGTCTCAAATATACATGGATGAACTTATCTCAATGCACAATGAACAAATACAAACTTGAAAATGTGATGGCTATGATGATCCATCTTTTGGTTCTAGTTGGCATGTTTTATCGGTTTTAGCGAATTTGGTTCTTTTCGCTGAACTGATTAGCCCGGTGGTTTTAAGTTTTCAATATCGATTTGTGAATACCGTGGGGAGATTGAGTTAGGGTGCGATGAATCTCCAGTATTTGCTTAATGACAGAATCGTTATCATTGTTGTCGATAACAAAATGGCAAATAGACGTTGCTTCGTCATCGCTGGTTTGCAAGGCCATTCGCTTTTCGATTTCGCTTTGCGATAAACTGGATCTTTTCTGTACCCGTGCAATTCTGGTTTCTTTTTTGGCTCGCACCAAGATTACGTGGTCGCAATGAACGTAGCTACCCGATGAAATGAGTAAAGCGCTCTCTCGTAGGATATACGGAGCTTGGCTATTGGTAGCCTCAAATTCCATCCATTTTTGATGAACATAGGGGTGAATAATAGATTCTAGCCTCTTCAGTTTGGAAGGGTCTGAAAAAACAATCTTACCCATTGTTTGGGTGTCTATGTTACCATTAACGAATATTTCATCGCCAAACTCGAATTCGATTTGGGATTTTATTGCTGAATAAGAATATGCGCTTTTGGCAACGGTATCCGCATCAAAGACAGGAATACCAAGGGATTGAAATATTTTACAGACTGTAGATTTCCCTGCTCCTATTCCCCCGGTTATTCCAATATGCAGTGACATTTATTTTTTTACAAATATCTGATAACCGTAACCAGGCAATTGAACATTCCCCGTTGCGTACAAGGCCAAGGCTTTGTTGTCAAAAATACTATTGAAGATTCCCTCAGGAAGCGCATCGGTAAATGAAGTGCTTTGCGGAGCGGGGTTGAAATTCAACATGACTATCACTTGGCTGTCTCCTTTGGTTCTGCTGTAAGCGTAAATTTTACTATTGCTGGTGTAAATTCTTTTGAAATTACCGCCATCAGCACCATTCCACAAAGCGGGGACTTCGTGATGTGCTTTGAGGAGCGTTTTGTACAGTTTTTCGTTTTGATATTGATTAAACGAAATGGTGTCTTTGTCAAAAAAGCGGTAACGGTGAGGAAGGCCATTTTTATGTTGCTCATTTCCTTCTTGGCCGGAATACACCAAGGGCATTCCGCCAATGGTGAAGGCCAACACATCGTACATGTTGCGCGCTTGACCATATCGTTCCCCTCCAGTTCCATTCCAAGTGTTTTCATCATGGTTGGTTGTGAAATACATGTGGATCGTAGACTGAGGGAATTCTCTGTTTACCTTCTCCATGTATGTGTCGATATCCTGAGGCGCTTTTTCTCCTTTGGCAATACCATTCATCAAATGCAAAAATTCCCAGCCATAGCACATGTCAAATGCTTTCAAATGGTGGTCTTTCTGCTCAGCTTCTGCGAGCATGAATACAGGTTTGATGGCATCCAATTCGGCACGTGCTTGATCCCAAAAATCAGTAGGTACTTGCATGGCAACATCACAACGGTAACCATCTAAGTCACATTCTTTAACCCAAAACTTCATGGATTCAATCATGGCCTTTCTCATGTCCTTGTTGTCGTAATTCAAATCAGCAACATCAGACCAGTCAGCAACTGGAGGAACAATTTTCCCGTTTGCATCATGCGTGTACCACTCTGGATGCTCGGTTACCCATGGGTGATCCCAAGCGGTATGGTTGGCTACCCAATCCAAGATTACTTTCATCCCTCTAGAGTGTGCTGCATTCACGAAATGTTTGAAATCTTGTAAAGAGCCGAATTCAGAATTAACACCAACATAATTTTTAACACTGTAGTAACTTCCCAATGAACCTTTTCTGTTCAGTTCACCAATGGGATTGATGGGCATCAACCACAAAATGTCAACTCCAAGAGAATCCAATCTATTTAAATCTTTTTCAAGCGCCTGAAATGTGCCTTGAGGAGTGTGCTGACGAACGTTGATTTCATATATCGTAGCATTTTTCACCCATTCAGGATGGCGAATGACGTGTGTCTCACTTGAGCTTATTACCTGCGCTGTAGCAGTGGCATCACCTTTCTGTGTGGCACATGAAATGGCCAAAAAAGCGACGATTGAGATGATAAATGTATTTTTCATTGGATTAACCTTCGTGTCAAAAGTACACGATTATTCTTTTTCGTTGAAATCTTGCAACTATTTTTCCTGATAATTGTCTTTATTTTTGAAACAAATAACCTGCAGTGAAAAGAAACCTAATATACTTGATCTTGGCTTTATTATTCCCAACTGGAATCATGGGCCAAGTTATGATCAATGAAATTTGTATAGCCAATTACAGTGATTACAACATTCCGTCAGGAGGAAACAATTTTGAGGATTGGGTGGAGTTCTATAATCCATCTGGAACAGCCGTAGATATTAGCGGATATTGGCTAAGCGACAATGCTGCCAATCCTCAGAAGTGGGCTTTTCCTGCGGGAACTACAGTTCCTGCGAATGGTTACCGCATCGTTCTATTAACTGGAAGAGGAAGTTATCAGCCCAATTTTCTTGGTGGTTTGAATGCCAATTTTAAAGTGAATCAAACCGCGGGAGAGGAGATTGTGTTCTCCAATTCTGGTGGTGCAGTCCTCGAATCGTATGATTTTGATTCGATGACACCTAATCAATCCAATCACTCATGGGGTCGTGTTCCAAACGGATCTGCGACTTGGGCAATTTTAACCAATCCGTCAGAGAACGCTGCAAATCCAGCAACGGGTTCGACAGGTTATGCAGCCACTCCAACCATGGACCTTCAAGCGGGATATTATCCCAATCCAATCAATGTCAATTTGGCATCGCTAGAACCCGGAGGAACCATCTACTATACGTTGGATGGAACTGCTCCTTCAAATACTAGTACACTTTACACTGGTCCTATCAACATCTCAACAACCAAGGTGTTGCGAGCAATCGTTTACTCTCCAAATCCCAATGTCCTTCCCAGTCTTGTGGAAACCAATACTTACTTTTTTGGCGCTGACAATCATTCCATTCTAACGGTATCTGTTTCTGGAAATAATATGAATGGTCAATGGCCGGGTGCAGGAAACAATAGACTAACTACAATTGAATTTTTTAATGCGGGTGGAACATTCATAACGGAAAATCACGGTGATAGCAATGAGCATGGTAATGACTCCAATGCATATGGACAGAGAGGCTTTGACTACATCGGTAGGGATGAGTTGGGGTATGACCATACCGTGCAAGATGCACTTTTCCCCGAGAGAAACAGAGACGATTATGATCGATTGATATTTAAGGCTGCCGCCAATGACAACTATCCATTTTCCAATGGTGGAGCGCATATCAGAGATGCTTACGTTTGCCAATTGTCCATCTTAGGTGATTTACATTTGGATGAAAGAGCAACCAGAAGTTGTATCGTTTACCTAAACGGAAACTATTGGGGAGTGTATGAGGTGCGCGAGAAAATTGATGATACGGATTACACGTCGAAATATTATAACCAAGACAGAGGTCAAATAGATTATTTGAAAACTTGGGGCGGAACTTGGGCTGAATATGATGCGGCTCCAGCATTTAACGCTACGAATAATTGGAATACGTTGAGAAACTTTATCACAACGAATAGCATGACAGTTCCTGCTAATTATGATTATGCGTTAACACAATACAACCACATGAGTTTGATAGATTATTTCATACTCAACGGATATTCAGTTTGTACGGACTGGTTAAATTGGAATACCCAATGGTGGAGAGGTTACAATCCCAATGGTGATGCTAGGAGATGGCGATATGCATTGTGGGATAACGATGCTACGTTTGGTCATTATGTAAATTATACAGGAGTTCCATCAACGGCCCCAACTGCAGACCCTTGCCAAATTGATGGGATGGGCGATGTAGGAGGAGAAGGACACGTTCCTATTTTAAATGCCTTGTTTGACAATCCCAATTTCTTGGCAGATTATGTTCAGCGGTATGCGGAACTTTCCAACGGAATCTTCTCCTGCCAAACGATGATATCTGTCCTCGATAGTATGATTGCTGTGATTGAGCCGGAGATGCCTCGTCAGGTTGTGCGTTGGGGTGGAACTATGGCCGAATGGCAGAGCAATGTCCAAGATTTGCGAAATTTTATTTTGGCGCGCTGTCCTGAGCAGACATCCAATACGGACATTATTGAGGGAATGGAAGATTGTTATGACGTTACCCAACAAACGTTGACTGTTCAGATTTCGGGGCCTGGTTCAGTGATGTTGGAAGAAACAGCCATCGACGTGAACAATGCACCATATCAAGGAACATTCTTCAGTGGTAATACGGTTGATTTGCCGATTAATATTGTCGCTATACCGAGTGGAACAGGATCTTGTAGTGATTTCATACAGTGGGTTGTTGTTTCAGGTACAGCAGTATTTGCGGATCCAACCAACGATTCTACTACATTGGTGATTGGTTCGGATGCTGTCATTGAAGCACAGTTTGGAACTGGCAATACAGGATCAGTTAATTTTGTATTAACAAGCAACCCTCCATTGTCTGCGAATATAGACTGGAATGGTAATCTACAAACGGTTTTACCAGTCACAATGACCGAAAATGCAGGTACTGCAGTTACTGTTGAAGCTATGCCCAATGCTGGATTTGTATTCGATCATTGGGAATCGAATTTCACGGCCTTGATGCCCGATCAAGATTCAGTGCAGTTGAATCTTTTCACATGTTTGGATGATACTTTGACGGCAGTCCTTCTTCCGGTTTATACTGTTACCATTCAAGTTACCGGAACTGGAAGCGCTACAATCGAGGGTGTCGCTGCAAGCTCATTCAATGGAACTTTTTTGTCTACGGATGTAATTGATTTAGCGGCGCTTGAAAATGGTCCCTGCGGATTGTTTATTGACTGGGAAATTGTTTCGGGTAATGCTGTGATTGCTAATACAGGTGCGATAAACACGACAATGTCGGTGACTTCAGATGTTGTTATACAAGTGAATTTCACTTCTTTGCCAGCAGGCATGGTTGAAGTGGTGTTTACTTCTCCCTACCCTGATGCAGGTGGGTTTTCTGTGAATGGTAACAACTATGCTACTTATCCACAAAGCTTGATGTTGCCTCCAGGAGTTGCATTAGATCTAGAGGCTTTTGAAGCAGATTGGTATGATTTCTTAAACTGGAATTCAACGATGTATTCTTTTGATCCAAATGGAAACAATCCAATCACGAGCATTACTGTTTGCTCTGCTGATACTTTGACAGTTGATTATAATTTCACTCCTCATCAATTGGTAACCATAACAAAAACCCCTATGAACATCGGACAGGTCTTTGTGGATGGCGTTGAAGTTTTCAATTTGCCAGTCACCTATGATTGGGCGGAGGGTGAGAATCACAGCGTTGGTGCATTGACTTTGGCTCCGTGGACGTCGTTTGTAGAATGGCAGTCATCCGGAATTGTTTTGAATCCAAATACAACAGCTAGTACGGTTAATTTTATGGTTACAGAGCAGGATACCATAACTGCGGTATTCTATGAAATTCCCCATAGTTTGATTACTGTTGTTGTTGACGAACCTTACACGGCTCAAGCCATTGCTACAGGCGGAGGAAGCAGTAATTATTCTTTCCAATTTGAAGTAGAGAATGGAGTATCTGTTACATTTTCATCTACGATTAATGATTTTTACGACTTTAAAAATTGGAGTTCAGCTCAGGACAATTTTATTAGTCCATCACCGGAGTCTGAAGAAATAATGATGTCATTCGAGGCCAATGATACCATTACGCTTCATACTGTGCGCGAGATCTACGGCTATTATATTCCAAATTCTTTTTCACCTAACGGTGATAACGTGAATGACTGCATAGGTCCTGTTGGTAATGCAGTGCAAATTGATCGTTTCAATTGGGTTGTTTTTAATCGCTATGGTGAAGTTGTATTTGAGACCAATGAATTTGGTGATTGTTGGGATGGATCTCATCAAGGTGGAGAGTATTATGTTCCGGACGGAGTCTACACCTATGTTTTGCGAGTGAAATCGGTTTTTGATAAAGAAATACAAAAAGTATCGGGCTCGATTATCGTAGTACGATAGTTTGCATCTTGTTTTCGTATTTTTACTGCATGAAAAGACTAATTCTTGCTGCAGCGTTGTTGATATTGTGTGGTTCGGGAATCGCACAAAACAAGCCAACACAACAAACCACTGATAAGTTTGCTTACTTGTTGCAAAGTATAGAGTTGATGTATGTTGATTCTGTCAACTCCAAGGAATTGGTGGAAAAAGCAATCATTCACATGCTAGAAGAGTTGGATCCTCATTCGACTTATATCTCCGCAGAAGAAGTTCAGGAGGCCAACGAGCCGTTGCAAGGCAGCTTCGATGGTATTGGTATTCAATTCAATATTCTGCATGATACAATTATGGTGGTTGAGCCTATTCAAGGCGGCCCATCGGAGAAATTGGGAATCAAAGCGGGTGATAAAATCGTTGAGGTAGAAGGAACCAAGATGGCGGGTGTTGGTATCAAGAACAGCGATGTACTTTCCAAGTTGCGCGGTCCCAAGGGTACCATTGTTAAGGTTGGAATCGAAAGAAAAGGGGTAAAGGACATTTTGTATTTCAATATTACCCGCGATAAGATTCCGATTTATTCCGTAGATGCGTCCTACATGGTAGCTCCAGAGATTGGTTATATCAAGGTGAGTCGCTTTGCGGCCACTACAGTAGAGGAGATGAAGAAGGGAATTTTAGAGTTGAAGGGTGAGGGAATGAAGGATTTGATTATCGATTTGCAGGACAATGGCGGAGGATTATTGCGCGCTGCTATTGAAATGGGCGATGAGTTTATCAGTGGAGATCGATTGTTGGTTTATACAGAGGGTAGGGCCTTCAAGAGAGAAGATTATACAGCGAGAAGAGGATTGAAAGGTGGGTTTGAAGAGGGACGTTTGATTATTTTGATTGATGAATCATCAGCAAGTGCTTCTGAAATTGTAAGTGGTGCTGTTCAAGATTGGGATCGTGGATTGATTGTTGGTCGCAGAAGTTTTGGGAAAGGTTTGGTTCAACGTCCGGTGTCTTTGCCTGATGGCTCAGTAGTTCGTCTTACCGTTCAGAAATATTTTACACCTGCTGGACGTTGTATTCAAAAACCATATGAAGAAGGCAAAGATGATTACTATCAAGACTATGCCAAGCGATTGGAGCGTGGTGAGTTTTTTAGTGCCAGCAGTATTCAGTTTCCAGATTCATTAAAATTTGCTACTCAAATTTCCAAACGCACTGTATACGGTGGTGGTGGTATTATGCCCGATGTATTTGTTCCATTGGATACTACTCAGAATAGTCGATATTTCAGCGATATCATCCGTGTTGGTGTGCAAAGCGAATGGGCTTTAACATATGTCAATGCGCAAAGAGAGCAATTGTTGGCAGCGTATCCCACTGTAAATGATTTTGTAACGAAGTATCAAATTCCCGCAGCGGAAGAGCAGAAAGTGATTGATATGGCGGTAGCCAAAGAGGTTGTGTTTAATGAAAAAGGTTACCAGACAAGTCGCCATGCGATTTTGGTGAGATCAAAAGCTTTGGTTGCAAGGGATTTGTACGAGAACGAAGCGTTCTATGCCGTTATCAATGATTTGAATCCAGCCTTGAAAAAGGCAGTTGAGATTTTGCAAAACGGCGAGTATGATCAAATGCCATTGGACACCAAGGCCAATCCCAAGAAGAAGTCAGAGAAAAAGAAATAATTGAAATAAGAAATATTTAATAAGTCAGGTTATGTCAAAAGGAATTAAGCTCGGTTTAGGATTGTTTGTCATTGGAGCGTTGGTTTATGTTGGATTGCGAGCCACCCATCCACATTCTGTTGCAACGGAGATCAACGAAAGTGC
>JBDLUK010000207.1:0-2556 GCA_039805365.1 Bacteroidota bacterium | reverse complement strand
ACTTTAAAGGAGATCACTTTGCGCATCATAACATTCCGCTAAAAGGAAACAATGATTTACTCTGTGTAACACGACCCGATATCATTACCGAAATTCACCTTCAATATTTTGAAGCGGGAGCAGATATTGTAGAAACCAATACCTTCAACGCCCAGCGCATTTCAATGGAAGATTACCAGTTGACCGATTGTATTGAAATGGTGAATCGTGCTGCAGTCAAATGTGCTCAAGATGCCCGCGAGTTTTACTATGCCAAGCATGGAAGAACAATAAAAAAATATATAGCAGGAGCCATTGGGCCCACATCCAAAACAGCTTCACTATCGCCCAAGGTGGAAGATCCTGCCTATCGTGCCATCTCATTTAATGAACTCAAAGAAGCGTATTTCGAACAAATCAATGCGCTCATTTTGGCCGGTGTTGATGCCATCCTTATCGAAACCATTTTTGACACACTCAACGCCAAAGCAGCATTTTTTGCCGCTCTAGAAGTACTTGAGGTAAACAAGCTACAAGCCATTACCAAGGATAATCCCAATGGAGATATCGCACTAATGGCAAGCGGAACCATCACAGATGCAGCAGGTAGAACTTTGTCTGGTCAAACTGCAGCAGCCTTTGCCATTTCTCTTGGGCATCTTCCGCTCTTCAGCATCGGATTCAACTGCGCCTTGGGAGCAGACCAATTGCTACCTTATATCAAAGAACTCAAAAAGCACTCCTCTGCTTTTATCAGTGCTTATCCCAATGCTGGACTACCCAATGCTTTGGGACAATACGATGAAACACCCGATACCATGCTTGAAAAAGTAAGACCCTACGTAACAGAAGAACATGTCCAAATACTTGGTGGTTGTTGCGGAACAACACCACATCATATCCACGCTATCGCAGGACTCAACCAACAACACGCGCGCTCATGAACAACGAAAATAAATTGATTCTCTCAGGGTTAGAGCCTCTGATCATCAGACAAGATTCCAATTTTGTCAATGTCGGAGAAAGAACCAATGTTACAGGATCCAAAAAGTTTTTGCGTTGTATTCAGGAACAACGTTGGGATGATGCAATTACCATTGCTCGTGAGCAAGTAGAGGGCGGAGCACAAATCATCGACATCAATATGGATGAGGCCATGATTGATGGAAAAAAGACAATGGTTCATTTTTTAAATCTCATCGCATCTGAACCGGATATTGCTAAAATTCCTATCATGATTGACTCCTCAAATTGGGAGGTTATTCTAGCGGGCTTGGGCTGTATTCAGGGCAAGGGAGTTGTTAACTCCATCAGTTTAAAAGATGGTGAAGATGCTTTTATCGAAAAAGCCATTTTGCTTCAAAAAATGGGAGCTGCTGTTATCATCATGGCCTTTGATGAAATTGGACAAGCAGATTCTTTTGAAAGGAGAATTGAAATTTGTTCCCGTGCCTATCAATTGCTTACGCAAAAAATAAACTTCGACCCACACGATATTATTTTCGATCCCAATATTTTTCCTATCGGAACAGGGATGGAAGAACATCGCAACAATGCCGTAGATTTCTTCAAAGCTACCCAATGGATCAAACACAACTTTCCCCACGCACTGGTATCAGGGGGTGTTAGCAATGTATCTTTTTCGTTTCGTGGAAACAACGTTGTTCGCGAAGCCATTCACAGTGTCTTCCTTTATCATGCCGTACAACACGGTATGGACATGGGTATTGTCAACCCCTCACAACTTGTCATTTATGACGACATAGAACCGCAGCTCAAAGAGTGGGTGGAGGATCTTGTATTGAACAGAAACAACGAGGCAACTGAAAGGCTTTTGGATTATGCAAAAAACAACCAATCCGACAATATCAGTGAAGAAGCGGTAGTAGATCGAAAATCCATTTCTTTGGAAACGCGCTTGATTGAAGCGTTGGTTCAGGGAAAAACTGCACACATCAACGATGACATTCAGGAAGCCATTGCCACATATGATAGCCCGCTCACCATCATTGAAGGACCCTTGATGAAGGGTATGAATATAGTAGGTGAATATTTTGGTTCAGGAAAAATGTTCTTGCCTCAAGTTGTAAAAAGTGCTCGCGTAATGAAACAGGCTGTGGCTATACTCGAGCCATTGTTACTTGCTTCTGCAAAAAATGACGGAGAAAGACAACGAAAGAAAATACTACTCGCAACAGTCAAGGGCGATGTTCATGATATCGGCAAAAACATAGTGGGAGTTGTGTTGGCATGCAACGGTTATGAAATTATAGATTTGGGTGTGATGGTACCCAATGAAAAAATCATTGAAGCCGCCATTGAACACCAAGTTGACATCATTGGTCTGAGCGGATTGATTACACCATCATTAGAAATCATGACGGAGATGGCGCAATTACTCAGCAGTAAAAAGCTCAATATTCCTTTACTCATTGGAGGTGCAACGACCTCCAAGGTGCACACCGCTGTTAAAATAGATCCACATGCAGATTTCCCCGTACTGCATGTTAGAGACGCCGGAACAGCAGCGCAAGAAGTGAGTTACTTGCTTCAAAAGGACGCCAACGATTTTGTATC
>JBDLUK010000206.1:0-3025 GCA_039805365.1 Bacteroidota bacterium | reverse complement strand
ATTCCAATACAATCAGTAGAGGTGAACTAATTACCTCATCATCTGTCTTTTCACTTTACAGTCCAGAACTCAATCATACTCCCCAGAAAATCACCATCACTAACATGACCATAACTATTTTAAAAGGTAATCATTCATTTGATTTCAAATCGTTAAATGGTGAAATACCTTCTGACGCAATCCGTTTATTTGATGAAATAAAATCAGGTGATCGTGTAGCACTTGATGTTACAGTAGAATCAGCGGGGGTGAAATGGCAACTGAAAGACTGCATCTACAAAGTAAATTAGGCACTAGAGCCAACTAAAAACACCCTCTTGTGAATTAAATTCCCTCATCCCCTCATCTCCTCATCTCCTCTTCTCCCTATCTTCGTACTATGCAGTTGGTGGATGATTTTAGACACAAAGGGATGCGCAAACGCTTGATGCGTGAGCTGGCTCTGTTGGGGATTAAGGACAATAATGTTTTGCAAGCAATGGATCGCGTACCGCGCCATTTCTTCTTGCAATCGGCTTTCGTGGAATATGCCTACGAAAACATGGCTTTCCCCATTGGTGTCGAACAAACCATCTCAGCGCCCATGACTGTGGCAACGCAATCCGAATTGCTGCAATTGCAATCGGGTATGAAAGTCCTCGAAATCGGCACTGGCTCTGGATATCAAACGGCTGTACTCTTCGAAATGGGAGCCAAAGTCTTCTCCATCGAAAGACAAAAATCGCTTCACGATTTTTCCAAAAACCTGCTGGCGCAAATGAAAGTGAAAGCGCACTTGACCTACGGCAATGGCTACAAAGGCCTACCGTCTTTTGCTCCATTCGATCGTATCATCATCACTTGTGCAACTCCTGAAATTCCTGAAGAACTTCTTCTTCAACTCAAACCTGGTGGCCGTATGGTCATGCCATTTGATCATGGAACCGAACAATCGATGCTTGTTATCCACGAAGATCCTTCTGGTGAATTCATCATCGAAAGCCACGGCAAATGTGCCTTTGTCCCGATGTTGCAAAACAGAAATCCAAGAAATACCAACGGATAATGAAATTTGCATCCACTCTTTTGTTGTTCTTCATGACTACACTGGGGTGGAGCCAATCGGATACCAATTTCTTCGAATTCAAAGAGGGAATTTATCTCGATCTATTTCAATACAACGCGGAACAACCGATCTTTGTTGAGGACCTTTCTTCTCTGAATTTCTTACAGTCCAATCAAGTGGATTTGGAAGCCATGATTCAAGCGCAACAAGCCACCTTGAATCTTTTACTTAGTAAAATTGATTCGTTACAGTCTCCTCTGAACCGCATCATCGCATTGGAAAAACAAGTGGCCGAATTGCAAGCGATGGTCAACATCATCAACCAGTCGCAAAACCTCAATGCTGTGGTTTCTTCTGAAGAATTGATCTACACCCCCACCACTACTTTTGATGTGCCGGATGATGTGATGATTCATTTCAAAAAGCAAGAGTATTCCATCAGCTCAGAATCGTTGATGATTCTCAATGAGGTCATTGATATTCTGACCCGCAATCCGAAATGGAAAATTGTCATCAAAGGTTTCGCCAATGACGATGCCAATCCCAACAACAATTTAACTTTGGCGCGTGAGCGTAGTCTCGAAGTGCAACGCATGCTGATTTCTGCCGGCGTTAATCCTGCTCAATTGACATTGCACTTTCCAAACATTGAAAAACAAAACGATGCCCAAAAAGTGGTCATCGATTTTGTTCAGCAGTAATCCAGACAAGAATTACTTGATCTTCAACTCAAACATTTTTCTGTCGCCAATATAACCTTCCAAAACATCGCCGTTGGCAACAGGTCCAACACCTTCCGGCGTTCCTGTATAAATCAAATCACCAATTTTAAAAGTCATGAATTGACTTACATATGATACAATGGTGTCCAATTTGAATATCATATCCGACACCTTTCCTTGTTGTACCCAAGAACCATTTTTCTTCAAGCCAAAAGTAAGATTCTCCGCATCAAATTCCGCGATATCCATCCACTCTTCACTGACCACAGCTGAACCATCAAATCCCTTGGCTTTCTCCCAAGGTTGCCCCTTTGCCTTCACTTGATCTTGAATATCACGAGCCGTGAAATCGATGCCCAAACTGAAAGCGGAGATGTACTTCATCGCATGCTCAGGCTGAATGTATTTGCCCAAACGATCTACTTTGAAAACCAACTCCACTTCATAGTGCACATTATTGGTCCACTCTGGAATAAAGAATGGATTGCCCTTGGGCAAAATGGCCGAATCTGGTTTGCAAAAAAACAAAGGTTCTGTGGGCAAATCATTGCCCAACTCCTTGGCATGATCCGCATAATTTCTTCCAATACAAATGATCTTCATAATCTTAATGTAATATTATTTTTTGAACTTGTACCTGATCTCCCGCCATTCCTTTGACGAGTGCTTTGGCGAATGACGATATATCAACTACTTCGCCTTTTTTGACATTCTTCCGAGTCAACAATTCTTTTCCGTCCCAAGTAAATATCGCAATTGAATTAAGGTCTTGCATCAACTCTAATCCATTTCCCATTTGCTTCCATAAAGCTGTCTTATTTGGAATTGTTTCTTCAAAAACGCCTATAGTGCCCGAGCGAAAACCAAAGGTGTATTGCCCCGGCAACAACTTGGTGATATCAAAGCGACCCGTTCCATTGAGCGCGCTACCCATGGTATTGACAGTTGCATAAGGATACAACGTCCATTCCCCACCAACAAAAGGTCGGTACATCAAATGCAAACTGTCTTCGTTTAAACCGTTGGCATTTAAATCAGCAAAAAGTAAAGTGTCATATCGCGCTGCATTGTTGGCTTGGAATTTCATTCGCGCAGCGATATCGATACCTGTTGTATCCGAAAAATGAACTTCATACATGCGGTCACCACTCAATCTCCAATTCGTTCCAGGAATGCTGTGCGAGTAATTGGCTTCGGCAAAATGATTCTCTACTCTAACCCAAATGGAATCACTGTTTCCCATATCGTTCAAAACCAA
>JBDLUK010000205.1:0-2875 GCA_039805365.1 Bacteroidota bacterium | reverse complement strand
ACGAGATATGGACATATACTGGAGAGATGTTTCGTCCGTCACCTCAGGAAATCGAAGCTTTGAATGATGGAGTAGGTGTGGACGTAGCCCAGTTATTTGAAGCATTTGACAGAATTACTTCAGCTGTATTTGCGGAAGCCAATATTGCGGTTCCCAAGGACGTGTGGATGCAAACAGGCGGAAAACAGGGCAAGCATACAGAAGGCTTTGGTTTTATGCTTGCGGAAATGCAGTATTTGCCTCGCCTATATCCCGATAGTCAATGGTAAGCCTAGAGCAGGTTTGGAAATATCTTGACGAAGTTGAAGATCCTGAGATTCCCGTTCTCAATGTTGTTGAGATGGGAATTGTTCGGGATGTTCGATTCGATGAAGCGGGGGAACTTGAGATTGTCATTACACCAACTTACAGTGGATGCCCAGCGATGAAGGCCATTGAAGAAGATGTCCTACAGTGTATGGCCGATTATCATGTTGCACCTGTTAAGGTCATCACACAATTGTCACCTGCATGGACGACCGATTGGATGACTGAAGTGGCGAGGGAAAAACTCAGGCAGACAGGTATTGCCCCTCCCGAAGGCAGCAGTGCTGACAAAGGTTTGCTCATGGGTGTGAGAAAGGATGTGAAATGTCCCCGTTGTTCTTCATTACAAACCACAATGGTTTCTCAATTTGGATCAACAGCATGTAAGTCTTTGTACAAGTGCGATCAATGTTTGGAACCATTTGATTATTTCAAATGCATTTAACTCCTGAATTTCCTCCGAGTAAGTTACCCAACCTAGGGACGACTATTTTTAGTGTGATGTCACAACTTGCGCAAGAGCAAGGCGCAATCAATCTTGGTCAAGGTTTCCCTGGTTTTCCGATTGATGTTGAATTGGTGAATTTGGTAAATCAAGCCATGCTTGCTGGATTCAATCAATATGCCCCCATGCCTGGATGGCCTGCGTTGCGAGAGGCCATAGCCAGAAAGATGGAAATGTTGTGGCACATGAAAGTAAATCCGGTTTCGGAGATTACGGTGACTGCAGGTGGTTCTCAGGCAATATTTACAGCCATTGGCGCCTTGATTCAACCGGGTGATGAAGTAATATTATTTGCTCCAGCCTATGATTGCTATGCTCCTGCGATTGAATTGAACGGGGGTGTTGTGAAATGGGTTGAATTGGAATACCCCAATTGGGAAATTCCATGGGAGGCTTTGGAAAAAGCATACTCCAGCAAAACCAAACTTGTGATGATCAACACGCCTCACAATCCTACTGGAAAAGTTTGGTCGAAAGACGAGATGTCAAAAATGGCGGGTTGGATCAAAGAGAAGGGTTTGTTTTTGATTAGTGATGAAGTTTATGAACACATCACTTTTGATCATAGGCCTCACGTGAGTATGGCGCTTTTTCCGGAGATTCGTCAGCAAACAATGTTGGTTTATTCTTTTGGGAAAACATTCCATGCCACAGGATGGAAGATGGGTTATGCCATAGGTCCAGAACATTGGATGGTGGAATTTAGAAAGCAACATCAGTTCAATGTTTTTACTTGCAACACACCCACGCAAGTTGCTTTTTCAAAGTACATGGAGGATTCCTCCCGTTATAATCAGATTTCGCCCATGTATCAATCCAAAAGGGATTTGATGATGTCTGCAATGCAAAGTGGTGTTTTTGAATGGGTACTCACTCAAGGTACTTATTTCCAATTGTTAAAATGGAATGGCCATTCAGAATTGAGTGATGTCGAGTTGGCCAAGAAGTGGACCATAGAAAATAAAGTCACTTTGATTCCCATATCTGTATTTTTTCCGTCACAAAAAGATATGCGTTTGTTCAGGTTGTGTTTTGCAAAAGAAGACAACGAACTTATTGAAGCGGCAAAAAGACTGAATCAGATTCAATGAGTTTGAATCAACTTAAAGTCTTGATCTTTTAATTCTTTATTAAACCAAGTAATTTGTCGCTTGGCGTATTGCTTGGTGTGAATTTTTATCCACTCAATTGCTTCTGACAGGGTGTGCAAACCTTCTTTGTGTTCAAATAACTCCTTATATCCAACTGTATTCAAAGGTTGAATGTCTTTGAGCGAATACATGCTGTCGGCTTCTTCAATGAGACCTTGTTCCATCATAATATCAACCCTTTGATCAATGCGTTGATGAAGGATTTCCTTTTCAGGTAGAACGTAATGGTATTCAATTTCAAAGGGCAACGACTTTTTGTTTTGGGTGCGTAATTCAGAGAATTTTTTACCTGAAAGTCGAATTACCTCTAATGCTCTAATGAGGCGATGGGGATTTTGTAAATCTACTTGACTAGCATATTCTGGGTCTTTGAACTGAAGTTCTTTTTGCAACTCTTCAATTCCATTTTCCTCAAGAAGTTGATTCAAAGAAATGCGCATTTGCTCGTCTTGGGGCAGGGGATCTAAGCCGTCCAAAAGTACTTTTAAAAAAAGCCCACTGCCACCAACCAAAACAATATCGTCTTTTTGTTCGAGCAAATTCAATAACAAAGGCCAAGCTTGTTCAGCGAATTTGCCTGCGCTAATAGGATCATGGATGCTGTGTGAAGCGATGAAGTGATGTTGGACTTGGGCAAGTTCATCTGTTGATGGACGCGCTACGCCAATGTTCAATTCTTTGTAGAACTGACGCGAATCAAATGATACAATTTGTGTTTGCAGCTGCTGTGCCAATTGAATGGCATGTGCAGTTTTTCCGCCAGCAGTGGGACCGACAACGGCTATGCATTTTTTATTTTTCACTCGATAAGACCTCGACCCACTTTTTTAATCTTTCCTTCCTTTGTCCATTTGGGAATGATCTGATCCAAAATTCCATTCACGAATTGCGCACTTTTGGGTGTGCTGTAATA
>JBDLUK010000204.1:0-6660 GCA_039805365.1 Bacteroidota bacterium | reverse complement strand
TTTTTCTTGTTGATGTCCCATTTCCATTTTGCATTTAAATCGTTGTAAGTCGGAAGAAAAGGCAACCCCAAAACGCTAAATAGGCCCTGCAAATAACTACGGCGAAGAGACAAGGTTAATCCAGAGTTTTTTGAAGTTGGTGTATCCCAAGTTAATCCAATGTCACTCGTTCCCAAAACGGCATTGAAAGCACGCTTGTCTTTTCTGGCTTCTTTGAAATCGAACTCAAAAACCGAACTCAAAGCATTTCCGCGCATTGCAGGAAAGGCACCTGAATAAAATTGAACCTTTTCAATCAAATCAACATTAATCATACCGACAGGGCCACCGCTAGATCCTTGCGTCGCAAAGTGATTGATATTGGGAATTTCAATTCCATCGATGTAAAATCTATTTTCGCTTGAGGCCCCTCCTCTAATGATGATATCGTTTCTGAATGAAGGGATGGAAGCAACACCCGGTAAACTTCTTATTGCCTTAGAGATGTCACGACTACCGCCGGGATTCCTTTTGATTTCATTGGTTCCGATACTTCGAACGGAAACTGGAGATTCATCTTGGTTGCGAATCCCGCTCCCTTTGATTTCTAGGGTAACACCATAACTATCAGGTTTCAATCCCACTTGAACATTGACAGACCTTGCATAAGTCACCTCCACTTCATAGATCACAAACATTTGGTAACCCACGAATGAACATTGAAGATTATATAACCCTGGTGGAACACCTTCAATATTGAATTCGCCTAGTTCGTTGGAAACCGCTCCATAATTGGTGTTTTGAAGAAGTACTGTTGCAAAGGAAAGTGGTTCATTGGTATTGATGTCAAACACTTTTCCGTTGACCTTTCCACTTTGTGCCCATCCTAATGAGGCAATCAAGCTAAAAACTAATACAATAAAAATTCTCATAATCGAATAACAAAATTAGGTCGAATTTGTTCAAGCCATTCCTTTGAATCAACGTTATCTTTGCGCCATGCAAAAAGCATTTCAGCTGTTTTTATTTTTTGTGAGAACGGATTTAAAAAACCGTAGCGCATTGGCTGGAATATTATTGTTTGGTCTTTGTTCTATTTACTCCGCTTATCTCATGAATAAATCACAAGTGGATGGGGAATATTTGGTTACATTTTGGATACTTTCTATCTTGTTTGCAGGCTTTTATACCATTCAAAGAGATGATCATGGAAGCAGCAAAAGCTCACAATTGTTTTTATACACCTTGGTCAGCCCTAGACTTTACATCATCATCAAGAGCCTTTATTCAGGCTTTTTCTTGGCTTTAATCAATTTAGTGCAATGGGTGTTGATGCTTTTTTTCTTTGGTCAGGATTGGGTACAAGGACAATCTCCTTTGCTCATCCTCACAGCTGTTATCGCCATTAGTCTCGCCTTGGGCATCACACTCAGTTTTGTTCACGGCATTAGCTTAAAAACTCAACAGCCCGGTGGAATATTGGCCATTCTAGGGTTTGCAACCTTGATTCCCATTTTGTTTGCCTCAGTATTGTTAATGCAATCCATAGTGCTACAAACCCAACAAAATGCGGATTGGGGTTGGATGCTTATTTCTATGATGATTGTACTTCCATTTGCTTTGTCCAACGTTTTGTACCCTTACCTTTGGAGAGATTAAGTATGAAAAAAAATTGGTGGAAAATTTTAACGGTTCTGATGTTAACTTATGTTCTCATCGCAACTTTCTCCGTGCCTCTGGTACCAGGTGGTTTGGGCATCAGTATAGCTGAGCTACATCGTGGCAAACAGACTGTAGAATTTGTAGGATACAATACCCATTTCCAGGAACAAGCTCCCAATCTACAGTGCTTCGTTGCTGTTGGAGATCAATATTTGGGTGTAGACGAGATTCAAATTAAGGACAACCAACATGTACAATTTGAAATTCAGTGGCCAGACACATTGCCTTCGTCTGCCATTGCATTTTATGTCAACGATGAGGTGGATGGATCAATCTATGTTTCGACCGCATTGATCAACAAAGAAATAGCGATAATTTCCAATGCCCCATTGAAAGGCGCTATCCAACCAAATGTAAAGACCGATGAACACCAAGTTTGGGGATTCCCGTTTCAGCCGATATTATTTGAAACAATCAGAAACCTCATGTTGCATGTTCCGATGTGGTTTACGATGTTCTTCTTGATGGGAATCGGATTTGTGGCCAGTATCAAAGCTATGCGCGGAAATCCAACTAGTGATTTGGTTGCCGTTGCATCGGTTAAAGTAGGATTGTTGTTTTGTATTTTGGGTTTAATCACTGGTTCATTGTGGGCACGATTCACATGGTTGACTTGGTGGACCAAGGACCCACAACTCAATGGCGCCTTGGTTGTATTTATTGTCTACGCGGCTTACATCTTACTTCGAAACAGTATTGATGATGAAATAAAACGCGCTAGAATTTCTGCTGTTTTCAACATTTTCGCCTTTGTCTTGATGATTGTATTGTTAATGGTCATGCCTCGTATCGCAGACAATAGCCTTCATCCCGGTAAGAGTGGGAATCCTGCTTTCAGCAAATATGACTTGGACAGCTCATTGAGAAGTGTGTTTTATCCTGCTGTAATTGGTTGGATCATGTTGGGATATTGGATTTATAGGTTACAATTAAAATTTGAAAAATTAAATGATAAAGTCAACCGTCGTTAAAGCGCTTCAAGTAATGTTGTTCATGATGATTGCAATGCCCATTATGGCGCAAAGCAATGGACTTGAAAATACTTTTTTTGAATCAGGAAAGATCAAAGTTGTGATGGGTGTAGCCGTGATAATTTTCGTCGGAATCGCCATCTACTTGTTCCGCTTGGATAAAAAGATTTCTAAACTAGAAAAAGAGATTCACGATGAAAAAAACTGAGATTATTCTCATCCTCGTTTTGGCCATTGTTGCATCCATCATTGTGATGACTTTTGCTTCAAGTAACGAGAATGTCACATTTTCAGAAGCCAAAGAGCATTTGAATGAGCGCGTAAAGGTGATCGGAACTTTTGACAAAGCAAGCGGCGTTGAGTATGACCCTTTGGTCAATCCCAATCGAACTGTTTTTTATATCACAGATAAAGCAGGAGAAAAGCAGAAGATTGATTTGATTCATAAAGACGGAAAGCCCATGGGTTTGGAACAAAGTGAATCTGTTACTTTGGAAGGACAATGGAATGAAGACAACAGTTTTCATGCGGACTACGTTTTAATGAAATGTCCCAGTAAATACAATGAGCAACAACATTCTTTAAAGTAATGAACGAGATACAATATTTGAACGAACACATTTGGCCCGGAGTCTTGGGCCATTTTTTTGTTGTTTTGGCCTTTGTCAGTGCCTTGGGCGCAACAATTGCTTACTACCAAGATGAAAACCAGCCTGGATTAGATTGGAAATTGTGGGCGCGTCGTGCCTATTACACCCACATCATTTCCATTGTTGGCATCGTTGTGATGATGCTTTGGATATTACTGAATCACCATTACGAATACAAATATGCCTTTGATCACTTGAACAGCAGCATGCCGCTGAAATACATCTTCAGTTGCTTGTGGGAAGGACAAGAAGGCAGTTTTATCCTTTGGATTTTCTGGCATGCCATTCTATCTATCATTGTCATTCGTACAGCCAAAGAATGGGAGTCTCGCGTTATGACAGTTATTGCGAGTGTTCAGGTGTTTTTGGCTTCGATGCTATTGGGCGTTTACTTTGGTGATTTCCAATTTGGATCTGATCCATTTATTTTGCTTCGCGATATGGCGAGCAATGCAGAATTGCCATGGGTTAAAAATCCAGACTACTTGAGCTTACCGACTTTCCAAGATGGAAAAGGATTGAATCCATTGTTGCAAAACTATTGGATGACGATTCACCCTCCTACCCTATTTCTTGGATTTGCTTCTACATTAATTCCATTTGCTTTTGCCATTGCTGGACTTTGGAAACGTGATATCAAAGGATGGATGAGACCCGCTATTCCATGGGCCTTTTTTGGCGTCATGATTTTGGGGACAGGTATTTTGATGGGCGGTGCATGGGCTTATGAAGCACTTGGATTTGGTGGATTCTGGGCTTGGGACCCGGTAGAAAATGCATCTTTGGTTCCGTGGTTAACATTGGTTGGAGGTGCGCATCTCCTATTGATCAATCGCCGTAAGCCAACCTCCGCCTTTACCACATTGGTGTTGATATTGTCTAGTTTTATTTTGGTCTTATATTCGACTTTCTTGACAAGAAGCGGCGTGCTTGGTGATAGCAGCGTACACAGCTTTGTGGACAGTGGCATCCTTGCGCAACTATTGGTCTATTTGCTTTTCTATGTTGCATTGAGCACATGGATGATGATGCCCAAAAATCCTTTGCGCATAGCATATTTAGGAATTTGTGCAATTCTACTATTGGCCGCCATTGGTAATCTATTGACCTTACCTGAAACGACCGCAAAAGACTTGCTACCTGGCGAAGGAACATGGGTGCCCAGTCTCACATTGATCTTCATGTTTGTTTCTGCCATTTATCTTTGGATTGCTTACCGCAGAAACTTCCGATCACCAGACGAGGAAGAGGCTATCTCTAGTAGAGAGTTTTGGATGTTCATTGGTTCTGTTGTTTTGATTTTAATGTCGATTCATGTCACTGTGGTTACCTCAGTAAATGTTGGCAATATCTTCTTGGTTCCTTTTGAAAATGCTTTTGTTTGGTTGCATGAAAACACAGGTTGGGAATTTGCCAAGCGCCTAGCTGACCACCAATTCAGTGCCCCTTCTGATACGGAAAGATTCTTCACCTACCACCGGGTTCAAATTCCATTGAGCATATTATTATTTCTATTGATTGCTATCGGTCAGTACTTCTCCTACAAATCTTCGGATTTACCGAGTATCCTCAAGCGTTTGATCTGGTCCGCAGGTGGAAGTTTGGCGGTGACAATTTTGTTGTATTTCACAACAAGCTTCAGCGAAGAGCAGGATTTTTCGATTTTAATTCTTGTTTTTGCCACTTTGTTCGCAACGTTTGCCAATTTCCAATATGCGTCGAAAATATGGAAAGCTGGATTCTCATCATTGGGCGCTAGTATCGCGCACATTGGTTTTGCTGTATTGATCTTTGGCGCTGTTGTTTCAACTGCCCGAAATTTTTTCATCTCAGAGAACAAAATAGGCAATGTGGCCCAACTCGATAAAGAGTTCAACAACCTGGAGGATTTGATGATTCTTCAAGGGGATACCATTGCGATGGGCGATTATTTCATTGTATACGAAGACAAATACAAGGAAGGTGATCACCTAAAAGTGAAAATCAATTTCTTGGAAAAATTACCGATTCAATACAAGGCTGGTGAATATCGCTCTATGCAAGGAATGGTATTTCGTTCTATGAAAGATCACCAAGCATCAGATAGCTTCTTAAAAGATTGGCAAGAAGATTCGCTTTGGACAGTTGTTCCTGCTCCGCGTCAAGATATCAAATTAAAAGCAAAAATGTGGCAGCCTGGAACACCTGGTTCATTCCAATTTGAGCTGATCCCAAGTGTGCTACAATCACCCAAAGGCAACTCACGAGAGCCTAGCATCCGACATGAATTGGGTAAGGATTTGTATACCTACATCAAATATGTTGCATTGGAAGAACCTGCCGTGGATGAGCAAGGCTATTTAGAGGCCAAGAGCGGACAAGTAAGTGTAGGCGTCAATATTCCTTTGACTGAAACGGTTGAAATGAAAATTGACAGTATTGTAGATGCTGGTCCACTACCCGCATCACTACCTCAAGATGTTGTAGCAAAAAGAGCATTTGTTACCTTACGAGAAAACACTACTGAGGAAAAGCTCATCATTGTCATGGCAACCAAGAATGGTATTGGTCAAATGTTTCCTGCTGAATCCAAAACTTTTAAAATGTTGATGTCATTGATTGAAAAGGATGGAGCACTTACACTGACCATTCAGCAACACAAGAGCAGCAAGAAAGATTTGTTGATTATCAGTGCTGAGATTTTTCCAGCCATCAATCTTCTTTGGTTGGGTTGCCTAATTATGATTATTGGTACTACGATGGCTATTTTTAATCGTATTAAAAACAGATAAATATGAAAGACCGTTTGCTCAATATCGTTCATATCGTTTTGGCTACCATTTGCTTTGCGCTCCTTGTTGGCACTTTGGAAAGTATTAATCCGTTTGCGCAACCGATGCCCAAAGGGTTAGATGTTTCGAGCCCTGAGTTGACCAACTATATGGCCAGTCAACCATTATCCGCATATTTATGGATCATGTTGGGTTACGCAATTGGAAGTTATGGAGCCGGATTCATTCTTTCAAGATTCAGCAAAAACATCACCGGTGCCCGCATTTCTTTGGCTGGTGGAATTACTGCTCTGGGTGTTATGAACCTTTATGCTCTTCCTCACCCAAAATGGTTTTGGATCAGTTTGCTGATATACTTTCCTTTTATTTATTTGGGTACCCGATTATACCCTAAAAGGGAATTGAATCACTAATTACTTTTCGAATTTCACAAACCCTACTTCCAGGCAATCCGTCTGTATTTCTTGCCTTGCAAGTAATCTTTTGGAACAACTTTTTGAATTTCAGATTGCAACCATTCAACCAACGCCAATCGATGAAAACTTTGGTGGGTAACAATGGATACTT
>JBDLUK010000203.1:0-4783 GCA_039805365.1 Bacteroidota bacterium | reverse complement strand
TACTAATTTTCGTTGTTTAAAAAGTTGCGGTTACAGATAAACTGAACCAACGAGGTTGTCCCACATATACTCCAGCTGAGTTGGCTGAAAAATCATTGTTCTTTTGGGTATACAGAGCATTTGAATCGTTGGTTCGGGCATCAGTGATAAATAAATCATTGAATACATTAAAAACACTTGCGCGGAAATCCCAACGGGTTTTCCATGCGTCCGTAATGCTGTATCCGGAGTGTATCTCCATTGTCCCGTATGAGGGAATTCTCCAAGAGTCTCTTCCTGCATTCTCTCCGTTCAGGAAGAAAGGATTGAAATCAGCATAGTAGCGATCAAAATAGGTATATCGTCCTTTGATGTAAGCACCGTTCTTCCACTCATAACGGAGCATCGCACCAAATTGAGTTTGCGCTGCATCACTGACGTGGACTCCACGAGCATCGTAAACAAATGTGTATGGAATTGGATTAGGCTCACCCGGATTGGCATACATCACATCACCATTATCATCTGTTACAAAAATTGTATCGCCTGAAGTCCATCTCCAATTGGCAAAAGAAGCCAACATCTCTAGTGTAAGGCGGTCTGTTAATTTCAACGCGGCATCCCATTCCAATCCTGCATGGCGAGCATTCATTCCTCGAACATTGACACTGACGTTAGATGAGGGATCAAGCGGATTGGGCACTGATAACCCGTATGGGTAAGGTTTGTTTTTCCAAATTGTATTGTAGGCATTTACATTCATTGCCAGCTTTGAAAATTTCCAATTCAATCCCAATTCAGTGCTCACGATTACTTCATTATGAATATTGCTGAACTTCTCATTGGCATTGGTATATACTTGGTTAAACTGTGGCGCTTTGTCCAAATAACCTCCATTTGCAAATACAGAGAAATTTTCGTCTACTGTATACTTTACACCCGCCTTGGTTGTGAACGTAGGTCGATAATACCAACCTGTGGTTTGATACTCTGCACCAGGCATTCCGCTATAAACAGCTTGATTGCCTACATAGAAAGTATCAATTGGTGACAATTCTCCAGCATTGTCCGGTAGTCCATAGCCGGTATTGTACAATTTCCCGCCAATTTCAATTTGTTTGGGTAAGAAATAATCCGTTCGCTTATATCCCGTGTAGGCTGCAGATGCACTAACAAATCCCACCCAACGCTTTTGGGTGTATTCTACTTGCCCAAACAATCCGCCCCAACGGATAAATGCGTCATTGTTGTAATCAATGACATCTCCTTCGCGGGCAACAACATTTGGATTATTCGCATCGTATGAATCTCGATTCCAGTAATAGTCAGCCCCCATTAGGTCCTCTACTCTTCTGTAATGGCTTCCTTTGTATGAACGTAAATCAACCCCTCCAGAAACTGTCCAGTTCTCATTGATCTCATTGCTGTATGTACTCAACGCCCCATACCAACGGTGATTGTTCATACTTGATTTGACAAAATTACCCGCTACATAACGCTCGGTAGGAGAAATAAGTGAGTTAATATTATAATCTGGACCATTGAACAATGGGATCTTTGCTCCCCTATTTGAATCATACCATGACTGAATATTCAAAGTACCATCGTAGTTGTAATCTGCAGGTGTTGGATTATTCTGCCATCTTGATCCCCCTCCATTTCCTATAGATACATAAGCCACTGTAGAAAGGAAACTGTGCGAGTTGATACTCCAGACATCCTTCAAAGACATTTGCGGTTTGAAATAAAAATTTTGTCGCGCATTATACGGACGTGCGATGTCGACATTGATTTTTTCACCTTTGTATAAATCATATCGGGATAAATATCCCAAATCAGGATTGTAATTCACACCACCTTCAAAAATTGGTGCATTGGGATTGTTAGAATTCTGATAATACGTTGTTGGCGCACCTAATTCATTGGCCATCTCATGCGAGTACATCGCAACCGCATCGGTTCTGGTACGTTGACCATGTCTTTGAGGCGCTCCCAATGCATAAAAACTCAACAAGTGATTGCCTTGCTTTTTCTCAACCTTGAAAAATCCAAAAAATCCGCGGGTGTCGGTTCCATCCACCCAACCCTTTCCATCTTTCAAGGAAGCTGCAAATGAAAATGCCCAACCATTCTTCAATTTTCCAGTATTCATTCCGATGGATGTTCTACCAAATGCGCCAAAGGCATATTCTTGCTTGACTTGGATTCTTCTTTTGGACTCAATACCGCGTGTGATGATATTCATCGTACCACCCACTGCAGGAATAACCAATTTAGAAGCTCCCAAACCTCTTTGTATTTGTGATGTTTGGGTTACCAAATCCAAACCGAACCAATTGCTCCAATACACCGTACCGTTTTCCATGTCATTAACAGGAACACCATCCAACATTACTGCGACATTGGGACCAGAGAATCCTCTAATCGTTACACGCGCATCACCATCACCACCACCAGAACGCGTTGCATAAGCACCTGGCGTAGTATTGGCCAATGTGGCCATCTCACGACCTGACAACTCTTCATCAATTCGCTTCATATCGATATTCGAATAGGCCACTGGAACTTTTCTACCCACTGCCAAATCCGTAACGATTACCAATTCTTTTTGATTCTGCAATACCAACAACACTTCAACATTGGCTTCTCTGCTTCCGACAATAACGTCCACTACTTGCTCTACATAACCCACTGCAGAGAAATACAACTTTTGATTGCCATGTGGCATTTGCAATTTAAATTTCCCATCAATATCTGTGACCAATCCCTGATCCTTCTTTTCCCCCCAAACCACTACGGCTGAAGGGATGGTCTCATTGGTCAAAGCATCCTTCACTACTCCAGATACAGCTCCTTGCATTTGAGAAAAAGCGGTAACAGAAACGAAAACAAACAATATAGATAATAAACTTTTCATTGAATCGTAAGGAAAAAAAAGGGGCTTGCGCCCCTTTTGGTTATTTGATCAAATTCTTTCTTATTCGACTACCGTCTGACATACGTGCTTCAATCCAATACATACCGGAAGAAATTCCTTCTGCATTGAAACGTGTCATTCTGTCGTTCACATTGTATTGTGACGCAACCAATCTACCATTCATGTCATACATTAAAACTGACTCAATACCTGATTGAGCAACAATGCTGATCATTCCGTTTTGGATTGGGTTAGGGTAAACAGCCAATTGCAATTGCTCTCTTTCGTTAACACCCGCAGCACAATCGCATGTGTGGAAACCTAAGTTATCAAAAGTGTTGGCTGGTAGAGTATCATATTGCGCAAATACATCAAATGTTGATGGATTGGTAGTGATACCCGATGTAACATTTGACTTACGTAACATTGTATGGTCTTGAGAAGCATACAATGGAGCTCCAGTTGTATCTGTAGCATATGCGCTCCATCCACCGAAACCTGTACCTTCACCGATACGACCAAACAAGTCAACCAAAGTTTGACCTTGGTTTTTCACAATAGCCAATGCGTCATTTCCATTGAAGTACATCGCCCAAACACCATTGTCGTAAGTTGGGTTGGCAAAAAAATCACCAGCCGCCTGTAATTCATCCCATACTGGAGCTTCTAGACCAGTACCCAAGGAATCACGTTTGTCAAGAACAACCACCAACACATCGTTAGGCTGAATGGTCAACCCATCAAAATATGTGATATTCCCATAGGAAGCGCTTCCGTTTGAAAAACGTACGATACCGTATCCAGTCATATCCTTAGCAGTTCCTGTAGGATTGTAAATCTCAACCGCTTTATTGTTGCTCCATCCCTCTACAATTTCAGAGATGATCACTTCGTTACACTGAGCATTCGCGATAATCGCGGTAGCCATTGCAAATAAACTTAGTAAATGTTTTTTCATATTTTTTGGGTTAGCGTGCAAATGTATGAATGAAAACATATTTTTCGCATTGATTTAGATGTTAATCGTAAGGCATTTTTTCGTTAAGTCGGGCAACTTTTTTGTAGGATTGTAAATCTTTAGAATGATAATGACTGATTTAGAATTGGCAGAGCAATGTTTGTTGGGTAACCCCAAAGCTGAAAAGCTTTTGTATGAACGGTTTTCAGGGCAAATGTTCGCCATATGCAAGCGTTATCTCCCCAATCAACAGGAGGCTGAGGATGTATTTCATGAATCCATGATTTTGGCCTTTACCAAACTTAAATCATGGAGAAAGGAAGGTCCATTGGGTGGCTGGATTAGGAAAATAACGGTAAATCAATGCATCAATCACCTGAAGAAGAATAAAAAAATGTGGACCATCGAAAACGCAGATCTGTCAAAAGTGCATGACGCCTCAATTGACAACATTTTAAACCCACTGAACACTGCAGAAATACTGAAGTGCATTGCTGAACTACCATTGGGTTACAGAACGGTCTTTAATTTATTTGCCATTGAGGGTTTCTCTCATCAAGAAATTGCCCAACAACTTGGCATTTCAGAAAGCACTTCAAAAACGCAATTTTTAAAATCCAAACTTCGATTGCAACAGAAGATCGAAAAATTGGAAAAAATAGGTATATCATGAAAAAAGAAAATTGGATTTCACGTATTCAAGAGGCTGAAACCACACCACCTGCGGGTAGTTGGGAAAAAATTCAGTCCAAAAGAAAACTGAAAGTTAAACAGCAATGGTCTGCCGCTGTTGTTGCAGGAGCAATTGCCGTAGGTGCTATTTCTTGGTTGAACACTTCAACTCAAAATCCTGCACAAAATATTTTCGCTGAGAAAACGATTACTGCAGACCAAAAAGTAAAGACACCTGTTGAAATGGCTCAATCTAT
>JBDLUK010000202.1:0-16260 GCA_039805365.1 Bacteroidota bacterium | reverse complement strand
GTTTTGAGCGTAAGATCATTTTCTGCTAATTTTAATTGATCAATTAAACGCGATAATTGAATTTCGTTCTTCTTCCGTTCAGTAATGTTGTGTAGGTATCCTCTTAAAACCCAGCCGTCTTCGAGCAAGAAAATATTACGCTCAAAAATCAAATCTTTAAATGCAAACTCAACACGATCATTGATGTTGAGCTCATTCAAATTTAGATTAATGATGGAACAAAACGCTTCGAAATTCAAATTCTCCAATTCTCCAAATGTGTTGCGTGCGGCAGGATTGAAATAACGAATTGTCTTTTCTTTGATCAATACCTCAAATACTGGATTGGGATTTTGTTCAGGAAATAATGCCAAACTGGAAATGTGTTTGGTCTTCTCCTCAACTATCTTTTCCAAACCTTCATTGATCGATCGAATCTCAGCGCGAGAATCTTCCAATTGCTTGACGTATTGCTCACGCTGTAGCTCCAATTGTTTTCTTTCTGTCACATCCGTTTCAACAGCAAGGAACCCCGTGTGCTCCCCTCGATTATTTTTAATGGGTACGATATTCAATGAAACCCAATATTCTTGTCCTTGTTTGGTCCTATTCAAAACTTCAGCCCACACTGGTTCTTGCAATTTCAATAAATGACCGATTCGGGCAAGCTCAGCAGGATTGGACTTTTCACATTGGAAAATCTTGGGTGTTTCACCTTTCAATTCTTCTAATGTATAACCCGTAATTTTCTCAGCACTCTCATTAACCCACTGAATCTTCTTATGCTGATCGGTTATGATTACAGCATTTGAGGTACTTCGAGCAACCAATGATAATTTGTTCAACTCTTCTTGAGCCAGCATTCGTTCAGTAATGTCTTGAACTACACCCGCAATTTTTTCTTTTCCTTCATTCGAAACAAATCGTCCGATACAACTGACCCATATGGACTCATTGGAATTGGGTTTTGACACTCTAAACTCCAATGAGAAATTGGATTTATTGTCCTTGGCATTGATGAAGATATTTTCTACCGTTTGTTTGTCCTCGGCATTAACCAATGAAACAAATCCGCCATAATCTTTTTGATAGGCACTCTGTATACCTAAAATCAAATACAAGTTTTCACTTCCGTGCCAACTGTCTTCTTCGATATCGTATTCAAAACTTCCGAGTTTTGCAATGGACTGCGCGACATTTAAATCGTTCAATGCAATAATAAGTCGTGAAGATCTCAATTTGATTTCGTCTTCCAACCCAGAGGTCAACTTCACATTCTCTGCACGTTGGCTTTCCAACGTATCAGCCAAGGAATGCAAAGATGCTTGTAATTGCCAAAGTTCTTTGGCTTGATAATAATCTTCTTGGATTCTGTCCTTGTAATTGCCTCTGGCCAGTGATTCAGCAAACTCCTCTACTCGGGTTATCGGTGTAGAAATCAAATTGGCCAAAACATAAACCAAAATCATGATAATCGCAGCGATAAAGGTTAAGAACAAAAAGATGGGTCGATTGATACTACTCACATCCTTGTTCAGCTTTGCTCGAGAAATGGAAATAAAAACTTTGCCTTGCACTCCATTTACGGCAAAATCTTTCTCCGTTGAAAGATAACGCAATGTATCAGATACCACCTGTTCATAATGGGTTGTATCTGGAATAACGACCGAAGATATTTGTTCTTTGCTACTGTCCAACAATACCAATCCCACAACGCTCAATTGGTCCGTTTTGGAAACCAATTTCATCGTTTTCTGAAGTGCTTCAAAATCGTCATTTGCCAATGACATTTCCACACTGTTGCCCAATGTCGCGGCCAATTGATTGAGTTCTTGCTTTTTGTATAGTCCCAAAATTTCACGCTGTCGGTTGGGATAATAGAAAGCCAAGACACCAATCAAAAGAATAATAATGATGGAATATGGCAACCAAACTTGCGTGAATATACTGGAACCTTTCTTCATCAAGGAATCAATTTTATGATCAAGTTCTTGGGCACCCCTGCATCTGACTTCAACAGACCAATTGCACCGGGTGTCCTTTGCACGTAATCAATCATCTCTTTAGATGTATCAAAGAAATTCGGCGATTTTGCCCTGCCTTGAAAAACAATACTCAACCAAAATTTTTGCACTTCCTTTACAGACTTTCCATACACTTGAGAATAGACAGATACTGCATCCTCGGATTGTGTTCCAGGTAATGCAATTTGGACACTTTTCTTGTTGGGCCAAAAGGTATATTTTGCTTGATACACCTCCTTGAGGTAGCCCATTTTAATTTCTTTCATCCCTATGTCATTGCCTATTACAAATAATGACTGGGCATCAGAACATTGCACTGCGCCTAGCAATGCAATAACACAACTTAACCTGATCAGTACTTTCTTAAAATCCATATGCCAATTGAAATTTAAAATCGTACCTATTCTCATGTGCGCTATGCTGATGACCCATACCAGTTCTTATTTGTTCCACCTGGGCTTTGACGATGCATCGCTCATTGAACTCATATCGACATCCCACTGCCATCTTGTAATTGTCCGATGCCGTCGAGTGCAAATCGTAATCAGACATATTGGTTAAATCAATCACATAATAGGGAATCCAATTGTCATTCACTCTCACTCCTAAATAGGTAAAATTGGAGAGATTACTGGCAACTCCTAGTGTATCAGTAGTTGTTTTGTTGTAACCAAATTCATTCAAAAATTCCCATTTCTCCATAAATGCTGCAACAGAAGCGCTCCACATTTCAAAGTTCAATGCTCCTTTGTAACTGGAGGCAATTCCCGAGTGCCCGCTATGCACACCAGGTTTGTTAGATGTTAAATAATCATTGTAATATGATGTGCTCAAACGCACACCCTCAAAGGGTTTGATATGAACTCCCGCAGCAAAAGCTTTGTTGGTATTGACATCATAAATATCTGTTGAGCTAATTCCATTTCCAATAACGACATCATAACCAAAGTTCAATTCCCCCATGTTCTGACCTTGAAAACGAACCCCCAATGTATGCAGAGGAACAAGAGTATTAAGCGCATTGGGGCGATCAATCGTAGGGAAAAACAAACGTCCATGATGGAAAACATCATTCCAATAATTCAATGGCGTGTGCATTTTTCCCAAAATGATACTGTGGTGATTATCCATATCAAACTTGACCTGAGCACGTTCAATGGATGGAGCAAATTTCGCCGATGTTAAGGCATCATACTTGACAACGGTCTCACCAAGAAATGAAATACGTTCATGAAGTTGTGAAGTAACGAACAAGTCTTGCTCTCCAATAGAAAAGTAGGAATTTTTCTCAGAATTGATTTGGTCCATATTGTATTGGATGTGACCAAACAATTGGAACTGAACCTTTGACTTTTGAGACAAAGCATTCAAAGACAATACTGAAAAAAAACAAATAAAAAGTGTATGTTTTTTCATTTGGTGAAGTTAAAAATTAATTTAACAATTCAATCAATAATAAAAAGTAGCCGTTAAGCTTTTATTCCAACCCACAAACTCAGTCTCCCAGAGTTTCATTTTCTCACGATACGTATAAAATCCCAAATCAAAAGAATGTCCATTGCCCAATTCAAATTCAAAGCCTGTTCCCAAACCTCCGCCGAAACCCGTTCGGGTTTGAGGAGTATAATTCTGTAATTGCTGAGGATTGTAAGCACCTATGAACAAATCAAAGTTCTGATCCGCAATATGAATTTGATTGTTGTTGACGCGCAAACCAGAGAATGTAATGCCAGGTTGAATAAAGAAATCGATTAACTCATTCACTTCCCAACCTTGTCTATAACCCAGTGCCATTTGAAAGCGCTGTTCACTTCCTGTGATGCTGAATAGACGCACATCATTCTGGGCATTCTGTTGTTGAGGAGTCCCAATAAATTGAACTGTGAACTGGTCTGAAGCTACCAATTTACTAGTTTGAACCTGTAAGATATAAGATGAAAATCGATCCACGCGGTATCTAAAATCCAAACCAATTGAAAAGGCAGGATTGTACCGCATATTCAATGGACTCGAATCGTATGGAATTTGAAAACTACTTGAATTAAAGTAATTGTTGATCTGACTAATTTGTTGCGGCGTAAGGTTCAATCGATCTTCTATTGTATACGCCTCCACTCCAGCATAATTAACCCCTGAGGTATAATAGCCAGAGCCATTGTAAAAATTAGCGGTGTTTTTCGATGCCAAATAAGTTCCCAATCTAAAACCTACACTAAAGCCTTGATACTCTTGCTCATCTTGGGCCTGTCCACAAAATGTGCTTATTATTAACATTAACGAAATCAGTCTTGTTTTCATTGGCGTTCATGCTTCTATTTGCGACCGGAAAGTTAATACAAATGCTTTTTGCAATTACCGACATAGAGACTTTGGGTTCACAGCCAGGCGAAGGGACAATCATTGAGATTGCCATTTGTCTGCATGATGGTGAAAAGGTAATTGATCGGTATGAATCGCTGATTAACGCAGGAAAGAAAATACCTCCTTTCATTGTCTCCTTGACTGGTATCAACGAAAGCATGCTGAAACATGCACCAACTTTTGAAGATGTCGCCGATGAGGTTTTTGACTTTTTGAAGGATGCCGTATTTGTAGCGCACAATGTCAATTTCGATTTTAGTTTCATCAAAGCCGAGTTTGATGCCATTGGCATACAATGGAAACCCAAGAAACTTTGCACGGTTAGGCTGGCGCGAAAATCATTTCCGGGACATCGCAAATATGGTCTGAGTTCCATGTGTGAGTTTTTCGACATCCCCAATCACGCGGCCCACAGGGCCATGGGTGATGCCCAAGCCACAGCCATCTTGTTTGACAAATGCATCGAAGAACATGGTTTCACTTTCATTCATGAAATGTTGGAGCACGGAATGGCCGATGCCTTTTTGCCCAATCACATTCCCAACGAGGAATTTGAAGCGCTACCAAATACTCCTGGCATTTACTTTTTCAAAGACAGCAAAGGTGTACCCATCTATATCGGCAAGTCCAACAACATCAAAAAAAGGGTTCGGTCGCATTTCCAACCGGATGGTACGGAAAGACAACAACACTTTTTGCAAGAGATTGCACACATCGAATTCAAATTGAGTGGTTGTGAATTGGTGGCTAATTTGATGGAGGATGCCGCAATTAGACAGTACTACCCCAAATACAATCGAGCACAAAAAAGGAAAGCCTATTCATATCATTTGATTTCATTCATGGATCAAAAGGGAATTCATCGATTACAGATATCGAGAGGCAAAGCTGCCAAAGCACTCAAGTCTTTTCCTTCCATGAAAGCAGCCTACAAGTGGCTCAACGAATTGAAAGAAGACTTTAATATTCAAGGCCGATGGATAGGTTTGCATGCATTCCAAGGGGAGGCTCTTCAAATTGAAATTGATGCACACAATATCAATTTGCAGTTTGCCTTGGAAAAAAGAATTGCTCAAGAACCTTCGTATTTAATCATCGGCAAGGGTCCCAAAAGCGATATGAAGTCAATTGTTTGGGTGCACAAAGGTGAATTAAAAGGTTTGGCATTTGTCGACCAAGAAACTTCTATCAGTAGAATAGATGAATTGGAAAATCTGATTCATCCCATCCCAAGTTCTGAGATAACGCCTTATCTGTTGCGATCTGTTTTGGATGATCCAAAAGGCTATTACATCAAAATGCTTTGATGTCTTCCTTAGGGATTTTATAAATCGTCACACTCTCCAAGCTGTTGACTGGATTCAACTTGTGCAACATCTGATCAAAGAATCCGGGTTCAACCCGTGTGCAGTATGTCAAATGAGGAAAGTACTTTTTCCAAGCCTCTACTCGATTCTCCAAGTCTACATCTTGGAAAAATAAAATGTAATTGGGATAACGTCTGTAGTGCAATTGACCTCTGGTTTTTCTCTCCACCTTATCCAGTGCCTCAGCCATGGCCTTGCGATCGTCCTTCATCGACAAGGCATAATTCTCAGACCATGAACCAACATAAAACTTGGGCGTAAGTGGATTGCTTTCCTTGTGAGCAAAGTCCTGAATAAAGTTCTGTGCATCTCCGTATTTGTACAGTTGATATGCGCTTTCTACTCTGGCTCGCTTTGGATAAATATTGGCCGACACCAACAATACGATGGTGTTGGTGATCCAAAAGAAATTCCAACCTCGCTGTATCCAACGATTGTTTTGATTGCCTGATTGCTCCAACCAAGCATACCACCCCCAAATACCAACAACAATAAATACTGGCAAAATGGGAAATAGAAATCGCTCTTGCCTATTGGGATAAACAATATGAAAAATGACAAAGAGATAAAAAGCTGCCAACATCGCCCAAATGATGGGCTGACCAACGGCTATTGAATATCGTCTGCGTAACAATGGAACCATGGTTCCCCAAAGCAAGAAAAGACTTACCGGAGGAAGAATGAAATAACCCAACCACGACAAATAGGTCAACGGAGATCCGGGATAGTCACCGGAGTGCGTTGCATTGTAATTCAAATAACTCTCAATGTGTTGGAAGGGCTTTCCGCCCCAAAGCAATATGTCATCTATTTGGGTCAAGAAAAAGACGCCAAAAGAAACTAAACATACCACAGCCACCATCTTCCATTGACGCAAAAACACATAGGCTATTCCCCAACCAATGGGAATCCACGCATTCTGATAACGCACACCTACTGCCAATCCCAAAAAAATCGATCCCAACACCCACTTCCTCATTTGCGGAAAACTGAGATAATACAATCCACCAATAATCAATGGATGACCAACCAACTCCACCAAATTTCTCACGGCAAACAATGGAATCACACCCAAAAACGCCATGAGCAATCCTGCAGTTACTGCCACTTGCTTGTTGCCAATGCGCTCTGCCAATTTAAAAACGTAGTAAACGGTAAGAACTGACCACAATGCATGCAAGATTCGAAAAATCAACTGCTGATGTTGCGGGTCGTGTATGCCGATGGCGTGCATCGTTTTGTAAAACCCGAAACAAATACCGGGATACAAAAAACTAAATCCTTCGACTTTGGTTTTGTTATTTCCCCAGCCCGGAATCCAATCATTGAAATTTTGATCAACTGCCCAAGAGCCCGCAACTTCGACCGTTAAAAAATGATCGTCGGTCATCAAATATCCTGGAGATCCAAACGCAGCCCAAATGCGAATAAATGCTGCGCCAATGAGGATATACCAAAGTGGCTTATAATTCCACCCTGCACTCCATGCCGATTTCAATGCTTGAATATTCATTAAACTTGAATTACACCTGTGCGATACGCTGGAGTTTCAGGAGCCAAAGAAGCTGCAGCGATTCCCATACTGATCCATTTTCTGGTATCCACCGGATCAATCACTGCATCCAACCACAAACGAGCAGCTGCATAATAAGGCGTGGTTTGCTCATCGTATCTTCCTTTGATTTTATCAAATAATGCCTTCTCTTCGGCCTCTCCCAAAATCTCACCTTTGGCTTTTCGGGTAGCTGTTTCAATTTGCATCAAAACCTTGGCTGCTTGCGCGCCGCCCATCACTGCCACTTGTGCAGTAGGCCAACCTACAATCAATCGTGGATCATATGCCTTTCCGCACATGGCGTAATTTCCAGCACCGTAGCTATTGCCTGTTACGATTGTGAACTTGGGAACAACACTGTTGGCCTGGGCATTCACCATTTTAGCTCCATCCTTGATGATGCCACCATGCTCTGAACGCGAACCGACCATAAAGCCCGTTACATCTTGCAAGAATATCAATGGAATATTTTTCTGGTTGCAATTCATGATGAATCTTGCCGCCTTGTCCGCACTATCAGAAAAAATAACGCCTCCCAATTGCATTCCATCCTTTTTGGATTTCACAATCAATCTTTGATTGGCAACGATACCCACTGACCAACCATCCACTCGCGCATAAGCACAAACTATTGTTTTTCCGTAATCCTCTTTGAACTCCAAAAACTCACCGCCATCTACCAAACATTCAATGATTTGTTTGACATCATAAGGCTTTGAGCGATCTTCAGGAAGAATCTCATACATCTCTTTTGCAGTACGAATGGGCTCTTGTGCCGCAATGCGATCAAATCCAGCAGTATTTTTTTGGTCTCCAATTTTGGACATCAAAGACTTGATCTTTTCCAAAGCATCTTGATCGTCCTTGGCCTTATAATCCGTAACTCCACTTATTTCACAATGCGTAGTTGCTCCACCCAATGTCTCGTTGTCGATGTCTTCACCAATTGCAGCTTTTACCAAATAAGAACCTGCAAGGAAGATGGTTCCTGTCTTGTCGACAATCAAACTCTCATCACTCATGATGGGCAAGTATGCCCCACCCGCAACACATGATCCCATTATCGCAGCTATCTGAACAGTACCTTGGGCACTCAACTTGGCGTTGTTTCTGAAGATGCGACCAAAGTGCTCTTTGTCCGGAAAAATCTCATCTTGCATTGGCAAATACACGCCTGCACTATCTACCAAATAGATGATGGGCAAATGATTCTCTAAAGCAATTTCTTGTGCTCTCAAATTTTTCTTTCCCGTTATTGGAAACCAAGCCCCTGCCTTGACCGTGGCGTCATTGGCCACTACCAAACATTGCTTGCCTTTGACATATCCCATCACCACAATCACGCCACCACTGGGGCAGCCGCCATGTTCAGCATACATGCCGTCTCCAACGAATGCTCCAATTTCAATCTGAGGCTTCCCTTCGTCAAGCAAATAGGCAACGCGCTCACGAGCGGTCATTTTTCCCTTTTCTCTTTCCTTCTCCTGACGAGCCTTGCCGCCTCCTTCCATAATCTTTGCGAGACGTTTGTTCATGTCCACAACCAATCGGGACATTTTATCTTCATTTCGATTGCGCTCAATCATTTGTGCATCTGCCATAAGTAGTCATTTTACTTGTCGCGAATTTACGGCAAGGCGCTCGATGGTTTACTTTTGTTTCCATGAAAAATTGGTGGATTGGTATTGTGATTTTATTGGCTGGATGTTCGGAATCCAAAACGCTTCCTGGTGAAGTCATTTCCATGCAAGAAGCTCAATTGTTTTTCTTGAAAAAAGTCAATCAGGATACTCTGCTTTGCATCGTCAATGGCAACGACACTTTGGAATTTCAACCGCAGAAAAATCCCAACTTCCATGTGCTCAGCACAACGCTTTTTGGCTATTTCGAAGTATTGCAATCCATCCCGCAAATCGCGGGTATCGTCTATCCCGAAGCCATTGCCAATTCGCAAATCAAAAGCCAATTGGAAAGCAAACAAACCTTTTCTCTTTTGGACAACTCATCGGCCATCGATCCGGAACAATTCTTTCTTCACCCAGCACAATGGATATTGTACAGTCCCTTTGAACCCGCTCCCCAAAAGATTCCCGTCACTACCACTACGGTGCCCATTTGCGATTATCAAGAGTCCAACGCATGGGCTCGCCTCGAATGGATAAAGGCCATTGGATTTCTGAATGGACACTACAAAGAAGCCTGTGCATATTTCGATCAAGTCATTCTTCAAAAGAAGAAATTCGCATTAAAAAATCCAAAGCCCATTTTAATCGGAAGTCATGATGGACAGCATTTTTATTGGAGCGCCAAAAACAGTGCTGTCAACCAACTTGCAGCTGATGCTGGATTTGAAGTTTTGGGTTTGGATCAAAATGGAAATGCTGCACTGGACAGAGAAGAATTGATGATGCAACTGAAGAAGAAACCCCAAGTGGTTGTTATGATTGGCAAAGACCAACTTCCCTTGATCGAGAAGATCATGGCCGAATGGCGAAGTCAATACTCCATTGAAACTTGGTTTATTCCGGTTGATGAAACCCAATATTTTCAGCAGTCCATCATCCATCCTGAATGGTTGCTCCAAGATTTTATTCAATTGGAACAAGCCAAAAAAACAGGTCATTTTATAAAGGCCTTCCCTGCTTGACATTGTATATTCGCTGTATGGTCAAATGGTGGATGGTATTGATTTTTTTGATGATGCAAAGTTTGTCCTTTGCACAAACATCCACGCTATCTGCCAGCACGCAACGTTGGATACACAAGACCGACAGCCTACTCAAATTAAGTACTTACCAAAAAGACCAAGTGACGAAAATTTGGCTGAACTATGAATCCGCCATGTTGGCATTGGAAAAAGAAAAGCAAGACCTGGCACAAAACCAATCCCTTTCTCCTGAGCAATGGGAAATGCGGGATGCTGAAATTGGCAACTTGAAAAAAGAATCAAAGCGAATTCGCGAAGAGCAATTGGATGCCCTTTGGGACGAAAAGCAAAGAATTATCTATCAACAACAAATCGTTCCCAGCAAGTCACCAGTAGGTCACATGGGTATCAAACACGATCGAGCAAATTGTAACATATGCGTAAAACCCTAATTACTGGGACAATCCTTTTGTCTACCCTCTTTTCTTTTGGACAAAAAGAAATTTCATTCACTGACTTCGTCAATCCTTTCATTGGAACAGGTGGACATGGACATACTTATCCAGGTGCAACTGTACCGTTTGGGTTGGTACAACTTTCACCCGACACCCGCCGCGAAGGTTGGGATGGTTGCGGTGGATACCATTATTCAGATTCTGTACTTTACGGATTTTCGCACACGCATTTGCAAGGAACAGGCATCAGTGATTACGCCGATATCTTGTTTACGCCCAACAATGGCCACACCAAAAAAACACAACATTGGATCGATGCAACATCACATGCATTTTCACACCAAGATGAATATGCCAAGCCCGGATATTATTCGGTCAAATTGAAAGATCAAAACATTCAAGTACAACTTACGGCAACCCCTCATTGCGGCATTCATCGCTACACCTTTCAACCCAAAGACACTGCGTATTTGTTTATTGACATGGCTTACCGAGACAAGCTTCAATACTACGATATCGTAACCTATGGTGATACTGCCATTGCGGGTTATCGCGTTTCTAAGGAATGGGCAGAAGAACAGCATTGTTACTTCTACGCCGTGTTCAATCATCCCATCAAAGGATTGGATCAACTTTCTGAAATGAATTCGGAAATGGTCAATGGAAAAAGACAAGATGTTTTGGAAATGATTCAAACCTTTAGATTGAGTTTTGGTCAAGTGCAAAATTTGGAAGTTCGCGTGGGCATCAGTGGTGTCGATATGGAAGGAGCCAAGCGCAATTTGTATGCTGAGGCACCAACATTTGATTTCAGCAAATACCAAAGCAATGCCAAACAAGCTTGGAATGAAAAACTAGGCAAGGCGCCATATCCTTACATCGCCAACCAAAAAATCATTCGCAATCTTAACGACTCACGAGTCAATTATTACACTGCCCTTTACCATTGTTACACCGTTCCCAACATTTGGTCGGATGTGGATGGAAGATTCCGCGGGGAAGACAAAAAGATTCATACCGCAGAAGGATACAAGCGCTACACTGTATTCTCTTTGTGGGATACTTTCCGCGCTTATCATCCCTTGATGACCCAGTTAGAACCAGAAGCCACACTCGATTGGATCAAAACATTCTTGGCCATTTACCAAGAGCGCGGCGAATTGCCGATGTGGGAATTGGCTGGCAATGAAACCTATTGCATGATCGGTTCGCATAGTATACCTGTGATCTTAGAAGCCTATGTTCAAGGGGTCAAAGGTTTTGATGCTGAGTTGGCATTAAAGGCAATGATCGATGCAAGCAATGGTCCAGAACCAGAGAAAAAAAGATATGCCGAATTGGGCTTTGTACCCGCAGACGAATTCAGTGAATCCGTTTCAAAAACATTGGAATATGCCTATAACGATTGGTGTGTAGCCGAAATGGATTGGTTGTTGCACCAAGACAAAAACAGTGCGGTGTACAAAGCATATTCTATTCGAGCGCAAAGCTGGAAAAACATCTTTGATCCCATCACCCACTTCATGCGTCCACGCAGAAACGGTGGTTTCATTGAGCCATTTGACCCCTATCAAGTTGACTTCAATTTCACCGAAGCCAACGCATGGCAATACGCACTTTTCGTTCCCCATGATATTGAAACATTGGTAGCAATGCATGGTGGTGAGAAAAAATTTGGTGAATTCTTGCACAACCTTTTCACTGCCAAAGACAAAACCACAGGACGTGAACAAGCAGACATCACGGGTTTGATCGGACAGTACGCGCATGGAAATGAACCTTCACACCACTGTTTGTTTCTGTTCCCATACGCACACAAAAGTTTTCACAAAGAAGGGTTGCGCTACATGCAAGAAACCATCGAAACATTGTACAGAAATGATCCCGATGGTCTTTGCGGAAACGAAGATTGTGGACAAATGTCCGCTTGGTTGGTTTGCGCGATGAATGCACAATACCGCGTTGCTCCAGGTCAAGGTGTCGATTGGATTTCCTATTCCCCTTATCGCGCAGCTAAGCTTGAAAATCTTGTTTCTAATATGCATACCAACGAACACAAGAGCGCGCGCCCTGCATCCAAAATGAGTGCTCAAACCATCATTCCATTGCCCATTATTTCAGGACCCGCCATCAGTTTTACCGAGCAAGCCACCATCGCCATCAATCATGTTTTTGATCAAGTGAAAATCGAAGTGGCAGTCAAGAATCTTCAAACCAACGAAGTCAAAAACTTCGATTATACAAAACCCTTTATCATCGACTATGCTGCTGAAATCACAGCTCAAGCATTTTTGCAATTGGAAGGTGGGGTTCGTTTCTCAAAAGAAGCCAAAGCCATTTTTAGAACACGTGATGCTTTGAAGAAAATCAAATCCATTGGTGAGTATGACAACCAATACACAGGTGGTGGTCGCGATGCATTAATCGATGGCGCGCTAGGTGGAAAGGATTTCAGAACCGGTGGATGGCAAGGCTATTATGGAAAACCGTTAGACATTACAGTTGATCTTGGCAAGCCTACTCTTCTTGCATCAATAGGAATAAGCGCTCATCAGGACATCAAGACTTGGATATGGTATCCACAAACTGTTCAATATTATGGCATCACCGCCGACGGAAAGGAAACGTTTTTGGGCGAAGTAAAATGTGTGGATGAACAACAAGTGTATGGTCCGATGCAAAAAGTGATCAAGCTTTCTTTACAAGACAAAGCGTATTACAGTTCAATCCGCGTTCATGCTGAAACCGCATTCCAAGTTATTCCTTCTTGGCATTTGGGACAAGGCGGTAAGTCTTGGATTTTTGCAGATGAAATCATTTTTGAAGAAGCAGACGACAAAGAGAAATGAGTCGATTATTAATTGATCAACACTTGGCGCAAACCAATCCATTTCCCTTGGGAATGGTCATCGAACGTGCTGAAGGTATTTATCTATACGGTCCCAATGGCGAGCGATACATCGACTTTGTTTCAGGGATTGGTGTAAACAACTTGGGGCATGGACAACCGGAAATTTTATCGGCCATCCATGAGCAGGTGGATCGTCACTTACACACCATGGTTTACGGTGAGTTTGTGCAACGTAGTCAGGTTCAAGCCGCCGAGATTTTAACATCGATGTTGCCCGATCAACTGGACTGCTGTTACTTCGTCAACAGCGGAACCGAAGCTGTTGAGGCCGCAATGAAGCTCATGAAAAGGGTTACCGGCCGACATCAAATGGTATCTTTCGTTGGTGCTTATCATGGCAATACGCAAGGTTCGATGTCCGTGAGTTACAACGAGAAAAAGAAAGGTGCATTTCGTCCATTGCTTCCTGAAATCTATTTCATTCGTCTCAACAACTGGGATGATTTGAACATGATCACCTCGGAAACCGCGGGCGTTATTTTGGAAACCATTCAAGGCGATGCTGGAATTCGAATTCCCAACCCACTTTACATGAAAGCGCTTCAGGAGCGATGCAAGGAAGTTGGGGCAATGTTGGTATTGGATGAAATTCAATGCGGCATGGGAAGGACAGGTAAAGTATTTGCCTTTGAGCATTACGACATCATCCCCGATGCCATTGTCTTGGGCAAGGCTTTGGGAGGAGGAATGCCCATTGGATGTTTGGTCAGTTCCAAAGACAACATTGAGATGCTCAGCCACTCGCCGATTTTGGGACACATCAGCACTTTTGCTGGTCATCCCGTTGCCTGCGCTGCAGCTGGAGCAGCATTGAAAATCTACCGAGACAGCGATGTCGTGGACAAGGTGGAAGCCAAAGGCCAATGGATAGAATCGCAATTGATGAATCATCCCAAAGTCAAGGAAATCAGACGCAAGGGTTTTTACTTCGCCATTGATTTGGAGGACGAACACGTGGTGCAACAAGTTGTTGAACGCTGCCTGGCAAAAGGATTGATCACCTTTTGGTTTTTGTCCTGTCCTTGGTCGTTTCGAATTGCCCCTCCCCTCACCATCAACGAAAAGGAAATGCAGGAGGCTGTTGATATTTTGTTGTGGGCTTTGGATAACTGAGTTCCCCAAGGCCAAAAGCAAAGCCTATCTTTGCTGTATGGAAATTAGCGGAAAATTAAAATTAGTATTGAACGAAGAGACTTTTGCCAGCGGCTTTAACAAGCGCTCTTTCGTTATTGGCATTGAAAGCAACTATCCTTACGACATCTGTTTTGATTTGTTGAAAGACAAAGTAAGAATGGTGGATGGTTTTCAAATAGGAGAGGAAATCAAAGTAAGTTTCGATGTTCGCTCTCGCGAATACAACGGAAAATGGTTTACTGGTTGCACTGCTTGGAGAATTGAAAAAGCAGGTGCTGGTTCTGCTCCATCTGGAAATGCAGCTCCTCAATACGGAAATGCAGCTCCTGCTCCTGTATCTGCCGATGCATACGGTTCTGCAGCACCTGCTGCTGCTCCATCTGCTCCTTCAGAATCAGAGGACGACGATTTGCCATTCTAAACCATTATAAATGCCTGCCAACAAATACGCCCTGATTCGTTATCGAATCATTGACCGTTGCTTGACCAACAAAGCCAAGCCTTTCCCCACACGTGATGATTTGCGTGATGCGTGCGAGGAAGCATTGTATGGTGCCGGCGCGGGTGCGGTTTCGTTGAGCACGATTGACAAAGACATTTGGGCCATGAAAAACGAAAACGAGTTGGGCTATTTTGCACCAATCGTTTTCGATCGTGGCAATGGTGGTTATTGTTACACCGATCCCGACTACTCCATCTCCACATTGAATTTGGGTGATGAAGAGTTAAGTTCGATTCGTTTCGCTGCTGCGATTTTGGATCAATTCAGAAACGTTCCTGTCCTCAATACATACGGCCACGCGATTGATAAAATTGTAAGTCGTTTGAGTATTCCACACGAGACAGAAGAAGATTTGCAGAAATTTATTCAGTTCGAGCAGAACACCATTCAAGCTGGCATTGAACGGTTGGTGCCGTTGTTGAATTGCATTCGCGAAAAGCGAATTGTCTATATCGACTACCAAAGTTTTAGAGAGAATAAAGTCAAGAATTACGAAGTACATCCCAAGTTGTTGAGAGAGTTCGACAACCGTTGGTATTTGATTGGATATGTTCCGGACCGCAAAGCCCACTTGACTTTTGGACTAGAGCGCATCACAGATGCGATTTATACGGAGCAGAAGATTTACAGCGATGTGGTTTTCGATTCACTTGCCTTTTTTCAGTACAGCATCGGAATCACAGAGACCAAAGCCAAGAAAGCTGAGAAGGTCACAATTAGAGTCAAGCCCATTCCCGGGAGATTGATCAAAACCCAACCCCTGCATTCTTCGCAGGTGGTAACCAAGGACAACGACGATTTCATTGAATTCAAGTTCGATGTTTACCCTTCACCCGAATTGTATGCCAAGCTATTGTCTTTCGGCGCAGATTTGGAAGTTGTCTCTCCTGCCAAAATCAGAGCCGAGTTCAAGAAGACCTTGGAAGAGGCGTTGAGTCGGTATTGAGGTGGTGGATCGGTGAATCGGTAAGGGCGAATAAATATTCGCCCGTGCATCAGTAAGGGCGAATAAATATTCGCCTTAATAGTAAATCGGTAAATCAGAATCTCCCATCCTACTCGAGCAAAGCGAGAGAAAGGAGGGGTGGCACGAAGTGCCGGGGTGGTCCTGAAAGTGTGGATCGGTGGATCGGTGTATCAGTAAATCAGTAAATGAGTGTATCGGAAGTATTCATTCTCATTCCGCTTCTCATTCTCATTCTTTGTTCTGCCTTTCACTCTGTTTCTCTTTCTACTTGATAAAAAGCTGAAACAAAAAATCAAGTCTCACCAAGGAAGAATTTTCTCTTGGACATCATGCGGAAAGTACGGGCGTATTGCAATAA
>JBDLUK010000201.1:0-5766 GCA_039805365.1 Bacteroidota bacterium | reverse complement strand
TCTGTTTCTCGCTCTGTTTCTCGTTCTGTTTCGTTCCAGTTTATGGTGCCAAACGAATCTTGCACCATTCAAAATCTGCATCTACTTTATAAACCAATCGATCATGTAATCTGCTTGGTCTTCCTTGCCAAAATTCAAAATAATGGGGAACGATTCTGAAGCCTCCCCAATGTGGTGGTCGAGGAACTTCTTGATCAACGAATCGTTGATTCATGGCCTCTACATTCTTTTCCAACTCTGAACGATCATGCAGCATCTTGCTCTGTGGCGAAGCCCATGCACCTATTTGACTTTCACGAGGACGACTTGCAAAATAGGCATCACTCTCCTCCTCACTCATTTTCTTGGCAACCCCCGTTACCCGAACCTGCCTTTCTAAAGTATTCCAGAAAAAATTGACCCCTACTTTATCATTCAACGCCAACTCTTGCCCTTTATCACTTTCGTAATTGGTATAAAAGACCAAACCGTGGCGTGTTGCTTCGCGCAACAAAACGATACGTGAGTGTGGATAGCCACCCGTTCCGATGGTACTCACCGTCATGGCATTGTAATCTTCAATTTTCTCATCCATGGCTTCTTTCAACCACAAATTCAATTGATCAATGGGATGATTTAATGCGTGCTCTTCCAACAACAAATGCTTGTCGTAATCCTTTCGGCTGTTGTACAATTCTTCCATGTGGGGAAGTTCGTTATTTTTCTTCAAACATCCGCTGATAGAGGTCACTTAATATTGCGGCATGCATTTCTGGGGAATGTTGAAGCTTAATTCGCTCAACCGCTGCCCGTCCCTTGGCCTCCATCGCTTGGGGATTGGACAAGATTTCTTTGATTTTGACATGTAAATCTCCCGCCAACTTCTGACTGACTAGACTCTCTCGCTCCTTTGGAATCTCAAGCCACTCTCCCCAGTCATTGATAGGATGCTCAATCTGCCACCCTACTTCCAAAGGATTGATTTCTGGCAAAGAGCGCACTTGGGTAGTGACAACAGGACATCCACGCGACTGCATTTCCAAAACACTATAGCCATATGTATCCTGCCAAGTAGGCAAAAATCCCAAATGACAATCCTCAAACAAGCGAAGCAACTTGTCATTGGACATGGAATCATAAAACGAAATCCATGTTTGATTTTTAAGCCAATTTCGATCTTCCTCCAATTGCTCGACAGTAATACCCGGCCACCCCGACTCCACATCCAAACTTGAAACAATATGCACATGAATCGGAAATTCTTTTTCTATTTCACTCAACACGTGTATCAATTCCTGACCGCCTTTTCTATAAAACGCACGACCTACAAAAACCAATTGAAAAACACCACCAAATGAGCGCGGACGATATTCAATACTAGCTTGAGGTGGATGTAAAACCATCAATTTGGAACTTACTTCCTTTTCAAATGCTGGGAAATGTTCTAGCACTTTTTCTTGGATGCGCTTTGTACTGTGAGACAAAGCCAATATTTTTTTACACGAAGGTGATGCCAGAGCTTTCAACGCGTCATTCACTTTCGTATCGTTGGAAAGTTCCGACCAATCATCGGCATGCTTGAAGTTCTTTTTCAAGATATCGAAATAGGGTAAAACCGTCTCAAACGTCGTAACATATGGCGTTGATGAATAACTTACACTATTGAAAAAATGAATACCGTTGACCCGCGGGTTCATTAGCGATTGATGTTGGTAGTAATCGGAATGAAACAACTCTCTTCCTGAAAGCTTTCGCCACCAAAAATTAATTCGATTGAAATAAGCGTACAGGTTAAATTTACTTAGATTGATATATTCGGCATTCGCAACTCTACCAATAATGTTGCGCTTCTCGGGGTAGTTATTGCCGGTAAATCCAATCCTCATTTTGCTCATTTCTGCATGATTGCTTCAGCATATCGATCCCAACTCATCATCTTGGTCTTTTCTCTGACATTCTCACGGTTGATCGGTCGCTCAAGAAATTCCAACATCACTCTGGCCATGTCATCGATATCGCCATCATTGGCAAGATAACCATTGAAACCATCTTGGATAGTCTCAGGAAAATGACCAACACGTGTAGCCAATAATGGCAATGAAAAATTATAACTCAATGATTCGATTCCACTCGGTGTTGCAGTTCGATAAAACAACAAAACAGCATCACTTACCTGAAAAAATGGAGGCACTTCTTCGTTGCCTATAAACTTGTTTACGACGTAGCAATCCTTTTCTATCCCCAACTTCGCAATCCATTCCAATGGTTGGTCTTCACGCTCATCATCTTTTTTATTGAGTAAAACTCTTTTGGCCCAACCAAAAAGCGTTTGCTTGATTCGCGTACTCCATTTGCTTTGATCCAACGTATTCCAAAAAGACTCTCCTGCAATTACCAAACTGACATCATCTCTTTGCGCTCGCACTTTTGCGAAAGCTTGAATGGCCTGATCAAGACCTTTGTAACGACGAATGAAACCAAAGAATAGAAACACATGTTTCTTCAGTCCCCACTCCAATTTCAATTGCTCAATATCCAATTCAGCATTGGGTTGAAACAAATCGTAAATGGGATGAAACAATTTGATGACGGTATTTTCTTTTCTCTCGCCTCGCTCTGTCAAATGAAACTTTTTATTCGGAAATACAACCTGCAATTCTTCATAAGTCTTCAAAGCATGCACGACAATTGTCGTCGCTTGTCCTAGCGCCCACCTGGTGAGGAATTTATCAATTGAAGAGTGTTCTTTTTGTTGCACAAAATGAACATCAAAAATCACTTCAACATTCAATTTCTTCAATCGCTTTGCAACAAAGTACAAAGGCAATCCCTGAAGTGCGATACTCCACTGAATGATGACTTTGCTTGCGCCCAAAGACTTGATCTTTCGTACTGTTTTCAACCAAGAGAAAGGGTTGTTGTAATTGGTGACATAATGCACTTGCACCTGACTACCCTCTAGCAAATCTGTTTTGCTCGATTTATCGACAAACTCTCTGGGAATAATGGCCGGGTATTGTTGGGTCCAAGAAACTATATGAACCTCACAATCTCCTCTTCTATCCAAAGCCAAAGCCAAAGAAGTGTTGTAATTCTGAATCCCGCCTTTGAACAAAGGTCCCGGACCAAAACACACCACTACTTCTTTTTTCATTTTTCCAATTGTTTTACTGCAGCATCGTACACACGCTTCATTCCTTCCTCGATGCTAATTTTTGCTTTCCATCCCAACTTTTCTTGGACAAAAGACATATCGCAATAACGTGAATGAACACCCACCGGTTTGTCTAACAAAGGCTTGATGGTAGGCTCATATCCGGCAAACTTGCAAAACACCTCAATGATTTCTCTGAAAGAAGTAAGTTTACCCATACCAATATTGATTGCCGTTCCATCGTGGATGTGATCCATGGCCAAAAGGATACAGTCAATCACATCATCAATGTGCACAAAGTCGCGGCCTTGATGACCACTTCCCCAAACTTCAAATGGATCTTCCTTTTTAGCAGCGCGTGCAGCTATTGCAGGAACTGGGTAAGTCAAATCTTGGTCTTCGCCATATCCACTGAAAGGACGAATGCACGTCACCTTTAAACCATAATGGGAAGCTGCAATCTTGGCTAAAAATTCACCTGTCAATTTGCTCCAACCATAGGTCATATCTGGCTCACCCATTCGTTTAAAATCAATATCACTTTCTTTCAATGCAATGGCGCCGTCAACCGTTTGAAGATCTACTGGGTAAGCTGCAGAAGAACTGGGGTACAACAAACGCTCTGGTTTGTAATTCACAGCCCAATAAAACATCTCGGCATCAATGGCCAAATCCAGCGCCACCATCATGGGGTCACCGTCAATCTTGGCTCTTCCACCTACAATCGCTGCAAAATGAAAGACATCCGCAATGCGATCCACATCAAAAGGATAATCATCTGAAAAATGTTGCGGATTGTCCATCAATCTGCGCATCACTTTCAATGCATCATCATGAATGAACAACGCTCTCGAATCGTAAATCACAAAATCCTCTCCCCTAACCGCGCTCTCATAAGTCATCCAAGTATCCGGATGTGTACCTACCATCAAGTTGTCAATGAATACTACTTGATCTTCCGTAGTATTCAATAATCTCTTCACCATGTTGCGACCTACAAAGCCACAACCACCGGTTACCAAATGCGTTTTTACGTTCTCCATTTCAGTCGGCAAATTACGAAGGAAAACACTACTTTTGAGCAGTCTTATGAATGACTTTTACAAAGACATCTATGAGCTTGTGAAGCTCATTCCTGAAGGTCGGGTGACCAGTTACGGCGCCATTGCGGCTGCATTGGGCAAACCCAAAGGTGCTAGGTTGGTTGGTTACGCGATGAATCTTTGTGACAAACGTCTACCTGCCCATCGCGTTGTCAATCGAAACGGATTGCTCACAGGCAAAATGCATTTCTCACATCCAGATGAAATGGCTAGTCGTTTACAAGCCGAGGGAACCAAGGTTGAGAATGATCAAGTACAAAATTTTGATGCCATATTCTGGGACCCTTCCATTGAATTGGGTTCAATGTAAATCCAACTTGTGCCACTTCATCATTTTAGGCAATTTCATCAATCGCCAAAGCCCCCATGCCGATAAACCACCCATTGTCCACCCCATTAAAATATCTGTGGGATAATGAACACCCAAATAAACTCTAGAAAAGCCAACAGCTAATACCCAAAAGGCCAGTACCAGCGTCCAAACCTTGTGCAATGGTCGCATCACCAATGTAAAAAATACCGCGGCTGCCATGGTGTTTGCCGCATGGCTCGAATAAAATCCGTACAACCCTCCCTTGTATAGTTGCCCTTTCTCATCTGTCAACAAGTGAAGAAATGAAGAAATAGCGGGATCGTGACTGGGTCTTAATCTACAAAAGAGCGGCTTAAAAATCGAAGACGCCATCTGGTCATTAAAGGCGACCAATAAGATCACCATCAATAAAACCTTCCACATGGAAATTTGGAATTTCCTCATCAACAAAAACAACATGAACAAGTACAAGATAATACTTGAATCTCGCTGACTTACCCACCACATGATGGCATCCCAAGTGGGCGTATGCCAATCGTGGACGCTTACAATGAAGGATTGATCGAATGACAAAACGCTATTCTTAAATGATTAATTGATGATACCCCAATCCAACATCAATGATTGAACATTCTTTCAATTAAGTTCTTGTAATTCTCCATGATTTTCTTTCTCTTCAACTTCAATGTAGGTGTGATTTCACCACGGTGAATTGAGAAAGGCTCATGAACAATTTGGAAGGACTTCACTTGCTCCCATTTACCAAAGCGAACATTGATTTTTAATATATCCTGCCAAATCAATTCTTTGATGGTTTCATGATGCAACCACTCACCGCCTTGATCCTGAGCTATGCCCTTTTGACGAGCTATCTCTGCCAATGCCAAGCGATCAGGTACAACCAATGCGCCTGGGAATTTTTGATTTTCGCCAATAACCATGCATTGCTCAATGAACAAAGATTCCTTCAGAGCATTTTCCAAAACTTGAGGAGCGACATACTTTCCGCCACTGGTCTTGAACATCTCCTTTTTGCGATCAGTGATAATCAAGAATCCATCTTGAAATATTCCAATATCTCCGGTATAGAACCAACCATCCTTGATTACCTCCGCTGTGAGCTCGGGCTGCTTGTAATATCCCATCATAACATTGGGGCCTTTGACTAAAATCTCACCATCCTCCAACATTTTAACTTCAACTCCTTCAACCAATTT
>JBDLUK010000200.1:0-20264 GCA_039805365.1 Bacteroidota bacterium | reverse complement strand
AATGATGAACTTCGATGTTTCTAACATTTTCAATGTTCACGGAAATCAAACCGTAAATGGTGTGGAGGTTAAAGAACAAAACCACTATTCTGATCAATACAAAGACAAGTATATCAAAATGCTGGAGGAAGAAATAGAGCGACTGAAAACAACATGATATCTAACAATTAAAAAGGGGGCTAGGCCCCCTTTTTTTATTCCGTTCCAATGATGCATCGTATTCGATTGTCATCAATATCGATGGTATACATGCCGTGAGGCAACTGAGGGAAATCAATAGACGTAGATCCTGAAAAATTACGAATACCACTCCATACTCGCCTTCCCATCGCATCATACAACGCAATATGATGATCCTTAGCTTCCTCTTCGTTAGATGACAATGTTACCTTCCCATCTATGCTCGGGTTGGGATAGATTCTCCAAGTCAATGGGTCAACCATAAACGCATCATCGCTTTCTGCTGGATTTATTACCATTACACTCGCAGCTCCAATTTTAATACATTGAACACTACCCCAATCTCCCACTTGACCTGAAGCATGCAAAGCACGGACCTGAACGTTGTAGGTTGCGTTATTGATCAAACCAGGAACGGCATTCAAGAACAAAGCTGTGGTGTTCATTCCACCCAAAACCTGAATAGCCGGTGCGGTTGAAGGTAACGTTCTTGTGAACTTCCATTCATAACGCAAAGTCCCGCAAACCGCTCTATCGGTCGCTATTGATTGCGCTAGTGTCTTTGTAGCTGGACAACGATCTGATGAACGAAGCGATACGTTCCCCTCTGGTTGCAATGTGACACTACAAGTAGAATTGGCAAGCGCTATCAACGATGTATAATTGCCCACCACATCAGGAATCAAATACTTTACATCAACGGACATGTTATACACCCTTGACTGGGTAGTTACATTCACCGGAAGTATGCTGCCCAAACGAGTAACTATCGAATTGGAACTTGTTGTTGTGTACGACCAAGGTTGATTTTCCAAAACATTAAAAACGTACTGTGACGCATTTCCTCTATACTGGGCTTTAAATGATGAACAAACATTCACATAAACACCAGTATAATTGCTGTAAACATGATCACAAGTTGATGCAGAGAAATGATTAACGCAAATCTTAGCACTGTTATTTATCGGACCGGATAAATGGCGAACTGCAATAAAATATTCACTGCCCAATTGAAGCTGATCAGATAACAAAATTTGATTGCCCGTGGTTTCCTCATGCTCAATTTCTATAAGAGATAGGCAACCGTTCAAAGATTCGTACAAGCGTAGTTCATTGTCACCTGTAGCCGCTGATAAACCAACGCGAATCGTATTGTACTGTGCCATCCATTTGTACCAAATAACAACTCCTTCATTATCCAACAATTCGCCTGCCTGAACAGCATTATTGAAATTGGCATTGAAAATATTCCCTGAAGTACATGTTGGATAAACAGCTGTTGATACAGAAGAAGCAACAATTGACGATGAAGATAAATCTTCATCAATTGAACCGTCACAATCATCATCTAATCCGTTACAAATCTCAAGTTCAGCATATTGACATGACCCATCATCAAACGTTGCCAATGGATCGTAATTGCAGGCCTCAGAATCCAAACAACCCGGAACCAAACAAACCTCGTCCTCCCCTGAACAATCTTCATCAATGGCATTGGCACATATCTCTGTTCCATTCAGATTGACATTAGGGCTTGAATCATCGCAATCTGTATTGTCCAAAACAAATCCATCTGTCAGTTGACATAATTCAACAGTATTGAATGGATTTCCAAAACCATCACCGTCAAAATCCACAAAATACAATTCCGTTGTCCCTTCATCAATGTCTCCATTGCAATTGTTGTCGATTTCATCACAAACCTCTTCCGCTGTCGGCTGTATCAATGGATTGGCATCATCACAATCTCCATCGATTGCCACATAGCCAAGAGGCGCACTGCAACCAGTTTCTACAACATCAGTAGTTCCAAAACCATCCGCATCGTTGTCTATAAAATACACTTCAAAATTCAAACCTTCATCTACGGTACCATCGCAATTGTCATCAAAGCCATTGCATGACTCAACAGCACCTGGAAAAATCAATGCGTTTTCATCATCACAATCTTGAGTGGCATCAAACCCATCTTCATCATTATCAACAATACATCCCTCATCGATTTGACCATTACAATCATTGTCCAAGCCATCGCCACACTGTTCGATGTTTCCTGGATTGATTGCCGGCGCTTCATCGGAACAATCACCATGCAAGGCAACAAATCCCATGGGCAGAATACATTTCACAACACTTACCGCGTCATTGCCATAGCCATCTTGATCCAAGTCTTCGTAATATGTTTCAAATTGCAAACCCTCATCAATATTGATGTCACAATTGTCATCTATATCGTTACATATTTCGAAAGCATTGGGATTGATTGATACATTTTCATCATCACAATCCCCTGGCTGTAACACAAAATTATCTGGCGACAAACATGCTGAAACGAATGCGTCTGGGTTTCCAAATCCATCGCCATCATTATCCGAATAATAATCACTCCAGGTAAAACCTTCGTCGATAGTACCATCACAGTTGTTATCCAAGTGATCACAATATTCAGCATTGGCTGGATGTACGACGGTACTTTGATCATCGCAATCCAGATTATTGGTCACATATCCCGGAAGAATGTTGCATTGATTGACAAGCACTGCAGGATCTCCGTAACCGTCCTGATCCGCATCTGCATACTGAGCAATGGCCAAATTCTCATCGATATTGCCATCGCCGTCATCATCCAAACCATTACAAACTTCAAAACTTTCGTCATATACAAATTGACAAAAACGCGTCTCCCCAAAACTCGCCAATTGAGATTGAGGGAATAGTTCATTGCCCACTCCATCAAAGAAACGAACATCAGCCAATTGGTCTACATCGTCAATTACCAAACTCAAACCTTGATTCATTTGGTAGTTGGTCCATGTTACATACAAAGTGTCATTGACGACTTCTGAGACAACCTGCATCTGCATGCGCTTTTTCCAATAATCTCCAAAATCATCCAAGAACATAAACTTGACATCGCCAGGCATTCCATTTACAAACATCTGTTGTGCGGGCAATTTGTATCCTCTGTTGGGGTGAATCAACAATACTGTAGGGGCATTGTTGTTGTGGTTCTTTAAGGTTACATCAATCCAACCTTGCGCAATGCTCAATGCATTTTGTTCGGTAAATGGATTTGCTGCAGACGCATCAGAAATCGTCATTGGAATTTCCAACACTGAAGTTTGATTGCCTGAAAATGTCATGTTATCAATGTCCCAAAAAGGGAAGTTGGTCAGAACATCATTGGCGGAAAAAGTAGAATTGTACAAATAACCGCAGTCTTGCAACGCTTTGGGCAATCGCTGATTGAAAGCCAAATGGCCTGCGCGAAATGATTTCACCGCAACACTATGATCGTTCTCTAATAGATATTTAGAAACCTCAACTTCACCATAAACATTTCCACCTGTAGTTATGGCATTAAGATGCCTAGGTTGATAATTCACAGGAGTATTTCCCAACGAAGTAAAAGGAAATCTTATCTCATCATCATAATCAGGAAAATGACCTACAGAATGTGATGCTATGCGCTGACCATGGAGCATTGCATACTGCACCTTGGAATATGAACCGTTATAAAAATCCGTCATCCATGAATCACTAAAATAACGCGTTGTAATATTATACATCGCATTCAAATTATTCTGCTCTTCATAGTCAATAAAAATCTCCATCGTGTCCATGGCAGTTCTACTATCGACATCATGCGTAATCATTACAACACTTCCATCACAATTTGGACATGTATGAGCACGCACAGTATTGGGCATGTGCTCGCGAATGATATTCATGATAAAGAAAATGAATGTGTCTGTAGTGGGCTCAAAAATGTTGGAGAATCCGCGCTGCGCATGCAAATCAGAATTGATTAAATTTCTGATGATTACATCACGCAAATCCAAAGAAAAAAGAAAAGTTCTTCCCGTGCCCGTTTGGTTGGTGATAACAGCATTGGTATTGTTGTCAAAATGTGCAAGCACCTGCGCAGATCCAGTTGTGGTATATGAGCGAATATTAAAGGGTTCATCTTGAGGGCCTGTTGTGTCTGACAATGAAATGACTTCTTCAAAGCCTTCATCAAATCGATCAAAATATTGCGGCGCATCATCCACGTGCCAAGTCATTCTTTTTAAATCAGTATAAGTTGTAAATCCAGACACACCAAACAAAGAATAAAGCGCAGGGTCACGAACGGAAGAAGCAATCAAAACTCCGCCATTGGCCACATACTGTTGAATCTGCAATCTCTCAGCAGCATTGAAGGTTGTCGAATAGATAATCGGTGTGAACAAAACCACCGGATGCGTCAATGCCTGTGTCAAGCTTGTTGTCTCATCATAATCGACACCAGCAACTTGTAATATATGCCTACAACTTCTAATTCGAGATTGATTGGCTTCTGCATTTCTGATGGACAGATCTAAGAGACCTATCTCTCGCTGCTGTGCAGAAGAAAACAATGAAAAAAAGACTGCGAAAATTAAAACGACGTATTTACTCATATACCCATAATTAGCGGGATGGCAAATTTAGTCTTTTGCGGCCAACTCGAAGTTAAATTATTGGTTTTTTGTCATTTACGCCCAACCCAAAGAGTGCAAAATCATATTTGACTGGATCGTTTGGGTCCAAAAGTCTCAAGTTCAAATCCAACTCTTTTACTGCCTTGGCATCATCGTTTCTTCGATTCAACAATCCAAACTCACGAGCAGTATTGCCGCTGTGTACATCCAATGGGATACATAACTTAGACATCGGAATTCGCTGCCAAATTCCAAAATCCACACCTCGGTCATCTTTGCGCACCATCCATCTTAAAAACATATTGATTCTTTTAGCCGCGGAACCTTCATTTGGATTGGCAATGTGCTTGGCAAATCTCGGCGGATAACCGGATCGCAGAAACAATTCTCTAAACGATACAACAGCTTCCATGGCGTCTCCTTTTTGAAATCCAGGTAAAAAGTACGATTCCAAAGAATCATATTCTTCATAAGCACTTCGGAGCAATGAAATCAATGTTTGTATATCTTCAGGATTGAGCGTTCTGTATATAAACTTTGACAATTGCTTGATTTCAGAAACAGAAGCCTCTCGCACGAAATCATATGGACTTTGATCCATGCAATCCATCCATTTTTTTGCTGTACTTATGATGGCCTTGCGATTGCCCCATGAAATCAATGCCGTCATCAATCCAGACACTTCTTTATCCAAGTTGGATTTAAATCCGTGCGGAATAGAAATAGGATCACTTTCAATAAAATCAATTCGATTATAAGCCTCTACCGCCATATCCAGCACTTCTTTGTGCTGCATAAATAGTGGCTTACTTCCCTTTGGTAAAGGCATACTCGACCAAGTTAGCGCCCATTTTCAATGCATTCAATCGGTTCTGCTCACTGTCATTGTGAACAGAAGCATCCTCCCAACCATCTCCCAAATCACATTCAAAATCATAGAAACATATGAGTCTACCTTCATAAAACAATCCCAAACCTTTGGGCGGCTTGTTATCATGTTCATGAATCTTGGGGAGGCCTTTATTAAAATCATATGCCGTGTGGTAAATAGGGTGGTCATATGGAACTTCCGCCCACTCTAACTCAGGAAATACTTTCTTCATTTCTCTACGCACATACATATCCATTCCGTAATTATCCGATACATGGAGAAAGCCTCCAGACAATAGATAAGTTCTCAAATTCACCACATCATCCGATGAAAAAACAACATTGCCATGACCTGTCATGTGCACAAAAGGGTAATCAAAAATCTCAGAACTTCCGACATCTACTGTGGCGATGTCCTCGTCAATATTGGTCTTTACATTCTTATTGATAAAACGGGCCAAATTTGTAAGTGCTGTAGGATTGGCATACCAATCCCCTCCCCCTCTGTATTTCATAACGGCAATTTTATAACCACCAGGAGGAACGGCCGCAATTGATTGCAAACAAAAAAACAAACCCAATACTGCTAACCCAATTTTCATACTCCCAAATATAAACAATACTTAACGGAACGATTGTAACCAAAACTGAAACCAACGTATGCCGTCATTTGAGAGTATCGATTCAGGATGAAACTGAACCGCATTCCAATTGCGGTCCACATGCTCTATGGCCATAATAAGATTGTCTTCTGATACAAAACTTACTTTCCAAACAGCTGGTAAATGAACTGAATCCGCCACCCAGGAATGATAATGAGCAACAACCTCTTTGGCATTCATCTCATTCCAAATTTCACCCACCCCAGTGGATATCGCTACTCCTTCCTGTCCGTGCAATGGAGCCGATAAATTGATCAAATTACCACCTGTGAGAACTACCATAGCTTGCAATCCTAGGCAAACTCCCAAAACTGGAAAACTTTCCGGAAAGGATGACATCCATACGAGCAAGTTACCGGAATCCTCAGGTAATCCCGGTCCAGGTGAAATTACGCATCCATCGTACAACAACCAATTGGGCATGACTGCCGCATCATTTTTTATAACATCAACTTGACAATTACATTGTTCTAAATAATGAACGATGTTCCAAGTAAAAGAATCGTAATTGTCAATCAAAATTATTCGCATCTTGCAGTCTCAAAGTTTACAAAACTACTATGAAAAAAACAGTTGTCAATTACGAAGGTGCACCAAAACCATTGGCGCCCTACAGCCCTGCTATAAGAGTTGGAAATTTTCTTTTTATCAGCGGACAAATTGCATTGAATCCCATCAGCAATGCCTATGAGCCCAAGCCTGTTGAAGAAGAAACCCATATGGTCATGCAGAGCATTGCCAGATTGTTGAGTGCCGCTGGAATGGACTGGAATCACGTCGTTAAAGCCAGCATATTTATGAAAGACATGGCGGACTATGTTAAGATCAATGAAGTTTATGGCGAATATGTGGGTGAAATTCCTCCAGCTCGAGAAGCTGTTCAGGTGGCCCAATTGCCAAGAGATTGCAAAGTTGAAATTTCAGTAATAGCAAGCATTTAAATCATGGAAGTTCTATCAAAAATACTGGGGTATATAAATCCACTGAATTGGTTCAAAAAAGAATCTTCTGATTTAAATCTTAGATTTATGCACGGCATCAACAAGATTTCTCTTTTGATGTTCTTGATTACATTGATTTATTTGCTGACGATTTGGCTTTGATCAACTAGCCAATTAATATTTCTTCGCCTTTGGTAGAGAAATATTTGGATTGTAAAAGTTCGCTTGACGAGGATGCCTCCAACTTTATTTTGACATCATACTTTTTCTGCCAAGCCTTCTTCAAATTGTTCCACCATCCTTTGGTTAAGTAGGCCTCAACCATGGGATGAACTTGCATTACAAATTCTTTTACCCCCATTTCTTGACCAATCACCCTGACTTCATTTTCCAGTTGGTCTGTGTACAAAACTGATGCTTCTACAACACCCTTTCCATGGCAACTTGGACACTTTTCCGTGGTCTGAACTTGAGTAACAGGCTTCACACGCTCACGTGTAATCTCGACAACACCAAAACGACTAGGCGCTAAAACATTGTGCTTGGCCTTATCGGTCTTCATCGCATCACGCAAAGCATCATGCAACTTTTTTTGGTTGTCCTTGTTCTGCATGTCGATGAAATCGACGCAGATAATTCCACCCATGTCACGAAGCCGCAATAAACGAGCAATTTCCGTTGCGCATTCCAAATTGGTCTGCAGGGCATTCTCTTCTTGATCCTTTACTGAAGCTTGCTTTCTATTGCCGCTATTGACGTCAATAACATGCATTGCCTCTGTATGCTCAACAATTAAATAAGCTCCACTTTTCAAATTGACCTGCTTGGCAAAAGACGATTTTACTTGACGATGAATATTAAAAGCATCAAATAAATCCTCTACTTTGTGTTCTTTGACAATTTCTTCAAGCTCCGGTGCACTATTGTGCAAGAATTTTCTAACCGTTTTAGCCAGTTCAGGCTGATTCACATGAATAGCGGAAAAGCGATCACTCAAAATGTCTCGGAGAACAGCAGACGTCTTGTCCAATTCTCCCAAAATCTTCTGAGGCGCTTTGGCTTGTGGCAAAGATTTCACCATCAATTCCCAACGACTCACCAAATCCGTTAAGTCTTGGTCTAGCTCAGACACAGTGGTATTTACCGCTTGTGTTCTGATGATGACGCCAAAGTTTGCAGGACGAATGTTCTGAATCAACTTTCTCAAACGAGTTCGCTCCTCCTCGTCCTCAATGCGACTGGAAAGAGAAACTTTGTTTGAAAATGGTACCAAAACAAGGTAGCGACCGGCAAGCGTGATTTCACATGTTACACGTGGACCTTTATTAGATATTGGCTCTTTGGCTACTTGAACCAAGATAGGGTTAGATTGCCCTACTTGATCTTTTATGTTTCCGTCCTTGGGGATTTCCGGAAGCATCTTGACTGTTGACAAATGACCTGATTTAATGGTCCCGGTCATTACACCACGAACGTATTGCAACGTCGTGCCGAAATGAGGACCCAAATCGAGATAATGCAAAAAGGCATCACGCTCGTGACCTACTTCAACAAATGCAGCATTCAAATGAGGGACAAGTTTTCTAACTTTCCCCAAATAAATATCCCCTACCGCATAATTCTGAGTAGCATCTCCGTGATGTAACTCCACCAATTGCCGATCATGAAGCACAGCAAGGTGAACCCCTTTTGAGGTTTGATTAATGACTAATTCTACGTTCACAATAAAACAGGTTAATACAGAGCAAGGAAACCCTCGCCCTGTATTTCACAAATTCTATGTCAGCTAATGCCAACTAAAAACTAGCGTACTTTCTTTTTGTGACGATTCTTTCTCAAACGCTTCTTACGCTTGTGTGTCGCCATTTTATGACGTTTTCTTTTTTTACCGCAAGGCATATTCGTAAATTTTAAAGGTTCGTATTCTATTAACTATTTTTCTGTATCAATTCTTTCACTTTCTGGACTATCGCTGTGTCAGCATTATGTCTCAAAAGCTGCTGGTAATATTTCTTTGCCTTTGTTTTGTTTCCCAATAATTCCGCCGCTTGGCCAGAAAAAAACAAAGCATAACTATTCGTACTGTCTATATCCGCCGCTTGTTCAAACAATCCCAATGCAACATCCATCTGACCCATTTCTTTGTAAACCGCTCCCAAATCCATGTAGGCTGAAAGATATTGTGGATCCAATGCTATCACCTTCTCAAATCTAGGTATTGCTTTTTCAAACTGTCCAGATTGAACGGCAAAAACACCCAACCAGTATTGCGCTTCAACATTGTTAGAGTCTTTGGCAACAATTTCACGCAGCATCATAATGCCCTGCATGGGATTGCTTCCATTCACCAATTCAATTGCCTGCTGCAACTTGGTTTGATCTGCTGTCATCTCATTGGCCACTGGTTCATCTTTCGAAGACCATGGCTTTCTGGGAATCATTAAAAAAAGAACGATAAGAACCAAACCGATTCCAACAAATACAATCGGCTTCTTGTTCTTGTTAATCATTTTCTGCCACTTTAACTTTTTCTTTCACAGCATCAACAAACTCCTTTGCTGGCTTGAAAGAAGGTACATAATGCGCCGGAATGGTTACCGTTGTTTTAGCAAGTATGTTTCTACCCAACTTCTCAGCTCTTTTCTTCACAACAAAACTTCCAAAACCTCTCAAATACACATTTTCACCCTTCTCCATTGAATTCTTCAAAGTGGTCATAAACCCTTCTACAATCGCCAAAACATCATTCTTATCTATACCTGTTTTGTTGGAAATCTCTGTCACAATATCAGCTTTCGTCATCTTTACTCTCTAAAAAGGTGAATATCAATTTTTTCGGGGTCGCAAATATACAACGTGTTGTGCAAAAAAAATCTCATTTTTGCGAAATCAATGAAAAAACAGGAAATTCCAAGCTTCAACCGATATGTAATTCCATGGTACTCAACCCATGGGAGAGACCTTCCATGGAGACAAACGCAAGATCCTTACGCCATTTGGTTGTCTGAGATCATCCTTCAGCAAACCCGAGTGCAACAGGGCATTTCTTACTACCACGAATTTCTAGCAAAATTCCCCAAACTGGAAGATCTTGCCCAAGCTGACGAGGATGATATTTTCCGCGTGTGGCAGGGGCTGGGTTATTATTCACGTGCCAGAAATCTTCACAAGGCCGCAAAGATTCTACACTTTGACTTAAAAGGAATATTCCCAAACAATTACAACGACTGGGTCAAAATACCTGGCGTTGGTCCCTACACTGCCGCCGCTGTCTCTTCTTTTGCATACAACTATCCAAAGGCAGCAATCGATGGTAACGTTCTCCGCTGGGTAAGCAGATATCTCGGTTCATTTGCCCCGATTGATTTACCAAAAACGCGCAGCGAAATCCAATCCACATTAGATGAGTGGATTCTTCAGTCTTCAGCCCATACTTTCAATCAGGCCAGCATGGAGTTTGGCGCCACACTCTGTACTCCTAAAAAACCCTCCTGCCCTATTTGTCCATTGCAATCAAGTTGTATCAGTTACCAAAACAATTGGGTGGATGAAATCCCGGTAAAATCAAAAAAAACCAAAGTCAAAGAACAAGGTGTGTTTGCATTGTTTGTACAAAACAAAAATGGTGAATGGCCAGTAACCAAAAGATCGGAAGGCGGTATTTGGCGTGGCTTACATACCCTTCCACTAATTATTCAAGATGACCTCAACGAGCAAAAAGGTTGGCAAGAACTTATTAAAAACCTAAATATTGAAGCTTCCCAACTGCAGGTAAATGAGATTTGGAAGGCGACACATTTACTGACTCATCGAAAACTTCAAGTGCATATCTTTTCAGTTTTGTTAGATGATATCGAAATAAATACGCATAAATTTGAAAAGTGGATTGACTCGACAGAAGCGGAAAGAATTGGCTTTCCCAAGATTTTCGTTGACTTTTTGCGACATAAAGACCTCGTATAAGGGCCTTATAGGAAACTTGGAAATGGCTACGTGCGTTACCTAGGTTTGTCGCATAATCCTAAAAATAAAAATTATGTCAGGAACAGTAAACAAAGTGATCTTAATCGGAAATATCGGAAAAGATCCTGAATTGAAAACCTTCGAAAATGGAGGTAAAATCTTAAGTTTTTCATTGGCTACCACCGAGTCATGGAAAGATCCCAAAACAGGTGAACGCGTTTCGCAAACTGATTGGCACAATATCGTCATTAGAAAAAGTTCATTGGCGGAAATCGGCGACCAGTATCTTAAAAAAGGAATGAAGATCTATGTAGAGGGTAAAATTCGAAATCGAAACTACCAAGTGAACGGAGAAACCAAATACATCACAGAAATTCATGCTGACGAGTTTACCATGCTTACAGCAAAAACTCCCGAAGCTTCTTCACAACCCATGGCGTTGAATGAACCCATTCCAACAACAACCCATGAGCAAAATGACGATCTTCCATTCTAAACCATGAACGATAGTATCCTGCTCGTTTTGGGAATGATCCCCTTACAAATCAACATTACCCTCTACATTGTGGGGGTAATGTTGCTTCTTTTTGCTAGCGCCGCAGTTTCAAGCAGTGAAGTTGCGCTTTTCTCATTTACACCTGAACAGCGAAAAAAAATTGATGAAGCTGAACATGGGGCGCTCAGCAAAATCAGAACACTGACCTCTCATCCCAACAAGGAGACTGCAACCAGACAAATTTTGGCCACCATTCTCATCGTGAACAATGCCGTCAATATTGCCATAGTTATTCTATCGACGGCATTGATGGAAACTTGGTTCCCACCTGAAGATTACAGTCCTGTTACTGCGCTCATCATACATGTGGTTCTTGTAACATTTATCATAGTTATGTTTGGTGAGGTAATTCCAAAAATTTATGCTACTTCCAATAATTTAAAAGTGGCAAGTTGGATGGTGGGTCCACTGAATGCGCTTCAAATATTCATTCGCCCTTTTGGTTGGCTTTTGATACAAGCTGGGAATGTCTTAAACCGAAGAATAAAAAACAAAATTGAGACTATAAGCGTGGATGAACTCGGACATGCATTGGCGTTGACGCAAAATGAAATGCGCTCGGTCGAAGAAAGAAGAATTCTTGAAGGAATCGTAACTTTTGGAGAGAAGAATGTAAGTCAAATCATGACGCCTCGAACGGATCTGGCTATGCTCTCATGTGAAAATAACATGTCCGAAATTATTAAGGAAATAAAAGAAAAAGGATACTCCAGATGGCCTGTTTTTGACGGACAAATCGACCAAATCAAAGGGATATTGCATGTTAAAGATTTAATTCCGCATTTGAACGATGTTGATTTTGAATGGAAATCCATCATTAAGCCAGGGAAGTTTGTACCCGAAACCAAGAAAATAGATGACCTATTGGTCGAGTTTAGACATGATCGGAAACATCTCGCCTTGGTGGTAGATGAGTACGGAGGATTGTCTGGTGTGATTACACTTGAGGATGTAATTGAAGAAATTGTTGGTGACATACACGATGAATTCGATGTGGACGATATGAAGTTCTCTGTAATTGACGACAACACTTACTTGTTCGAAGGAAAAATTTCATTGGTTGATTTCTACCGGGTTTTCAGCGTAGACGAAGCCATTTTTGAATCTGCAAAAGGTGACAGTTCTACCTTGGCTGGTTTTCTAATGGAAATTCTAGGAAGGGTTCCTAGCAAAGGAGAAAAGCACACATTTGACAATTGTATTTTCACCATTGAAGCCGGAAATCACCGAAAGTTAGATAGAATTAAAGTACAAAAACAACCATGAGAAAAATATTCATCTTTTCTATTCTGATTCTTTCCTTGTTCACCCTGTTGTATTATTTTCTATTGCGTGATCCGGCAGCCGCTATTCCCAAGCCCATTGGATATTATCGAATTGACCTACCCAAGCATGACTACAGGGAATTTACCCCTGTAGCGCCTTTCGCTATTCCCGTATCCGCTTTTGCAAAAGTTGAAATTTTAGATAGAACGCAAAACGCTGATTCTTGTCGTTTCAATATTTATTATCCCAGATTAAAGGCACGTGTTCATTGCACTTTTCTTTCTGTAAAAAATAATATCGATCAGCTTGTTGCGGATGCATACACTTTTGCTTCGAAACATGAAATGAAAGCCAGTGCCATTGAAAGAGAAATGATTGATTTTCCCGATAGAAATGTTTTTGGCATTCAATATCGCATTGAAGGTGAAGCGGCCTCTCCTCTTCAGTTGTTTTTGACAGATAGTACGTCAAAATTTCTGCGTTGTGCATTGTACTTTGAAACAGCGCCCAACCCCGATTCTATTGCCCCGGTCTATCAGTACATTGAACGTGACATTCAATATCTGACCGAGCATCTCAAATGGCGTTAACTAGAGCTTACAAATTTTCTTAGCCCATTGCCCTTGAGGTGATTTGATTATCGCCCAATAATATCCCGCTTCAATATCAAGTTGAAGAGGATTAATACCTGCAAATAGCTGTTGCTCTAAAATCCATTGACCTTGTAAATTCGTAAGTATCATTGTTCCAGATACAGGAATCTCAATGTGCAGAACATCCTTCATTGGATTCGGCCAAATTTCAAGACTTGCCAAAATATCTTCGTCAATACCAACTCCATCCAAACCGTCGCAATTTTCATCGATATCGTTACCAACAATATCCACCGCATTGGGATATACACTGGAATTCTGATCGTCACAATCCGTTCCATCCGGTATAAAACCCGTTTGTGATTCACACAAATAAATGGCCATATCCGGGTTGCCATAACCATCTCCATCTTGATCTTCGAAAAAAAGTGTAGCCTCTTGCACACTTGAGGTCATATCATTACAATCAAGATTGTTGTCTACCCCACAAGGATCAGGTATTGAAGAGCCCCATCCATCAGCATCCAAATCCTGATAGGTAACCAAATTATCGTCACAATCCTCCATATTGGAAACAACTCCAGGCTGCTCAAAACATTCCAAAACCAAAACATTTGCATCACCATATCCGTCCATGTCCATGTCTTGATAGAAGTTCAACTGGACAAACTCATCTATCTCTCCACCATTGCAGTTGTCGTCGATATAATTGCATATTTCAACGGCCGATGGATTGACCGTCGGGTCAAAATCATCACAATCACCTGGGTTGAGCGTCGTGCCCGGCGGGACAATATCACAGGGACTCTCAGTGAAGTTGAAATCATCGCCATATCCATCCATATCCGCATCGATGTAAAAAATGCATGTCTGTCCAAAAGACATCGAAAAAATGAAAAGAGAAAAAAACAATAATAAATTTCGCATAGAAACAAATTTAACCCACCGCATCGTCAAAATGAAATTAAGTTTTGTACAAATAAAGACTTAACCTATCTTTGCACTGCATTTGAGAGAGTAATAGAGGGGTGGAAGCCCCTCTTTCTTTTGCTGACCATTATGATTACTAAGGAAACCGTCGCATCGTTCGTTGCTCCATTGTTGGAGGATTCAGACCTATTTATTGTTGATATTCAAATCAATCCTGGAAACGCAATCGAAGTATTGGTAGACCGCGATAGTGGTTTAACCATTGATGATTGTAAAAAAGTGAGTCGTGCAATTGAAGGTTCTTTGGATCGTGAAGTTGAAGATTTCTCTTTAGAGGTTTCTTCTCCCGGCGTAGGAAAGCCGCTTTTAGTGAAAAGACAATACTTTAAAAATGTGGGCCGCAATGTGGCCATTAAAACTTTAGATGGACAAAAAATCGAAGGTCAAATAACCTTGGCCAACGATGAAAATATTCAGGTAGATTTCCGAGAAAAAGAATTGATACCTGGAAAAAAATCAAAGCAATGGGTAGAGAAACAAGTGGTCTTAACCTACGCTGAAATAAAAGAAACGAAAATAACGATTAGCTTCAAATAAAAATTAAGTGCTATGAAAGGCGTAAACCTTTTAGAATCTTTCGGTGAATTCAAGGAATTCAAGAATATCGACCGCGAAACGGTAACCAACATTTTGGCGGATGTATTCCGCAATATGATCCTCAAAAGATGGGGAGCAGAAGATGGTTTTGACATCATCATCAACGCCGAGCGTGGTGACTTGGAAATTTGGAGAACCAGAGAAATCGTTCCAGATGGAGAGTTGGAGGATGAGGTGGCGCAAATCGAGGTGAGCATGGCCCGCAAGTCAGTTCCAGATTTGGAAGTTGGTGAGGAGTTGATTGAAGAAATCAGAATTGAAGATTTTGGACGTCGCAATGTTTTGGCGATGCGCCAAAATTTGACTTCACGCATCATCGAGATGGAGAAGGATCACATCTACCAAAAGTACCGTGAGCGCGTAGGTGAGATAATCTCTGGTGAGGTTTATCAAGTGTGGAAGAAAGAGATTTTGGTTTTGGATGATGAAAACAATGAGTTGATCCTTCCAAAGGAGCAACAAATTCCTGCAGATTTCTACAAGAAAGGCGACACTTTACGTGCAGTAGTTTCTAAAGTAGAAATGCGTGGAAACACACCTCAGATTATTTTGTCTCGTACCGCTCCAGAATTTTTGGAGAAATTGTTTGAGCAAGAGGTTCCAGAAGTTTTTGATGGTTTGATTACAATCAAAAATATCGTTCGTGAGCCAGGTGAGCGCGCTAAAGTTGCTGTTGAAAGTTATGATGACCGTATCGATCCAGTAGGTGCATGTGTGGGTATGAAAGGTTCTCGTATTCATGGTATCGTTCGCGAATTGCGCAATGAAAATATTGACGTTATTCAATATACGACCAACGAACAACTTTTGATCTCTAGAGCATTGGCACCAGCAAAAGTGAGCTCGATTACTTTGGATAAAGAGAACAAGAAAGCAGATGTTTTCTTGAAGCCTGATCAAGTTTCCTTAGCCATTGGTAAAGGCGGACATAACATTCGTTTAGCTGGCCGCTTGTGCGGTTTTGAAATTGATGTTTATCGCGAAACCGAAGCTGATTTGGATGATGTGGATTTGGAAGAATTCTCTGATGAAATCGACAGCTGGATCATTGATGAATTGAAATCAGTAGGTTGCGACACCGCTCGTGCTGTATTGGATTTGTCTAAAGAAGAATTGGTACGTAGAACAGATTTAGAAGAAGAAACCATAGATGAGGTTTTGCAAATATTGCGCTCTGAGTTTGAATAAAACTCTGCCAGTATTATAGGGATGAGGGGAAAGGAAAGTTTTAATAAGAAAAAAATCAAATGTCAGAAACAAAGGGACCGCAACGATTAGGAAAAGCAGCCACTCAATTAAATGTGAGTAAGGACACGATTGTCGAATTCTTGGGTAAAAAAGGATTCTCAATCGAAAATAATCCTATGGCCAAAATAGAGGCCGAGGTATATGATGTTCTACTTGCAGAGTTCGCTGGAGACCAACAAGCCAAGGAAAAAACCAAGGCCGTTGCTACCAAATACAAAGAATCTCGTGAGACCATCACGATTCAAGACTCCAAGAAGAAGTCAGATGTTACAGAAGAGGAGAGCCAAGAAATTGACCTAACTCAATTTAAAAGAAAACGTCCTGAGTCTACCTCAAGCGTTTTAGATGCGCCAACCCCTGTTGAGGAAACCACTGAGGAAATCGTTCCTGCAGCAGCACCTGCACCTGAGGAGAAATCGGAAGGTCCTAATGAAGTAAAAATTGTTGGGAAAATTGATCTTTCTACCATTCAATCTGGAAGAGGTAAAAAGAAGAAAGAACCGACTCCCGCTAAAGAAGCACCTTCTGAAAAAGCCAACAATAAAAAGGCTGAAGTAAAAGTGGAGGTTACTCCTCCTATTGTTGAACCTGTAGCGCCTCCAGTTGAAGCAGCTCCAGTTGTGGTAGCTCCTGCACCTGTAGTTCCGGAAGAAAAAGAATTGATTCGAGTTAATGTCGAGCGTCTTGCAGGACCTAAAGTGATGGGTAAAATTATTTTGCCTGTAGAGCAAGAAAAGAAAAAGCCCGACCAAAAGGCCAATGACGATAACAAGGAGAAACGCAAGCGCAAACGCGTTTCTAAGGTTGATATCACTCGTCAACAGGAAATAGACAAGCGTACCCAAAACCGTCCTGGTGGCGGTCCTGGTGGACATCATCGTCCTGGCCAAGCTGCTCCAGGACCCAAGCCTCCTATGAGCGAGCAAGATATCCAGAATAAAATTAAGGAAACTTTAGCTCGTCTTGGTGGTCAAGGAAAATCCAAATCTTCAAAAAATCGTCGTGACAAACGTGATCAACAAGCGCGTAAGTTCGAAGAAAAACGTATTCGCGAAGCGGAAGAAAACGCAATCCTGAAATTAACGGAATTCGTAACTGTATCTGAGTTGGCAAACATGATGAATCGTCAACCGACGGAGATCATTGCGGCTTGTATGCAGTTGGGTATTTTTGCATCTATCAACCAACGTTTGGATGCGGAAACCATACAGATCATTGCTGAAGAATTTGGATTTGAAATTCAATTTGTAAGCGCTGAAGTATCCGAATCTTCGTTTGAAGAAGCCGATACTGAGGAAGCTATGATGACGCGTCCTCCTGTCGTTACTGTTATGGGTCACGTTGACCACGGTAAAACATCGTTACTTGACTTTATCCGTAGCGCAAATGTTGTTGCAGGTGAGGCCGGTGGTATCACGCAGCACATGGGTGCCTATAGTGTTAAGCTTCCAACAGGAAAACAAATTACATTCATCGATACTCCCGGTCACGAAGCGTTCACCGCTATGCGTGCTCGTGGAGCTCAAGTGACGGATTTGGCGATTATCGTGATTGCAGCAGATGACAACGTCATGCCGCAAACAAAAGAGGCCATCTCTCATGCGCAAGCAGCAGGAGTGCCTATGATCTTTGCTTATAATAAAATTGATAAACCAGACGCGAATCCAGATAGAATTCGTGAACAGTTGTCTGCCATGAATATTTTGGTTGAAGAATGGGGTGGAAAATTCCAATCTCAAGAAATTGCAGCCAAGAAGGGATTGAACATTGATAAACTCCTTGAAAAAGTAGTTTTAGAAGCAGAGATGCTTGATCTCAAAGCCAATCCAAACAAGCGTGCACACGGTACAATCATTGAAGCATCCTTGGACAAAGGACGTGGATTTATTACCACATGTCTTGTATCATCTGGAACAATGCGCATCGGAGATCCAATCCTTGCTGGTCAATGGAGTGGACGTGTTCGTGCGATGTTCAATGAGCGTGGTCAAAAAATTGAAGAAGCTGGCCCAGCAACTCCTGTATCCATATTAGGTTTTGAAGGAGCTCCAAATGCAGGTGATAAATTCTTTGTATTTGAAGATGAGCGCGAGGCCAGAGAAATTGCTACCAAGCGTCAACAATTGCAGCGTGAGCAAAGTGTAAGAACAAAGAAACACTTGACCATCGAAGAAATTGGTCGTCGTATTGCTCTTGGCGATTTCAAAGAATTGAATTTGATTGTGAAGGGTGACGTGGATGGATCAGTAGAAGCATTGGTGGATAGCTTGCAAAAACTATCTACTGACAAGGTTCAGGTTAGTATCGTTCACAAAGGAGTTGGTCAAATTTCTGAAAGTGACGTATTGTTGGCCTCTGCATCAGATGCTATCATCGTTGGTTTCCAAGTTAGACCAAGCACTGGTGCGCGCAAATTGGCTGAAGCAGAAGAAATTCAAATCCGTCAATACAGCATCATCTACAAGGCAATTGAGGAAATCAAGGAAGCCATGGAGGGTATGTTGTCTACCAAAATCGAAGAGAAAGTTGTTGGTACTGCTGAAATTCGTGAAACATTCAAAATCACCAAGGTGGGTACAATCGCCGGTTGTTATGTTCAAGATGGAAAAATCAACAGAAACAACAAAGTGCGAATTATTCGCGATGGTATCGTAATGTATTCTGGTAACCTTGGATCTCTGAAACGTTTCAAAGATGATGTGAAAGACGTTACCAAAGGTTATGAGTGTGGTTTGAATATTGACAAGTTTAACGACATCCGTGAAGGTGATATCGTGGAAGCATTTGAAGAGGTAGAAGTTAAGCAAACACTTTAATGAAATCTTGGATTCCCAACGGCATAACTTTAGGCAACCTAATTTTAGGCTGTTGGGCCATTTTATTTCTACCTGAAAATCCCATTTACAGTATTTCCTGTGTAATCGGTGCTGCTATTTTAGATTTCTTTGATGGATTTGTAGCTCGTTTACTCAAAGTATCCTCGGCTCTAGGTGGACAATTGGACTCACTCGCTGATGTGGTTTCATTTGGAGTAGTTCCAAGTTTGTGGGCCTATCACCTTTTGCCCCATGAAGGCATTCTGCAGGTCCTTCCCTTTATTATTGCTGCCGGGGCTGCCTATCGCTTGGCTCGATTCAACTTAGACCCAAACAACAACAGCGGACATTTCAAAGGATTACCAGTTCCTTCCAATGCAATGATTTGGATGGGCGTGGTGGGATTTTCCTATAGCAATTATGTAGAAATACCAACAGCTCTTACCATTGGGCTAATTTGTGTTACAACTTTTCTAATGGTTTCCACTACTCCTCTGCTTAGTCTTAAAATCAAAGGCTTTGGATGGAAAAACCAAGAGATTATTTGGATACTACTCTTATCGTCTTGTGTGATCTTAGGAATATCCTTGATAATTTTTAAATCTTTTTACTTGGGTATCATCGGTGTAATGGCCATGTACCTAATTTTGTCATTGTCTTATTATAAAAAAATATCGTCATGAAATTCAAAGCAGAAATTGATGTAATGCCATTGGAAGAATTGCTTGATCCACAAGGAAAAGCTGTAACCTCTTCCATGGTTAATTTGGGATTGTCGAACATAAGCAATGTTCGAATAGGCAAGCACATGACACTTTGGTTAGACGCAGAAAGCATCGAAAAGGCCAATGAAATGGTAGATCAAGCATGTCAAAAATTGCTTTGTAACGCAATTATGGAACAATACCATTTTAGTGTCGAGCAAATAGGATGAGATCCAGAATAAAATCTGAGGCGGCATTTGCAGTTGCAAAGAGCCTGTTCCCTGGTGGTGTTAATTCACCAGTAAGGGCCTTCAAATCAATTGGAGGTAATCCTATATTTTTCAGCAAAGGTGCAGGATCCCATGTTTGGGATATAGATGGAAATGAATACATCGATTACTGTTGTTCATGGGGA
>JBDLUK010000199.1:0-3529 GCA_039805365.1 Bacteroidota bacterium | reverse complement strand
TGACTCCGCAGAGCATTTATAAGTTTGGTACATACCAGGTAAGGGCCAAGGAAGAGATGGAGGCAGAGCGTTTGAAGCAAGACGCCAAGATGTTGGAAGAGGCGGGTGTATTTGCAATTGTTCTTGAGAAAATACCTGCAAAGTTGGCTGAAGAAGTGGCCAAGTCTGTGCAAGTCCCCATCATTGGAATTGGCGCGGGCGCAGGAGTTGATGGGCAAGTATTGGTGTTGCATGATATGTTGGGATTGACCCAAAATTTTAGTCCACGTTTTTTGCGTCGCTATGCCAATTTGGGCGATACGATGACAGATGCAGTGAAGCAGTATATTCATGATGTGAAATCGATTGATTTCCCCAATTCAAACGAACAGTACTAATGGCATTGCCCGTAAAAAAGAATTGGGCACAAGCCCCTGTTTCGCCAATCGTTTCTACTCGTTTAGAAAATCTGCAGGTGTTGTTTGAAGACAATCACGTCATCATTGTAAACAAACGAAGCAGTGATATTGTACAGGCCGATAAAACGGGAGATGTTGTCCTTAGTGATATTGTCAAAGATTATTTGAAAAAGAAATACAACAAGCCCGGTGAGGTGTTTGTTGGAACCGTACATCGCATCGATCGTCCGGTAAGCGGAATTGTTGTATATGCCAAAACGTCTAAAGCACTTTCGCGACTTACAGTGGCGTTCAAAGATCGCGAGGTACAGAAGACGTATTGGGCAGTTGTCAAAGGAGATTTGCCCAAGAAAACGGATACTGTCGTGAATTACCTGTGGAAGGATGAAAAGCAGAACAAAACCTTCTCATACAAGGATGCGGGACCTGGCAGGAAAGAAAGTGAGTTGAGTTATGTGGTCAAAGGGAAAGGCGATCATTATTCATTTGTGGAGATTTACCCCAAGACGGGACGTCATCATCAAATTCGCGCTACCATGGCTTATCTGGGATGTCCCATCAAGGGCGATGTGAAATATGGGAGCAAGCGCACCAATGACAACGCAAGTGTTCATTTGCATGCGCGCATGATCAGCTTTATGCATCCAACCAAGAAAGAGCGAATTGAGATTACAGCGCCTTTGCCCGAAGATGTGCTGTGGGATGCTTTTTTGAGAATAGAATATGGGATTTAAGTCACTTGTGTAAAAAGACACAATTATATATTTGCTAAAAATTAAAAGAAATGGAAGCTAATGAACACGTACACTGCTTGATTATTGGCAGTGGTCCTGCTGGATATACCGCTGCGATTTATGCAGCAAGAGCAGATCTGAAACCTGTGATGTACATGGGTAATCAGCCTGGAGGTCAATTGATGGATACCACTGAGGTGGACAATTTCCCTGGATATCCTGAAGGGGTGAAGGGTCCAGCCATGATGGAAGATTTGAAAAATCAAGCGGCAAGATTTGGAACCGATATCAGAAATGGTTGGGCCACCAAAGTTGACTTTACTGGCCCCAAGCATTTTGTAGAATTTGATAATGGTAAGCATGTAGTAAGTGCTGATGCGGTGATTATCGCTACAGGCGCTTCTGCCAAGTGGTTGGGATTGGAGAGTGAGTTGCGTTTGAGAGACATTGGCGGTGGAGTGAGTGCTTGTGCAGTATGTGATGGATTTTTCTACAGAAACCAAGATGTCATCATCGTTGGTGCTGGAGATACCGCAGCTGAAGAGGCGACTTACTTGGCCAAATTGTGTAAGAAGGTCTACATGATTGTTCGTACCGATAAAATGCGTGCAAGTAAAGCCATGCAACATCGTGTTTTAAACACACCCAACATTGAGGTGATTTGGAACGCTGTTACGGAAGAGGTATTGGGAACAGATGGTGTTACTGGAGCTCGTTTCGTGATCAATGGAACTGAGAAAAGAGAAGTGGAAGCCACTGGTTTCTTTGTTGCCATTGGACACAAGCCCAATACAGATGTTTTCAAGCCTTGGATCAATACAGATGAAGTAGGTTACATTTTGAATGTACCAGGAACTTCCAAAACCAATATAGAAGGCGTTTTTGTTGCAGGTGATGCTGCAGACAAAATGTATCGTCAGGCCATTACAGCGGCAGGATCAGGTTGTATCTCTGCATTAGACGCAGAGCGTTATTTGGCCGCAAAGGGTCATTGATTTTAAGATGAAAATTTGACTGAGGCAGAGGTGCAAAGAATTATCTTTGCCTCATGTCAAATTTCACTTTGTCCATTCATCAATCGGGCTTAAGCGCTCAACAGACTTTATTGAATGATTATCGCCTCGCATGCGTAAGCCGCGAGGCTTCTTTATTGGGAAGAAAAGAGGTTCTTACCGGAAAGGCCAAATTCGGCATTTTTGGGGATGGAAAGGAATTGGCCCAGATAGCCATGGCCCGTGCTTTTAAGAAGGGTGATTGGCGCTCCGGTTATTATAGAGATCAAACATTTATGATGGCGATTGGTGAACTCACCATTCGTCAATATTTTGCTGCGTTGTATGCCCATACAGACGTAGAACAAGAACCTGCAAGTGGTGGTCGTCAAATGGGAGGACACTACGCAACCCGTTCATTGGATGCCAATGGGAATTGGAAGAATTTGATGGAGATGTACAATTCATCTTCTGACATTTCTCCAACGGGTGGGCAAATGCCACGATTGTTGGGTTTGGCGCAGGCCAGTAAGGTTTTCAAGAATGTTCAAGAACTGCACGATTGGGTTCATTTCACGGATAAAGGAAATGAAGTAGCTTTTGGAACGATTGGAGATAGTTCTACTTCGGAAGGATTGTTCTGGGAAACCATGAATGCAGCGGCGGTTCTTCATGTGCCTTTGTGCATGAGCGTTTGGGACAATGGATGGGGAATTAGTGTACCTAAGAAATTTCAAACTGCCAAAGAAAGTATCTCCGAAGTTTTGTCTGGTTTTGATTTAAATGACAAAGGCGAAGGATTTAAAATATTCAAAGTAAAAGGATGGAACTATGCTGAGTTGGTGTTGACTTATGCCAAAGCAGTGAAATTGTGTCGTGAGCAACATGTGCCGGTATTGGTGCACGTTGAAGAGCTGACACAGCCACAAGGACATAGTACATCAGGATCTCATGAAAGATACAAATCCAAAGACTTGTTGGATTGGTACCAAGACTGGGATTGTTTGGTTCAATTCAAGAAATTTATTTTGGCTCAAGGTATTTCTTCAGAGGAAGAATTGGAGTCGATTCATCAAGAGGCCAAGAATTTTGTTCGTCAAGAACAGAAGGATGCTTGGGCTAGTTTTAGAGCATCTATTGATGAAGATGTGCAAACTACAAGAGCGCATTTTGAAGGAATTCGATCTATCCCGGCATGCACGGAATTGGCAGATGCCTTTTTAAAGACCAAAGAGCCAGGGCGCAAGGATATGATGTCTGCCATGCACGGTATAATTAGAAAGGCCAATGGCAATCCTGCAGCGCAAGGTTTGGTACAGTGGTCTAAATATTTGAATGAGAAGTACACCAAAATGTACAGCAGCGAGTTGTACAACGAAGGTGATTTGAGCGTGATGAAGGTGGG
>JBDLUK010000198.1:0-7613 GCA_039805365.1 Bacteroidota bacterium | reverse complement strand
TTACTTGCCATTGGTAAGATGGCGTAGTTCCGCCATTCACAGGAACGGCTGTAAATGTTAAAGAAGTTCCTGCTGCAGTTGGATTGCTTCCTGAAGATAGTGTAATCGATGATGATGGCGCTACCGAAGGATTTACCGTCATGGTGATCACATTGGAAGTTGCGGTAGTGGTTGTCACACATGCCAAATTGGAAGTCATGATGCACTTCACAGTTTGACCATTGGTCAAGGCGGTAGTAGTGTAAGTTGCGCTGTTGGTTCCGACGTTGACGTTGTTCACTTGCCATTGATATGTAGGTGCAGATCCAGCATTTGTGCCTGTTGCAGAAAATGTCACCGAAGCGCCTGCACATGTTGGATTTGCACCTGTTGTAATCGCGATGCTATTGGTGGGTGTGGCATTATTTGAAACGGTCATAGTAACGGCATTGGATGTCGCTGGAGATCCAGTAACATCTGCCAAGTTAGAGGTCATGATACAGGTAACCACTTGACCTGTGGTCCAACTGCTAGAAGTGTACGTTGGACTGTTGGTCCCCACGTTTACTCCGTTCACTTGCCATTGGTAAGTAGGTGCTGTTCCGCCGTTGCTGGGTGTTGCAGTGAAGGTTACGCTTTGTCCAGGACAAGTAGGATTAGAACCTGAGGTTACTGCAATGTTTACGCTCGCGGCAAGATTACAAGGTGCAATTTGAAAAGAGAAAACGCGTGTGCGAGCTGCGTTACCTCCTGTCGAACCACCCATGTATTCTGAAGTTCCCCAAAAAGTGGTTCCATCATTGTCTAACCAAAGTTGTGCGTAATCACCACAGCGATTCTGTCCTGTTTGAGATCCGGTCCCAGCAACAATTTGAACTTCAGTTACAGGTAATGTTCCCAATGGATCACAAGTTCTTCTCCCTGTGAAATACAATCCAGGGTAGATGGATGTAGCATCTGATTTCATGTATACCATACCAATGCTTCCATTGTTGTCCATGGCCATTGATCCCATCCAACGCGTTGCTGCATCTGGTGTGTAGATGCCTTCTTGATAAATCGACCAAACCCCTGTAGCTGAATTTTGACGCAGTTCGCACCACTTGATGCTGCGTTGTGAGGCGTTGATTTTTACTGCCCAATTCAATACGACAGTGTTGTAACCTGCCCAAGGTTTCCATTGCGCACGGAACATACAAACCCCGCCGATACCGTCTAACTTTTGAGTAGTTCCAGGTTGTGAAATATCATCCCAGTTGTTGTTGTAGGAAGAGTCAAAGGCGGTAGTAGCCAAATTTGCGGCAGATGCGATAGTGGCTGTTGGAGTTACAGTTGACCAGTTAACGGTCATATTGTAAATATTAACACGGTCGCTGATTCCGCCGCCCCATCCGTTGTCTGAGAAGCAGAAAATGGGACATGGGGTTCCTGCAGGAGCCAAAGTGCCATCACCTGAATCACCAGGCAGTGGACAAAAGAAATTTCCCATAGGTGGAGCAAAAGTGGCATACACAGAGCGGGCACCAGGGGTTCCAGCAAGCATGGCAGATCTCTCAAATGCAAATACTTTTTGAGTAGCTTGGTTAGAGGTCATGTAATATCCATCTTGCCAAACACCAAATTTCAAATAGTCCGGAAATTGAGGAGAAGTAAACGTATAAGTGTACCAAGAGCCCAACGGGTCTGCTGTAGCAGATATCGCGATGTAGATTTTATTTCCAGTTTGTCCAAATTGAGACATGAAGAAGCGATCCGCAGCTTTGTCGTAGAGAACAATGGGATCGCCATCATTGGCTGTTGGGTTTGCCCAAAGATTTCCCAAAGAACCCGTTAGCATGGAAGCGCCTGTAGTTTTATTGAATACCTTAAATGTGGTGGAGTTGATCATTTGAATCACGTGATTCGGACCCGAGGCAGCGCTGGGATCAAAAGGACGAAATCCACTCGCTGTTTGTCCAGCCCAACTGGCTTTTAATTGACCTGCATTTTTATCGCCCATCCAATTTTGAATGGACAAAGGATCATTGGCATATTGGGCACCGTCTTCCGCATGAAATTTATACTTCGTCGCTTTGCGATGTTTCTTGTCTTCGGATTCTTCCTTTTTAAATTTTGAAATATCAATTGGGTGCTCAGTGAAAATTTCCAATAAAGGTCGTGTTACATGGAATTCTGTAGCTGTAACGAAACCCGTTTCTGATGGGGTGTTTTGATTTTTCTGACTCCACGAAGTCAAAGTGATAAGAGTAAATAAAACAAATAGAGAGTAAATTTTCCTCATGGTTTTTGGTTTTTTTGAAAGACGCAAACAATTGTTAATTTGTTGCAAGATAATTCATGAAAAGTCGTTTTCTCTCGATTGGTGTTCATCGGTATATTTGAGCGATTCAAACATGAACAAACACAATGATCATAATTGGCGACGGATACCGTTAAAGGACATCGATTCTGTGCGATGGGAAAAATGTATTTTCCAAATGAAGGCTCCTGTTTTTGCTGAGTTGTGGTATTGGAAGTCAATCAATTTGGAATTTGAAACTTGGGTAAAAGGCGACTATGAATCCGTATTGGCTTTACCAGTGAAAAAGAAATGGGGAATAGTTCCAACGATGCGCATGCCGCTTTACATCAAGTGGCTGGTGGGAGATAGGGAATTTATGTCCATTCAATTAAAAAGGTTTTGGGGATGGAGAAAAGTGTTTGTTCCTTGTGAGATTGAATCCAAGTCAAAACATAATGTTCAGGTTTTGAAATTGAATTTTGATTGGGTTCCCACTAAAGAATTGAAAAAGAAAATTAGAAAGTGCGAAGAAGAGCAATATGTGGTGACTGAAGCTTCATGGAGTGATTTTATGCACATGATGCGTGACCATCATCCCTACGCTTGGCCGCTTGTACAGCAACAGACTTTGCATCGATTGTATGATGCCGCGCACGCAAAAGGCAAGGGCAAGATTTTCGGTGTGAAGAAGGAAGAACAGTGGATTGCTTTGCAATTTTTCGTGATGAGTCGTGATCAGGTGAGTTTGATTCAAAATGTTTCAGATTCAGCCTACCGCAATCATGATCCCATGACATTTTTGTTGTGTTCGATTTTCGATACTTTGAAGAGTTCGGTCGTTGAAATGGAAGTCAATTTCATGGGTTCAGACCATCCCGGTGTAGCGCAATACAACAAAAAGTTTGGGGCAATTGACCAGGCCTATTGGGAATGGTGAGTAAAGTAATATTGCAGCAACATTAAAGATTTAATTTCTTAAATCTAAGGTGATATTCAATTGTAAGTATCATGGGAGTTTTGCTAGATGAAAAGCATCTTCTCGCTAATTGCCTTGATGGTCGGGGTATTTGGAACAACTGGTATAGCATTGAGTCAGCCCGGCATTGTGGTTACTGAAGTCATGTCATCCGGCGGAACTTCGGATTGGTTTGAGTTGACCAATATGAGTGATACTTTGGTTTATTTGGATGGATACCGAATGGATGATGGGAGCAATAGTCTCTTGAACTCAGTCGCATTATTGGGCATAGATTCAATCTTGCCATGGGAAAGTGTCATCTTTGGTGAGTCTGCGAATCCAGCAGTTTTTGTTCCCACGTTTTTATCGTTTTGGGATTTTCCCAGCACTAGAGTGGGGACATATTCTGGATCTGGTATAGGTCTGAGCTCTGGAGGTGATGGCGTCAACATTTTTGATGCAATCGGCAATTTGGTTTCATCGGTTTCTTTTCCTGCTGCAACAGCGGGAACTAGTTTTTATTGGTCTTGGAATTGGGATGGAAGTTTGCAGAGCGAATTGCATTTAAATGGTTTGGGAATAGTGAGTGCTCCGGGATTGATATCGCAACAAAATACTTATGTAAATAGCAATGCAAATCCGAACACGGCTTCGCCAAGCACTTGTATTTTTCCGCTAGCACCCAATTATGGTTGTATGGATGTTTCGGCTTGTAACTATGATTCTTTGGCCAACTATGAATCGGGTTTGTGCATTTATCCCAGTGTATATTTTATAGATGTAGATGGAGATGGTTTTGGGAATTTGTTAGATTCAATTTTAAGTTGCGAAATGCCTTTTGGTTTTATTGATAACAGCGCGGATTGTAACGATACAATCGCGAGTATTAAACCCAACACATCAGAATCATGTATCACGGCTTGGGATGACAATTGTGATGGGTTGATCAACGTGGGTTGCCCGCCCTTACATGTAGAAATAAAATCGCAGAATGATTTTATAGCGGTTGAAGAAAATGTGGGTATTCATTATTTGCCAATTGAAATTAGTAATGGGGTAATGGATTCTGTGCAGATTGTCTTATCTCGCTCTATATACTCGGATGCCTCAGAGAATGAGGATTATATTTCGGTAGATACGATTTGGATACCTGCAGGATTTCAAGGAGAGTATTTGGTTCCAATAGTTGTTATTGAAGATAACCAATCGGAATTGGCCGAGAAAGTTATTTTTAGGATTCAAGAAGTTTCGCAAGGTGTAATTGAGTCACTTCACAATTATCAAATCGCATTTATTAAGGACAATGATCAGCAGGAAATAGTGCCTACAAATCAATTGCAGATGGAGTTGTTGGGAAGTTATTCAAATGGTGAGGCAGGATTTAATTCAGCGGAGATCGTATCCTATGATGCAATTACACATCGCTTATTTATTGTCAATAGTGTTGCCGCTCATTTGGACATTGTAGATTTTTCCTTTCCGGCGAATCCTGTGATGATCAATAGCGTCGATTTGTCGGCTTATGGGGGGATTAACTCCGTTGCCGTTGATCAAGGTAGAATTGCTGCTGCCATGGAAGGATTGAATCCGCAAGAGAATGGATCTGTTTTGTTTTTGAGTGCTGACGGTGAAATTGTAAATCAAGTTCAAGTCGGTGCTATGCCAGATATGATTTGTTTCTCACCGGATCACAATAAATTGATGACAGCGAATGAAGGGGAGCCTAATTCGGATTATTCCCTGGATCCTTTGGGTTCAATTTCAATCATCGATGTTTCAGGAGAGTGGAACTTGGTAAATCAAGGCAATGTCATCACATTGGATTTCATCAATTGGAATGATTCATTGTTGAGTTTAATAACAAGTGGAGTTAGAATTTTTGGAACCAATGCCAATGTTGCAAGTGATTTGGAACCGGAATATATCGCCATTTCTCATGACTCTCAAAAGGCATATGTTACTTTGCAAGAGAATAATGCAGTTGCTGTAGTTGATTTATCCGACAACACAATTGAAGCAATTAGAGCTTTGGGAGGCATATCCTACATGAACGGAAACAATGCAATGGATGCGAGTGATCTTTCAGGTGAAATTTTAATTACATCTCAATTGCCTATAAGGTCTACGTTTATGCCTGATGCGATATCTTATGCTCAAATAGTCAATCAAGGTTATCTTTTTACGGCAAATGAAGGGGATTCAAGAGAGTTTGGTGATATCGTTGACGCCAATCGTATCGGGTCAGGAATTTTTGAAATGGACTCTCTAGCTTTTCCTGATCAATATATTTTGAAGAACAAAAAGTTTTTAGGAAGGTTAAATGCATTGAAGTATTCTGGAGATACTGACGGCGATGGTGATTATGATGAGCTGCATGTCTTGGGCGGAAGATCTTTTAGTATTTGGGATGCTCATTCGGGCGCATTGGTATTTGATTCCAAATATTTATTGGAACAAATTACTTCGGAGTCGACAATCAGTGAGAGCTTTTTCAACGCATCCAATGCATTAGGAATGCCAGTAGAAAAGAATCGAAGTGATGACAAAGGTCCAGAGCCGGAAGGAATAGTGGTGAAGGAAATTGAAAATCGATTCTTTGCATTTGTTGCACTTGAGCGTGTTGGCGGTGTGGTAGTATTTGATGTGACCAATCCGACAGACCCACAATTTGTAACCTATGCCAACAACCGTTTCAGTGATTCCATCGGACCTGATTTGGGAGCAGAAGGTATATTTTTTATTGCGGATACCATTTCACCAAATGGAAAGAATATGATTCTTTTGGCCAACGAAGTGAGTAGTACGATTACTGTTTTTCAAATCAATACTTGCTCAGATCTTACTCCATATTCATTTGAAGTGTCCGAGAGTTATGCATGTGATGGAGACAGTTTGTTGGTGTCAATTTTAGACACTGCGAATTATAGTGTGTATTGGATGAGTCAGTCGGGTCAAGAGATGTCTCAGGGAGATCATTATTGGGTGACGAATACAGAAGAATTGTACGCATCTATTTATAATCTAGATTTCGGTTGCTCGATTCAATCACCAAATTTTTCGTTGTCATTTGGGACCAATTTCTATCAATACCAAGATGGAGATTCAGATGGATATGGGTTGGAAATTACCGAGGTTTTTACTTGCGATACAATAATGGGTTATGTGCAGATATCGGGTGATTGTAACGATAGTATTTTTGATATTTCACCCAATGCATTTGAAGTATGCAATGAGCAGGATGACAATTGCGATGGTGCCGTCGATGAAGGTTTGGGTATTGTAGCATTCGCTGATTTGGATGGAGATGGATTTGGTAATCCAGATGGCATGGGTGTTTTTTGTGTTGTGCCCGCAGATTTTGTAGAAAATAATTGGGATTGTAATGACACTTCACTGATGTATTTTGATTTTGATGGCGATTCGTTTGGAATTGATTCACTGGTGTCTTGCGGGGCATTTGTTTTGGGTGATTGTGATGATGACAACTTCGAGATAAATCCCGATGCTATTGAGATTGCGGACAATTCTGTAGATGAAGATTGTGATGGCAGCATGCCAAATCAGATTTCGTATCTGGGGATTAAATCAACTGTTGTATTTCCAAATCCAACCACCGGATTGATTTATAGTGATGGAATTGGTCAATTCACAGCGATATATGATACACATGGTCAATTGATTCGGGAATTTGTATCACCCGAAGAAAATTGTGACTTGCGTGCAATGGCCGATGGATATTATTGGTTGCGTTTAGATTCAGGTATTGTTGTGAAAGTTCTCAAGTTAGATTAGTAACATACTGAAAACATTGTTGTTGAATTGCCATAACATTTGATGTGGTAATTTTCTTTTTTCATAACCTAGTGTTCGTCATGAAGTGTTTCTGCTTTGCGAGTTTTGAAAAAAATATTTTTATGGTACGACGTTTATTAATTAGTCTTTTGGTTTTGGGAGCAGTTCAAACAGCCCAAGCTCAGGCCATGTTGCGTGTAACAGAGGTTATGTCATCTGGCGGTACACCTGATTGGTTTGAATTGACCAATATTACAGAATCTCCTATTAATATCTCAGGATTTAAGATGGATGACAATTCATTCAACTTCGCTAATGCCGTGATTTTGCAGGGTGTCAGTGAAATTGCACCGGGAGAAAGAGTGGTTTTTGTTGAATCGGCGACCAATTATCTGAATAGCTTTCAAACTTTTTGGGGCTCAAATAATTTACAAGTAGGTAATTATTCTGGTTCTGGAATTGGTTTGAGCTCAGGTGGTGATGGTGTCATCATTTTTGATGCTTCAGGAATTGAAGTAACTCGAGTGAGTTTCGGACCAGCAACTTCAGGAAAGAGTTTCTACTGGGGTTATGACAACATGGGCAATTTCAACGCTTCTTATG
>JBDLUK010000197.1:0-3697 GCA_039805365.1 Bacteroidota bacterium | reverse complement strand
CCCTCCACGATAAATGCGTTCATAATGCGATATTAATTCCTGCAAAGATGATAGAAATCCGTATTAGTTTTGACACATGGAGAAAAAAGTAAGACCCCTGATTTTGGTCACCAATGATGATAGTTACCAAGCCAAGGGCATTCAGTCTTTGGTCAAAGCAATGTCTGCTATTGGAAAGGTTGTCGTGGTTGCACCCGACAAGCCACAAAGTGGAATGGGTCACGCTGTGACCATTCATGATCCTATCCGAATTCAACGCATCGAAATGCCCTTTGCTGACGTCGCGTATTCGTGCTCTGGAACCCCCGTTGATTGCGTGAAAATTGCGCTTTATACGGTGTTGGAAAGAACGCCAGATATTGTGGTGAGCGGAATCAATCATGGTTCCAATGCATCGATCAATGTCATTTACTCAGGCACTATGTCCGCTGCCGTTGAAGCTGCCGTTGAAGGGATACCTTCTATCGGATTCTCTCTATTGGATTACAGTGCCGACGCGGATTTTGAAGCTTCAACAAAAGTGGCCACCACGTTGGTTCAAACGGTATTGGCGGACGCTCATTTTCCAGAAAATACTTGTCTGAATGTCAACATACCCAAAGGCAAAGAGATTGCGGGTATTAAGATATGTCGCCAAGCGAATGGAATGTGGAAAGAACAATTTGAAAAAAGAACAGATCCTTTTCAAAAAGACTATTACTGGATGACAGGAGAGTTTGTTATTAAAGACAAAGGAGAAGATACCGACCAACATGCCTTGGATAACAATTACGCGTCCGTTGTGCCCGTTCAATTCGATTTGACCGCACATCACGCTATCGCTCACCTACAAAAATGGGATATTGAATGAGTAATATTTCAAAACATAAATTAGACACCGTACCCATTGGTATTGCTGTCGGAATCATCGGCGCTCTCTTGGGATTTGTTCTATTTGGATTGGTTTTTACTTTGGGTACATCTACCAACCTCGCAACATTTTTTCACGACTTGCTTTACGGCATCACCGCCATGTACCAAGACAAAGTGGTGACGATTTCCATTTTGGGAGACGTTGCATTGTTCTACTTGTTCATTCGAATGGAATGGTATAAAATGAGTCGCGGTATTTTGTACGTGGTGATTTGCAGTGTTCCAGTTGCGCTTTATTTCTATTGAGATGAAAATATTCTTGATTGCTGGAGAAGCTTCGGGTGATTTGCATGGCAGCCATTTGGCCAAGGCCTTGAAGCAATTGAATCCATCCGTTGAACTTCGTGGTTGGGGTGGGGATAAAATGGCTGCGCAAGGCGTAACTATCCAGAAGCATTTCCGCGAATTGGCCTTCATGGGATTTGTGGAAGTATTGATGAACCTCGGTACAATTCGCAAAAACTTTCAATTGATCAAACAGCAAATCCTTGAATTTGCTCCAGACAAAATAGTCTTTATTGACTACCCCGGTTTCAATCTTCGATTGACCCAATGGGCGAAAGAACATGGTATTGAAACGCATTATTACATCTCCCCTACCATTTGGGCGTGGAAAGAAGGTCGCGTGGAAAACATCAAGAAGTACGTTGATCGCATGTACTGTATTCTGCCATTTGAACCCGCCGTATACACCAAGCACAACTATACCGCAGAGTTTGTCGGTCATCCCTTGTTGGATGATTGGGCTGCGCATCCTGCTAAGGGAGAGCCTACCCGCGATTTCATCGTGCTAGCGCCTGGTAGTAGAAAACAAGAATTGAAGCGAATACTTCCCGCCTTCCTTTCCGTGGTCAAACTTTTGCCCGATGAGAAATTCATCATCGCTGGAGCGCCCGGTTTAGAATCGCATCACTATGCTCCTTATTTGACTGGGTTTGAAAACCAAGTTGAATTGGTATTTGGTCAAACACCCGAGCTGATGCGCAATGCCAAAGCAGGAATGATTGCCAGTGGCACTGCAACATTGGAAGCAGCGCTTAGGGGACTTCCCATATTGGTGGGTTATAGCGCTCAACCCATTTCCATGTGGATTGCCAAGCGATTGGTGAAGTTGACCTGGATTTCTTTGGTGAATTTGATTTTGAACGAAGAAAGGGTCAAAGAATTCATCCAAGAGAAAATGACCACCGCTGCCCTTTTTGATGAATTGCATAAACTCATGAGCGAAGCTGGGCAACGCCAAGCAGAAAATACTCGTCTAGAATTGATAGAGAAATTGGGCGGCCCTGGCGCCTCGGAAAGAGTGGCCAAACTGATACTACAATCATGAATCGATATAGAATCTTACTCATTGAAGACGAAGTTCATTTGAACGAAATGTTGAAAATGAATTTGGAATTAGAAGGCTATGCCGTTGTCAGTTGTAACAACGGATTAAACGCGTTACAAATCGCGCAAGAACAAGCCTTTGATTTGATCATATCCGACATCATGCTACCTGGCATGGATGGAATCACCTTGTGCTCGACGTTGCGCATTCAAGGAATCAAGGCGCCATTTATGATGATCTCAGCCAAAGGAAGTAGCAAAGAGCGTATCGAAGGACTTAAAGTGGGTGCCAATGATTATTTACCCAAACCATTCGATTTGGAAGAGTTGTTGTTGCGTACAAAAAATTTAATAGCCCAAAAAGAAGCAGGCGTTAAACCACTGGCTGACAATACCTCCTACACCTTCGAAGCTGGCACTGTAAAATTTGATGCGTTTGAAATCATCGATCAACACGGGCAATTGCAGAGCATCTCCAAAAAAGAAATGATGTTGTTGAAGCTATTGATCACCCGCGAAGGTGAGGCCATAAGCCGAGAGGAGATCATGGACAAAGTATGGGGATATGACATCTTCACTTCGTCCAGAACGATAGACAATTTCATTACGAACTTCAGAAAGCATTTTGAAAAAGACAGCCGTCACCCTGAGTACTTTCACTCAGTTCGCGGTATTGGATACAAATTCACTTCACAAAAATCAAACGACTAAAGACTCGCTATGAGATTAAGATTGGTTGTACTCACGTTGTTCATCATGCATTTTGCATCTGCACAAACGACATTCAGCACACACGGTTCGGCTTGTTTCAATTGCGTTTATCCCAATGCCGCCGTGCCTGCGGGGTGTTACCGTTTGACCAACATTCAAGTTCCCAGTGGATTGAGCGCTTGCCCAAGCAATCCCAACAACTCTCCCAACAACTTTTGTACTTACGGACAAATTTGGAGTTCAACCTGTTTGAATCTTCAACGTCCATTTACATTGAACACAACCATGTACTTTGGAACAGAAGGAACAGGCTATTGGGGCCCTGGAGCAGATGGCATGTGTTTCGTTTTAAAATCCAATACTGGAGCCATTCTAACCGCACAAAACGGAGGTATGTTGGGATACACCAGCAGCATCACGCCCACTCAAAATTCTTTGGCTGTTGAATTTGACACCTATACCAATGGTGGCACATCGGTTCAAAACGACCCCGTAGATCCTGCAGGGCCATCAGGTGATCACATTTCCGTTTTTAGAAGTGGTTCTTTGGCGCATGGAAGTGCCAACGAATTGACACCCGCTGTTTTTGTAGGTCAATTAGAAGACGGCCAACCCCACAATGTTGTTTTTCATTGGGACCCCTTCTCTACCACATTTTCGGTAACCATCGACGGCAACAATATCATCAATTTAAACGTCAATTTGAATGCTGTACTTAACTCGTCAACAGCATATTTTGGTTGGA
>JBDLUK010000196.1:0-28154 GCA_039805365.1 Bacteroidota bacterium | reverse complement strand
TTGCCGTTCTTGAAAAGCAAATTTTTGAAATCGCTGGCGAAACATTCAATTTGGATTCGCCCAAACAATTGGGACCAATTCTATTTGAGAAATTGAAAATAACAGACGAGATCAAAAAAACAAAAACGGGTCAATACAGCACTTCAGAGGATGTGCTTTCCAAATATGCACACTCCCACCCCATCGTCAACCTGATTTTGGATTATCGAGAATTGAGAAAATTAAAATCTACTTATGTTGATGCTATACCTGCTTTGGTTCACGCAAATACAGGAAGATTACATACATCTTTTATGCAGACAGTAGCTGCGACAGGAAGATTGAGCTCAAACAATCCCAATATTCAAAACATTCCGATTCGCACACCTAGAGGAAGAGAAATAAGAAAAGCGTTTGTTCCTCGCAATGAAGATTACACCATACTCTCTGCTGACTATTCGCAAATTGAATTGCGCGTAATTGCCAGTTTGAGTGAAGACAAAAACATGTGTGATGCGTTCAACTCTGGTAAAGATATTCACCAAGCTACGGCCGCCAAAGTTTTTAATGTTCCCATTGAAGAGGTGACCAAAGAAATGCGAAGCAAAGCAAAAGCCGTGAATTTTGGAATTATTTATGGACAAGGTGCTTTTGGTTTGGCGCAAAATTTAGGCATCAGTAGAACGGAAGCCAAAGAGATTATCGATTCCTATTTCAAACAATTTTCAACACTCAAAAATTTCCAAGCCGATCAGATTGAAAGCGCAAAAGAGAAAGGCTATGTCGAAACCATTTTGCATCGCAAAAGACATTTGCCTGACATCAATAGTAGAAACGCTATCGTTCGTGGATTTGCAGAACGAAACGCCATCAATGCCCCTATACAAGGGTCCGCGGCTGATATTATCAAACTTGCGATGATTAGAATTTTCAAGGCTTTCGATGAAAATCATATTCAATCCAAAATGATACTTCAAGTACATGACGAATTGGTTTTTGACGTGCTGAAAAGCGAACAAGAAAAAGTGCAACAGATCGTTCAAGACTGCATGCAAAACGCATTCAAAATGAACGTTCCATTGATTGCAGAATCTGGCATTGGGGAGAATTGGTTGGTTGCACATTAATCAGAATGTCCAAATTGTTGGTAATTCAGTTTTTAGATTTACCGATGAGTGTTTTACTTTGTAACTAAAGCAAGAAGCTATGAATGTTTTGGTATTAGGATCTGGTGGAAGAGAGAACGCCATTTGTTGGAAAATTTCTCAAAGTTCCCTTTTAAGAAATTTGTTTATTGCACCCGGAAATGGCGGCACTCCAAGATTTGGTGAGAATGTCAATATGGACCCTTCTGATTTCAAAACCATCAAGAAATTTGTTTTGGAAAAGGAAATCGACATGGTCGTTGTAGGCCCTGAAATTCCGTTAGTCGAGGGTATCGTTGATTTCTTCGAAAGCGATAAACATTTGCAAAAAGTAGCCATCATTGGTCCAAACAAAACTTGTTCACAGCTAGAAGGAAGCAAAAAATTTGCTAAGGAATTCATGATAAAGCATGGTATTCCTACTGCCAAGTATGCCTCATTCGGTTCTGAACAAATAAAAGAAGCGCAGGCCTTTATCGATACATTAAAAAAACCAATTGTACTAAAGGCTGATGGATTGGCCAGCGGCAAGGGGGTTTTAATCTTGGATGATCATAAAAAAGCCAAGGACGAAGTAAAAGACATGTTGAGCGGAAAAGCTTTTGGAGATGCAGGAACAACAGTGGTCATTGAAGAGTTTCTTAAAGGAATTGAGTGTTCCGCTTTCATCATTACAGATGGAATATCATACAAAGTATTACCAGAGGCCAAGGACTACAAACGCATTGGAGAAGGTGATACAGGATTGAATACCGGCGGTATGGGTGCAATTTCTCCCGTACCCTTTTGCACACCTGAATTCAAGGATAAAATCGAAACCCAAATTATCATCCCGACCATGAAGGGATTGATTGCGGATGGTTTAAAATACAAAGGATTTATTTTCTTTGGCATCATGAAAGTAGGGAATGAGCCTTATGTCATTGAATACAATTGCAGATTGGGAGATCCTGAGACTGAAGCTATTTTGCCAAGATTGAAATCAGATTTATTGAATTTGTTTGAAGGTGTCGCAACAGAAACTTTGGGAGAGTGCGATATGCACATAGACGATCGTACTGCGGCTTGTGTTATGCTCGTTGCTGAAGGCTATCCTGGAGATTACGAAAAAGGCAAAGAGATCAAAGCGTATGAAGATATTCAAGACAGTTTATTGTTTCACGCCGGAACCAAATTGAGTGGAAAAGAGCAAAAGCTCTTGACCAATGGAGGTCGAGTAATGGCCGTTACTTCATTGGCACACCGAATGGATGATGCGATATTTCAGAGCATGAAAAATGCTAACCATATCAAATATGCGGGAAAGTATTTCAGAAAAGATATTGGTGAAGATTTGATGAAGTTCACGACCAAGAACTAGGCACTTCTCTTCCTTCTAATTACTATATTAAATATTGCTTGAAAGAACAACTTAACATCCGTCCAGTACGGATGTTTTTCTTTCATTTTCAAATATTCCATTTCAGCCGCAATGACATCATCCTTGGATCCTTTTCTATTCAATGCTACATAGGGCGGAATGCATCCTGGCTTATGTTTAAATCGAAGCTGACGCAATTCTTCAGGGATATCTTGATTGTATCGCGCGCTCACAGGCCTCACCCCTAAAATACGCATCTCACCTTTCAGGACATTGATTAGTTGAGGCAACTCGTCGACCCAATACTTCCTCATCCATTTGCCCCATGGCGTCAGACGAAAATCCTCTTTGGGTTTTCCTGATTCAGCATACCCATTCATCTTCAAAATATAATCATGAAGAAATTCTGAATAAGGATACATCGTTCTAAACTTGTATACCCCAATAGTTTTACCATGCTGTCCCAAACGCGGCATTTTATAAATGGGACCATAACTCGCTTTAACATCGACATTAGGCTCTCCAACTTTAACGGCTTCTATGTATAAGTAACGACCGAATCGATCAGAGGAGACAATATCAAAACCACTAGAGACCAACCTGCCCATTGCCTCTGCTTTTGAAATAATTCTTGACTGTCCCTTTGTTAGGTAGAAATACAATTTTTTCGTTCCCCATAATTTAGAAAGAACTCGGTGGAAGAAAAACTCAAAAATAAAAATTGCGCTAAAAAACAACCAATTGTACTTATCCTTCAATCTCAGATTTCTCGTTCCCAATGTTTCTACACAACAAATCAATCTACCTCCTACCTCCAACTTATCATTAATAACATGCAGCACTTGATTGATATAGCGATGTTTATTGAAAGGCTGAAGGTTAACGATACATGAGGGATTGCCCTTCATAAATTCCAAGGCAATCAAGCTACTGGTCTCAATAATCGCTACGTCAGCCGCTTCAACATCACATCGCTGAAAAACAAAGGAGGGAAGATTTTTAGATAATTCTTTCTTCTGCACAATTCCAAAAAACTGTTCGGACTATGGTGTAGTCACATTACATGAAGGCCCATAAGGTTGATAGGAACCGTTGGCAAAGCAAGACACCTCAATTGAGTAAGTGGCGCCAGCTTGAAAATTACCAGCTCCTAAATTGGTCAAATTGAAATATCGACGATTGATATCGTAGACCTGATCAACAGCTACAGCTGTACCACCGCTAACTTTAACAACGTGAAATCTGTAATTGGTGACCCCATTGATTGAATTGGCATATATGTTTGTACCGACAGCCCCCAATGTTGCACCACATTGCGAAGCTTGAACCTGAGTGGTCGCAGATGGTGTGCTTACATTACACGCTGCGCCAAAACCTGAATAAACCCCATTGATTTCTGTTGCAACTTGAATTGAATAAGTGGCATTGAATTGAGCTGCACCTGCGCTCAATTCAGAAAGGTTGAAGTACCTTCTTGGTAAGATCAACTCTTCACTGACCGCTGTACCGCTGCCACCTGAGGACTTGGTAACACTGAACTTGTAGTTGGTCGCACCGGAGACAGTATTGGCATAAATCGGAGTTGTCAAAGTACTCAAAGTTGCACCACACTGAGAAGTTTGAACTACAGTACTTCCACTTGGAAACGTAATATTACAGGGGTCACTATACTGATAATAACTACCAGCCCACTTTACAGCAACATCCACTGAGTAGGTTTGGCCAGCCACAAGACCTGGCACATCGGAAAATCTAAAACTTCTACCTGCAACAGCATATTCTATTGGAGCTCCTCCATTATTAAATCGAAACTTGTACTCTTCAACATTTCCTATACCTCTTGCATAGACCCTCGTTCCAAAAGAAGCCACTGTTGAATTGCATTGTTCAGTTTGAATATATGTTTCGGGGTAGGGATTAGTAGAAACGTTGGTGACAGTCCCATAGCTGCCCCAATTGCCACTCTTCTTCATTCGAACAGAGATTGCATAGGTTGTATTGTAAGCGTAACCCGCAAATTCCATGAACGCAAATTTGGTTCCTGTCTTGGTGATAGTTGCTGAATAAGCACCATTAACAATTCGAATTTGATAGGCTTCAACTCCAACGCCAGCAACAACACTCAATGAATCAAACTGCAAATTCTCGATTGTTGTATTGGCAAAAGCAGGAGTCACCGTTGTTGTACCCACTGAACTTAAATTGGGCAATGTAACTGTACATGCATCGCCATAATTTCCAAAACCAGAACCCACGTTAACAGCCACCTTAACCGTGTAAGTAGTTCCGTAAAAATAAGAACCCGATACAAATTCCGTAAAACGGAAAAAACGACCTGTTTTGGTTAAAACAGGCAGGGTATCTTGACCAGCACGATAAACTAAAAATCGATACTGAGTGGCTCCTGATACCGTGGTTGCATATAAATATGAAGAAATTGATGACAAAGTAACACCGCAACTTGAAGCAAGCAACTTGGTTGTAACGGCAGATGGTGTTGTCACAGTACAAGTAGCGCCATAATCACTGAAATTACCATTGGTTCCTGCAGCTACAGAAATGGTATATGTGGTGCCAAAGTTATAATTGCCCGCTCCCAACTCCGATAAATTGAAATAATTTGCAGACTCGGTCAATATAAATTCACTGGCACCATTTACAATCTTGAAACGGTACTGAGAAGCTCCTGTTACTGAATTAGCAAAAATATTGGAAGTTAAACTTGGTAAGGTTGTATTACAATACGACGACGAAAGCGTAGTGGAGGGCAAAGATGTCGTGGTAAAAGAACAAACTGGACCATCGGGATGAAAACCAACGGCATCTGTTAATTTGTATGACACGGTAACCGAATAATTCGTTCCAAACTGATAACCCGCAACTTCTAACATATTAAAATAACGAACGGACTTAACCAACTCTACTGCAGGATTAACTCCATCAGAAACTGTAAATCTGTATTGAGTTGCTCCATAAACACTGGAAGCATACAAATTGGTACCCATAGATGCCAATGTAGTGCCGCAATAACTCGCCAAAAGCGTGTTTGCAACAGGCAATGGAGATGTCACATTGCAACTTGCACCAAAAGCGCCAAAACCTGCACCGGTATCCACAGCGACTGAAACTTGATAGGTTACACCATAGTCAAACCCAGGAAGATTTTGAAATCGAAATGCGCGTGAAGCAGAGATAAATTCTAACGTCGTTGCTCCATTCACCAATTGAAATTTATATTGGGTAGCACTACCCACTGCATCTGCATAGATGTATGTAGATACTGAAGCAATCGTAGACCCACATTGGGAAGCCTGAATCTGAGTAGACTGAGCCAACAGGATTGAACCGATGGTTGTGGCCAAAATAGCAAGTAAAAATCTCAAATGTTTCATAAGCCTCAGTATAAAGTTTCTATATACCAAAGATACGCATTTCAAAGAAAATGGTTACAGAAGACTTCAGGTGTTTTTTTCTTAAGCTAAGCAAGACAAATAGATGGTCTCCAATCTGCTCGCTACCCTTGGGGAGGACAATCTTTCCATGGCTTTTCGACCATTGGACTTAGGATCTTTTAGCGTCATAACACTCGAAATACGCGCAGCCAATTCGGCGGAATCGAATGACACCATCCACGCGCCTTCCACTCCATGAATCAAATCCTTTACATCGCCAACGTTCGTTGAAATAACACATTTGTCCATACTCAAGGCCTCTTTGATTGCATTGGGGGAGCCTTCTCTTAAGCTCGTCATTACAACCACGTCTGCAGCTGCATAATATTCTCTGACTTGGCTTTTATCCAAGGCTTTCATTTCATGCACCTCCAATAAAGGCTCATCTAGAATAGAAACAGAATGAGCAAGCATTTGAAAATTCTTTTCTTTTCGTGAACTATCCGATGGAAAAACAATGTGAAATTTTTGTGGTGACCAGCCCAATTTCTCTTTGGCACTAATGCTATCCAAAGGAGCATAAAACGTCATGTCTACTCCATTGGGCAGCACCTCAGCCCCTTCAAGACCTATCATGGTTTTCATCTGCTCTGTCTTTACGATCACTCTCTTCCAAAGCAATCGGGAAAAAAGAACAATGATTCTTCTTCTCCATTTATTTGCAATAACATCGCTGCCCATTAAAGAAACAACCACAGGTGCGGAAAAGGTTAAAGCGCAAATGAAAGCAGTGAAGGAATAGTGCGCATGAATGATATCTATTTTATTCCTTTTTACTGTTGTCCTTATTCTAAAAAAGTTTTTTAAATAAAGTGCAATGCCGTTGCCCTCCAAAACCAAAGAAAAAAACGCAATTCCTTTTAATTCACCCAACGAATCAAATTGATTTTTCACAACAGCTTTAAAGGCTCCACTCCCGTTACCACGAGCTACCCACAAAACCTTTAACTTCTCAGATTCCATAATGATTGTGCATGTTGGGCACGCAATTCAAAGCTTTCAAATCGATTGAATTCACCTGCCTCAAAAATCCATTCTTCATTGGACTTGATGTACCGACCTGGAATACTATCTACCAACATCTGATGTGGGTCTGATTGCCCAAAAAAAGTTTGGATCTCATTGACCAGATATCCTTCCTTGGTTTCAAAAACATCAATACACGCGGAAATCAATCCGGTTCTATTGGTCATCTCCTCTAAAAAATCCAAGAGAGATGTCGGCACTTCTCCGTAGCCCTTCAGCAAAGTACCACTCGACATATTGTTTACGGCCAATTTCTTGTGGCCAAAATAAGAATCACCCATTCGGATACAACGCCACTCAAAATCATGCGGAACAAACTCCTGAACAAAAACCAAATCTCTCTGTATTTCAGCCTTTGAAATTTTATACTCATTCAAACGTTGCTGAATAAACTTGGGATTTTGGAGCACCTTCTTAATCTTCTTTACCAAATTTCCTTTTAACCATTTCGGTCCAGATTTGTATTGAACCCCAGCACCGAAAGCTTCGTTACAATAAGCGACATATTGTGCTTCATTGTTCAGAATTCTCACCCCGCTACCTGAAGCACCAATATTGGTTTTTACAACACAGGGAAATTTTAATTCAGCCAAATCTTCTAATGCCTCTTTGATATCAAAAAACACCTTTGTTTTGGGATGAGGAATTCGATGAACCATCAACCAATCTCTCAAAAGTTTTTTGTTCTCGTACAAAAACAACTCTTGAACGGGAGGATAAATCATCCAATTTTTGTTTTGGGACAATGCCCAAATCTTCTCATCATAAATACGTTTTAACCATTGGGACCTTCCGGATGCAGTGGCGAAAATAATTCCTCCATCCACATTCATTAACTCATTCCAATCCTTATCTGAAAAAGCACCTTTAATAACTACATCTACCCCAGGGAAAACAACCTCTATAGCGGACAACCACAATTGATAATTGCGGTCAGATTCACTTTTGAGGAGGATGATTTTGGGAACCATTTCTTAGTCTACAAATTTTGATGTATTGCAAATATACCAAGACCAATCGCGAAAATGACATCCATGATTTCTCCAACCTCGGCAAAGGACCTGTCATCAATTGGTCTTTTAAATGTGAAATGTCAGATTTGGAATAGAATGGCACTCCAGATTCCTCAGCCAATTGAAAAAATTCTAGGTACATCGCTCGCCATTCTTCAGGATATGAAAAAGATGATGGATAAGACTTCTTTTCAAAAAGATAATGAACAGCTTTATAAATCGACCAAAACAAACTACCCTTTGAAAAAACATTGGGTGTATATTCTCCTTTTTTTCCGAAAGGGACATTACCCCATTGCGGCATTAAGCTTTGTTGAATCCGGATATTCCATTCATATAATTTCCAACGTTTCAATAAATTTCTGGTGGAATGATCTTGGAAGAAAAATGAATATTTTGAGCGAAATAATTTTTGAATAAAGTCGACATCCATCATGAATGGATAGGGATAAGCCCCCTCAACGGCGGCTAACTCAATATCTTGAGCGTGGTGTAAAACACCAATTTCAAACATCCAAATAAACTGTAAAGATTTGCTATCACTCACTTGGTCCACCTTTTTTTGGATGCGCTGTACCTCAGCAACCAAGTCATCGATGTCACCAAAATCATTGTCATCACAAAATACAATATCCGCTATCGACTGTTTTACTTTAAATTCCGTCAACCACTTGGGGAAAACCAATCCATCCGGATACAAACCCATCAGCCACTCACCGCCCATATATCCACCCCAATACCACGGGAACTGGCTACCGGAAAATACCTCATGAAATGCATGCCCTCGCAATGCACGATGCGGGCTTATAAAAGAAGAATCAACATCAATACAATGCAAAACCTGATCGTACCATTGCTCCTTTGATTTCAATAAAGGTGGAATCACATGAACCAGGTTGGCCTTCTTTGCCAATCTTGAAGCAAAGACTGCGTCCTTAGAATTGGGAACTCCATATGTCAATCCGATTACGTTCTTTCCAAAGTACTTCAACAGCGCAAGTCCAGTTCTTGCATCCTTCCCCCCTGTCAATGTGATCACATGGTTCGCATTGGCCTGAACCTTATCCATACTTTGGAAAACCTTCTCCCAAATAACCACAAAGTCTGTTGGGCTCCAACTGCTCTCAATTGGATGATTTTTTAATTGGAAGTAATCGAAATAATAGTCATGCTGGAATTGATCTTCACGATACAAAAATTGAATTCCCGAGCGAGATTTTTTAATATTCTTGACGATCGTAATCTCACCAATATCTCGATGAAAATACTGCCGAGATAACAAAGCCGATTGGTTCCAAGTCAAATCTTCAACCAAGCCGGCAAGGAGGTCGAATGAATTAGAAACAATACGCCCATCAGACGTCCAATAAATTTTAGACAAACCCAAGGTGTCATTTAGAACAATCCATTGATCATCAAAAAACGCAACCAAATTATACACACCCTTGATATGATTTTTCCAATTCAGACCGTACTTCGCCCACATACTCTGAACGAGATCTTTGGTGTCCGAATAGGCCAAATCCTCCGAACATCTTGGCAAAACGTATCCCGATAAAAGAAAGAAACCATGAGATGTTTGAAATACTTGAAAAGTTGACTCTGCGTACAAATAGATACTCTGCGCATCATGAATCAATGACAACTTACCAAGTCTGTATTGCTCAATTGGCGCACGAGATAAAATCCAGCTGGACATTACTTTACCTTCTGAAAAATTTCCTCAGACTCTAGAAATCCCTTTAGCTTTTTTCCACTTGCATCGAACTTCGGAAATTCAATGGGGACACGTAATCCATCTGGGGTGCAAACTTGATAATTCTTATAGATGTCAGTATCCTTGAATCGATAGTTGGCACTTCTCACAACCAACCAACCACCGATTTTTAAATAACCGTTTAGCTCATTGATCATTTTCTCATAGGTACCAAAAGGATAGATAGAAGATAAATCTTCAGCATATTCTGCCTCTGGATTTTTACACAAAACGGACAAAGCAAAAACGATATCAAACGGTCCTTTTTCGTTTATCTTTTCTGGCACACTATCAATGAATTGAATTCGCTCATCTTGATTGTTCTCCAACGCCTTTTTTCTGCTATCCGCGTTAATCTCTGCACCAACAATATGAGCTTGCGGGAAATATGTACGAAGAGACTGACACTCTTCACCTGTTGAACTTCCAAAAGACAATATCGAAATTTGCGGTTTCGATTTGGACATTTCTGCAAGTGCTGAAAATAAATCGGGATGTCGATCCAGGAAAGTTGTGGATGCCGTTTGAATAATGCGATCGGCGGGTTGATTAAATTTCCAACCCATCCATTTGTACTTTAATCTCTTCAAAAAAAAATACAAACCCTTAAACTTTGGTAGCACCTTATTCAACTTCATTTCTGCTATTCACCTGATTTAATTCCTCTCAACCATCTGCTCCAAACGCTTGTTCCAAACATTGATGTTTGATGCGATATTTTACAGCATTGGTTTTCAAAGATACTAAACAGTTTTTTAAAGCCCGAAGATGAATATTTGAAATTTCCCCAAAACCAATACCAAGTGGACCAAGAAGAAAAATCCCAAGTCGCAATATCCAAACGATGGTTCCAAGATTCTCTAGTACTAAAGTAGTAGAAATGCATTTCTTCTTGATGATTCATTCTTGCCTCTACAATCAATCCTCGCTTTGTCTTCTTGAACAACGAGCACCATTGATTATTCTTCCAAAAATGACCAAATACATATCCCCCCAAACCGTAAAATACGACACTATCATTCTTGTTTTGCATAGGCTGGACAACATGTGCATGGTGCCCCAATATCAAGCTGCCTCCCCAAAGCGCGATATCATTCGCAATTTGTTTCTGAAGCGGTTCAACAAAATGAGAATAGTCCACTCCCCAATGCAGACTCACCCAAACATCAAATCCACTTGCTTTTAAAGATACAATTTGGCGCTTCGCTTTCTCTGCATTCCATACATTGACATACACTCCCTGAGTATCGAGATTCTTGATGTTCGTGGATGGATGTACATAGCCTAGAATGGCAACATTTCTTCCATTCCATTCCAAAATCATTGGCTCACAATGCTCAGGTAAAAGTCCTGCTCCAGTAAACTTGATGTTGAGACGTTGGAGCATTGAAATTGTGGCGGACAATCCCTCCTTTCCCGCGTCCAGAATGTGATTATTGGCCAAATTGATATGCGTCAATCCCAATTTTGCAAGACCGCTTTCCATTACCACTTCGTTACCCCTGTGCACCGGTTGAAACGATTCATGGGTTATCGGTATCTCAAGATTGGCAAAAAGAAAATCACCCTTACCCATTATTTGATTGAGGGGTAAGCAAATTTGGTCAAGGTCCTCCATTCGGATATCTCCGCTAAGCGCAAGATCTCCGATGAAGAAAAACGATTTATTGCTTTTGTTTTGGTGAGGCATATCCAATTAAACTTCCCAAATATAACATCACCATTCCACGCGGCTCAATTGAAGTGATTGTTCCTGAGAAACCATTGACCACCACCGCGACAACTATCGCAGCCCCAATGGCCCAGTTGCGCTTATTCAAAACGGATGGGTGGTTGAGGACTTTGCCGTACAATTCTTTAAGAATAGAAAAGTAAGTGAAAACAAAAATTAGCAAACCCAACAAACCTGCACCACTCAAAAGAGACATGTAATCTGTATGGAACATCCTGTTGATGCTGTAATGTTCACGTTCATTGAACAAATTTGCGCCAAATATTTGCTGGGAAAGATCTGCATTCTCCCACTGATCCATCACAAATTGGTACTCCAAATACCTTCCTTGTTTCTCTAAATTTTCTTCCGACTCCAAGTGAATAGACTCCGAACGAATCTCCAAATTTTCCATTACCCTATTCCAATAAAATGGAGAAAGGGCAAGCATGACAAAAAATACAACCAAGACATTTTTAAAATTCCTAATTCTATTTGGCGCAAGAATTAAAAATGTCAGCCCTCCCAAAGCAAATCCCAGTATTGCCCCTCTTTTCAATGCCAACCCTAAAAATATTATTCCAAAGAATAGCGCAACGTAAAATATCCAGAGCCATCTTCTATTCACACTTTTATCTGCAATCAATTCCTGATAGATGATGGGGGACATCAACAAAATAACTGAAATGTTCTTGGCCAAATTCACACCACCACCGCCAAAAAAAGTGTCCTCAGAACTTCCTTTGTAACCCGTCTCTCCCAGGCCAAAAGCATTGGCCACCATGAAATCTATTAAAAATACAATCATGGAAATAAGGATCATTTTATTCCACCTTTGAAAGGTCCCTGGTACGTGAGAATAATAATAACCAATTACAAATAGAAAGGTACTAATGTAAATCTTGAAGTAAACATTATAGGTGGTAGAATAACTGGATGAAAACAACCCCATAATTCCCAAGTAAAGCAAAAAGTACATGGCCCATTTTAATGCAAAATTTTGCCATACAAACCGCTTAAAGAAAAAGTATATAGAGAAACCTCCAATGACCAAAGTTCTCAAAATACCTGGATTTATCGCCCCCGAAAAATAAGGCGTTAAAACAGTTGCGATAACATTGAGCAAGGGCAATAGAATGATAAAGTTGTACTCCGTGTTAGAAGTAAACAAATCTTTCAATTTCGCTCCGCTCAAACTGCTCATATGGTCACATTTAAAACAGACATGTTTGAAAGCGCATTTGTACTTAACCAATTCATCAATTGTGGTTGAACAACTATGTTTCCCTTATCATTCTGAATTTGCCAAAACTCTGCAATCATATTGCCTTGGCTCATTTTGTTTAAATGATAAACACCTGACGAATAAAAAGTAGCAATCTTTCTCGGTGCTTTGTCCCAATCTTTCATCACCCATTCAATCGGACCATCAAAGCTAACATAATCGATACCGTCCGATGATTGCTGGAAATGAGCCGCTCGATGCCTTACCATCGTAAACTCCCAACCCAAATTCGTATAATGATACTTGATTTTTTGAATCGCACTTGCGTACTCACTTTGAGGAAGAATTCCTAATTCAACCAGCGGTTGCTCCAAGAAATAAACGGTATTCTCATTGTATTTCTTATCAAAAAAACTTTCTGATAAAAAATCAAATTTATTCTCTGTTGCATTTGTAAAATGTGACAAAGGATAAACCGAAAAAAAATTCAAACTACTTAATTTGATAACAGGGACACCTAAAATCCATCGTTCCAATACGCCCCTCCATCCTTTGGCACTCCTAGGTGTCCAGGAAGTGGAATCGTTCAATTGAAGATCCCAATTCACAGTGCCCAGCCCATCATCCATCGCAAAAATATTTCCCATTTCATTCCAGCGATGAGCCAAAGAGCAACACCCATAATGATGGATATTTCCAATCATCAATGCATCGCCATCAATGGCCATCTTCAACACACCTGATATAAACTTTTTCTTAGAAAAAATACTCATCAACGCATTCCATTTTCCTGTGCCAAGAGTTGGATATATCAACTTGCTCCATGATGCATCGGCCATGGATAAAATTTGCTTCTGGTAAGCCAAGGAATCTGAAAAAACTACCAAGTGAAAATGAGAGTAGGAATCTGAATAAAACTGACGCGCCTCTATGGCATTTATCATTTGCGTTGGATTGGCCACCAATAAAAAAAGACTCTTCACGACTTCAGCTTTTTTCTTAAAATCAAAACTCCGTGAAAAATATTCATTGTCTCCGCCATCAAAGCTGAAACAGAAACTACGATTAGCCAATCCCAATGCATCAAATAAGAAAAACCAATACCAACAGCGAGGAAAACAAATCGCATTATGATCAACTGATGCAAGTCCTTGTGAGCTTTGATACTGGTTATGGTAAGTTGAAAGATAGCATTTACACTGTACAAGACGCCCGCCCAAAGAGCGATAATTGCTACATCTGAAGATTGAGCATACTTGGGGAAAAATTGCTCAAAAACATATGGAATAGCGAATGACAATGGAATCGCTATCAATGACATTGTTCCAAAAATCACCCATGCCCAACGAAAAGATGATTGAATGACTTCATGCACTTTTCCTGATTCACCATATTTAAATGACATTTTGGGAAATAGAATTCTATTCAATAAACCAGGGAGATTTAAAATTGCGGTATTCACATTCTGTGCTGGAGCATATAAACCAACAGTAAATGGGTTAGCAAAAATCACCAAAGCCAATCTTGGGAAAGACTTTGACACTGTACTTAGATAATTCCAGATGTACAAATGGAAACCCACTTTCACCATCTCTTTTAAATCTTGGAAGTCCCATTTGTATTTCACTTTAAACGGCCGATACCACCAATAGCCTAGATAAAGCAACAAGGACAAAATGGTTTGATAAAAAATATAGCCTCCGATATTGCCGTAATAAATCATCGGGATAAGGAGCACATAACCCAATGCAATGATGAACTGAACTTTGCCCACCTTTTCAAAGCTGTTGGAAGTTCTAAAAGTTGCACCTATAAAATTGGTATGGATATTAATGGCTCCATTGATAGCAGCTAAGACCAATTGCAAACAAAAATCCCACTTGTACCAATCCATCAACCAAAAAAATAAACCAACGCCAATGGATAAAACGACAAACGTCCAACTTAATGCCTCTGTAAAAAATCCAACTGTTGATAGAAAACGCATCGCCTTGCCTTCTTCATTCTTCCCTAGCAAGAACGGCAACTCCCTATTGATAGCGCTCGTTGTCCCTAAAGTCAAAATACTCAAGTACGTACTCACCAACAACAATGATTGCCATTGACCCAGTGCTGCAGGGTCAATCCAACGCAGTACCAAAAATCCAACAATGACCTGCATGAAGGTGCGGAACAATCCGCTCGCCACATAAATCATAGAGGACTTCTGTTTTTTTATTGTCGCTATCATTGGGATTCAACCTTCATTTCCAAGATCAACAAATGATCTACTTCTTAGACTTCACTGGTTTGTCTGTTGAATCACTTTCCATGTCGTCTCCATAATAACCTGAATACGTATAGGAACTTGTATAACGATAATCACCGTAAACATAATAGTAGCCAAATCCTTTGGTACGAACGCCATTAAATACAACATTGATATCACGAATACCCAACTTTAGGAGGCGCTCCAATGCTTCTTTGAAAACGTACTTGGGCGTGTGATTCTGTCGTGTAACAAACAAAACTGTATCATCATGACTAAGCATTGTTTCTGCATCGGATACCAAAGCCAATGGCGCGGTATCCACGATAATAATATCAAACCTTTCCTTTAAATCTTTGAATAAATCCTGCAACAAATCAGAATTCAATAATTCACTTGGATTATACGGAAGTGGTCCAGCAGGCATGATAAACAAATTCTCATGGCCCACTGGCAAAATACAATCTTCTATGTTCTCAGTACCGGTAAGGAAACTGGACAAACCTTTTTGATTACTGATGTTAAACGTCTTGTGCAATTGTGGCTTTCTCAAATCAGCACCCAATATGAGTGTCTTCTTGCCCATCAATCCAAAAGCAATCCCGAGATTGGTCGAAACAAAACTTTTACCTTCTTGGGGAATTGCTGAACATACAAAAATGACCTGACTCTTTTTCTGATTCAATACATACATCATCCTTGTGCGGATAGAACGAATTGATTCAGCAATTGGCGATCGATCCATCTTAGACAACAAAAAAGACCCCTTTGAATTGTTATACAAAATTTGGGACACAACAGATAAGCCCGTTAATCGCTCAATTTCAAATTTCGAGGCAATTCTTCCTCTCAACCAATCGTACAAATACATGGCAACATATGGCAACATCAAAGCCAACAAAATGGAAATCATAAACACCATATTGCGTTTTGGTGAAATTGATCTCATGTTTCCATATGGCTGCTCTAGTACGCGCAAATTGGAATCTTCTGATGCCAATGCGATAGCAACTTCTTCACGCTTCTGGAGTAGGAAAGTAAATATTGAACTTTTGATTTCTTGCTGTCTTGTTATCTCCGTCAAACTTTTCTCTTGACTTGGAACCTTGGCCAACTCCTGAACCCGGATTTCAATTTCGGATTGTATTGTTCTTCTTGAAGCGCGAATATTGCGTTCCATTCCTATCACCAAATCTCCAATCTGCTTTCGCAAAGATTCCAATTCCTCCTGCAACATTTGAAGGCTCATGTCTTTATTGCCTAGCGTTTTTTTATCTCTGGCAAACTTCAATTCTTTCTCATGCAATTGATTCAATAGGCCATTTAAATTGGGGTCGTTCAAACCCAATACAGATGGACTTGTAAACATTACATTGCCTTTGGAATCCAAATATTTCTTAACCTCCCCCAAAATTGAAAGCTGGATGTCGTTGTCCAACAATGCAATCTTCTGATTTTGCAACATGGTCAAATTGTGACCTGACTGGGCTTTAAAATCAACGATGCTATGTTCCGTTTTATATCCTTCAACATCTGTCTCAACACTATCCAACTGCTGCGCCAACAAGTTCAAACGGTCTTCGATAAATTGTAAAGTACCATTTCCCAAAACTTTTTTCTCCTTTACGTCCTGTTTGACATACTGATCAACCAATGTTTTAAGAAATGATTTTGCCGTTAGATAATTTGGGTAGACAAAACGCATATCCACAATTGCACTTTGTTTGTTTTTTTGCGTCAACTCCAATCTCGCCATGCACTCAGAAATCGAAGTTTCATAATCGGCAACTTGAAGAAAATAAGTGTAATTCTTAAACTCTTGCTCAACGGGTTTATGAAATTCTACCTTGAACGGCAAATTGGCAATCATTACAACAGCTGTATCATTCAAGTTCACTACTTGATTCAATACCTTGAGCTCCTCCTTTTGCCAATCAATTTCAACTTTGAACTTCCCCCTTTGGTTGAAGTTCTCTTTGCTCAATGGTATCAACTGAATTGGAAAATCAACTCCCATCAAAACATCCTTGGAGCGATTGTCCTTGAACCATCTCACACGAAGATTTAATTGATCTACAACCTCGCCGATTATTCCTCTTGATTTCAAAATCTCCAATTCGTTCTCAATAACTTTTTCTGAATTGAACATCTCAACCTGAATCATGTCACGATCAGAAGAAACCGCATCTTGATCGTTCTTGATTAATATTTTTCCTTTGACCTCAAATACAGGGTTCGTGGTTTTGATGATAAAAAAGGCAATCAAAATACCAATAATCAATGACCCCAAATAAAGTGGCCAATAAGGCAAAACTATTTTTCCAATTTTAAGATCTATGCCCGAGGAACCTTGCAATTGGTCATGTGGAACTTCCAAAGGATCTTTGCTCATTATTTTAAATTGATCATGATTAATATCGCCAACGTCGCTGCAGAAGCGATAGTAGGCCACACTTGTAGGAAAACACTTCCGTTGTTTACACGCACTCTGTTTGGCTCAACGTACACCATGTCACCCGACTGCAGATAAAAAAACTCATCGCCGAAAGAACCCTTTTTGGTCAAATCAATTCTATGTATCTTCTTTCCTTGATCTGTTTGTCTGACGACCATAACATTGTTTCGCTTTCCATTAATTGTCATGTCACCTGCAAAACCCAAGGCTTGAAATACATCTACCCTAGAATAAGGGATGTTGTATGTGCCAGGCATATTCACTTCACCCAATACAGTGACGTGAAAGTTTAATATTCTAATGGTCACAACAGGATCTATCAGATAATCCTTCAATTTTAACTCAACCTCTGTTTTGATGTCAGCCAATGATTTGCCAATAACATATACTTTTCCAATTCGCAAAATGTCAATGGTTCCATCTTTATCCACGGTATATCCTACTACAGGATCTACTTGACTTCCTTTGACATTGCTCGCCATCTTGGACGATGAGAAATTGGCCAAGTTATATGCTTCAACCGCCTCAACATTGCTTGCATTGATGAACAAATACAATTGATCTCCCCACTGGACGACAGTTTGTAAGTTTCGATCTCCTTTTGAGGACAATTCCTCATTTCCGCTATCGTTCCAATAGACCACCTCTTGAGGTGTTCTACAAGATGATATCAAGAATATGCTCAAACACGCAAGAAATAGAATGCGGAATGACTTTAAAAAATTATGAATGGCTTTCATGCTTCGGGAAATTGGTCCCTAAGCAAATTTAATATATTCCGCTGCTTTCTCAGCCATATACCAATCCCAATCCGTATCAATATCTACAGAGCGGTTTTCAGGCATTTCAAATCCTGCTAAACGATCAAACTGTGAAAGATCTTTTTCAAGCAAACTCCTCACATCAATAACATACACTGCACCATTGATGCAATACACCGGAGGCGTTGTTTGCCTGGTAGTAAATAGATGTGACTTGACTTTCTGTAAAAAGCCTTCTTCATTGTACTCCATCACCACAGAGTAAGGGTTTTGCTTGCAAGGATAAACAGACATCACCATTTCAAAATCTGAAGTGTCCATTTTCTGCATTGCTCCCAAAATATCCTCTTTCCTTCGCAATGGAGATGTCGGTTGAAGCAACACAACACGATCCACGGTTACTCCAAATTTCTCTTGGTACGCTTTTACTTCGTACAACAACACCTCACGCATCGTTGTATTGGATTGCGAAATCTCCTCAGGACGATGGCGCAAATTGTTCCATCCACAATTTCTGGCTACAGCAATAACTTGCTCACAATTCGTGCTTAAAACGATATCTTGAATTTCAAAAACGGAAAGTGCTTGTTCCAATGTATGCTGCACCAATGGCTTCCCCATAAAGTTCTTGTAGTTCTTTCCTGGTAATCCCTGAGAACCAGCCCTGGCCGGGATAATTGCAATTGTCTTCATGTTAAATACTCAAATTATCGATATCCCTTTGCGCACGGCTATAATCTTCATGCCGACCAATATCAAGCCAATAGCCCTGGTGTCGATGAGTGCCCACATTCACTCCAAGATCAATCATTCGTTGTATCAAATCCGTTGCATCGAAATGACCTTTGGGAATTTCAGTTAGCCATTTCCTGCGAATCAAATACATACCCCCATTGGCCTCGTACGTATAAGTTGGCTTTTCTTTAAATGATTTGACATTGCCTAGTTCTGTTTCGAGAATGGCATAGGGAACATCCACAATGTAGGGTATGGTTAAAATGCTAAAATCCTGATCGCGTTGAACAAAATCTGAAAACCACTGCTCATAATCCACATTCGTCAATAAATCAGAATTGGCTATTAAAACAAAATCATGTTGCCAATTCTCGACCAATGAAACAGATCCAATTGTCCCCATTGCATCTGCCTCGTGGACAAAAGACAACTTCACGCCCAAATCCTGACCGTCTTTGAAATAAGATTGAATGGTCTCTGCCAAGTAATTGACCGATAAATAAAAGTTATTCATCCCAAAAGATTTCAATCGTTCCAAATGGTGCTCAATAATCGGTTTTCCGGCCAATGGCAACATGGGCTTGGGGGTATTGTTGGTCAAAGGGCGAAGGCGCATTCCTTTGCCTCCTGCCATCAAAACCACATCGATGGGAAGATACGAGCGTTGCAACCTAAAATTAATTACGTCAACAATGCGCATACCCTGCTCTTCCAAAAGAGGAATTACTCTAAAATTCTTTGTTCTATAATCTTGAAGTAATTCCAAATCTATTTGTCCTCTTCTATAAAATTTGGGTTGAGCTTGAATAATGGTCTCAACGCTATCCTCAATGGAAGCTCCCTTCAACAAACCTCTTCGCACATCACCATCCGTAAGGCTTCCGAGTAGCTCGTCATGCTCATTGCACACAAACAATATTGCATCAGAAGCCAATTCATTCAAACGCTCCAAAGCCATTCTAATGGGTGTTCCAATAGGAATCAAATGTCTCTTATAGTTCATGTAACGCATTGAAGTTATCTTTTAATATTTCCATTATTCGTGATGAGGCAGTGCCATCACCATATAAATTGACACCTTTATATCGCTCATTAGATAAGCCTTTCCAATGTTCCCAAATCTCATTTTGATCGAAAGACAAATCATACACATTTGGATTTCTTGAGCGACCACTTTGACGATTGCCCAGATTCAATACCCATGCGCCAAATGTCGCAGATTCCACAATTCCACTAGAGGTATTTCCAATCATGGCCTTGCAATTTTTCATCGCTGTATAATACCCTTGTACACCAAGATGTGCATGACATTTCATCCGATCAGGGTATTGGGTTGAAATAGCCATCAGCATTTCACGCCACAATTCAGATTCCGCATCAGCATTGGGAAGTGTAATCAACCATTGCTCAGAACCTTCTTGAATAGCGCGAAGCAAAAATGCTTTAACTTCTGAAACGTGCCGTTTGTTATTCTCCAAATCCATCGTCTCTGGATGTAGCGTAACCAAACAAAAAGGTTGTTTCAAATCTATACCCCACCGGGTCATAAATGAAACCGCATCGATATCCTTGTGCTCATTCATTTGCTCAATGGCCAAAGATCCCACATTGGCAATAACCTGTCCCGAGTAAGGTCGTTTCAATTGAACCACTCGCGCTGCACTGCGCTCTTCTGTCGTGAAATGAAACTTAGACATCATGGATATCATATCGCGGTAGATTTGATCGGTAGCCCCATCCGTAACATCACCGCCACATAGATGTGCGATGGGAATACAAAATGGTATGGAAGCCACCAGCGCAGCCGCCATTTCATATCGATCACCCAAAGCAAAAACCAAATCATAATCATGACGAGCGCTCCAAAACTCTGAGAATACCTTTCCTGCGCCTGCGTATGAGAGGGCAACCGAAGTAGCATCTTGCCCATTCAATGGAATAACAACTTCATGAACGGGAATACCCAATGACTTGATCTCCGTAATGGTATTACCATGCTCTGTCAACAAATGAGATCCAGTAGCTATTATCTCCAGCTGAACATTGGCATGTGCTTTCAATTTCTGAATCATGGGAAGACAAATCCCAAAATCAGCACGCGATGTGGTCAACCAAGCAAACTTCATTTGAACATTTCCCATGTCAATTTTTCACCCTCGCCAACATTACGTATCAATTGTTTTCCCAAAATTTCATCCCATCGCATGGGACTTATTCCATCACCAGGTCTTAACGCTATCAAATCTTCGGATTGAATAATAGACCCTCCCAACAAATCTCTTACCGCGTGAATACTTCGCCGTGCAATCGCGATGTTTTTGCTTTCTGAAATAGAGGGCTCTTTGATGCCTGAACCATTCATCATTTTTTCTACATTTCTAATGCCGCTGACCATCGCCTTTAACTGTTCTGGATTCAAAGATGCCACATGGTCTGGGCCTTCCATATCTTGACTAAGGGTAAAATGTTTTTCAATACACTCCGCGCCAAGCGCCACTGCTGCCAGCGGGGCCTCAACACCCAAGGTGTGATCAGAATAACCAATACGAACACCCAATTGACTTTGTATTTGCAACATCGCCTTTAAGTTGACATCCTCCATTGGAGTGGGATACTCCGTATTGCAATGCAATACAATGATATCGTTTTGCTTCAAGCCACCCGAGATCAACACATCCATAGTGGCTTTCACTTCATCTAGGCTGCACATGCCCGTGGACATGATTACAGGCATTTTTTTTGTTGCAATAAAACGCAAAAATGGCAGATTGGTCATCTCGCCTGAAGGAATCTTAATGTACCCAGGATTCCATTGCAACAACATATCTACTGAATCTTGATCAAAACCTGTAGAGAAAAAACGTATCCCTTTCTCCTGACATCGAGCTAACAATACGGGGTACCAATCCAATGGAATCTCCAACTTCTTGATCATCTCCCATTGAGATCCATCTTGGTTCATGTTGGCCTTTTGATACTCCGCCATTTCAGCCTTTGCACTAACTACTAGTTCTGTTTTAAAGGTTTGAAATTTGACATAATCCGCACCTGCAGCGGCAGCAGCATCAATTAGCCCTAAGGCATTTTCTAAAACACCATTGTGATTCACACCGGCCTCTGCAATAATAATTACAGGCCGTTTAGTCATATTCGAATTCATCTTTTTCTTGTACTACTCGGCAAATTAACCAAATGATTGTATACCCACTCCGTTTGGAACATATCCCCTCTTGGAGCATCCTTGTACATTTCTAGCATGTGCATGGGTCGCCATGCTGGACGAACCATTATACCCAATTCTACACCTCTCTTTAGAAAACTTTCTTTGTATTCATGATTGTCAAAAATCAATGAGTTCAACCAATAATTGCTCAATTTAAAATTGCCTTCTGTGACAAATCGAAAATGAGGCGTGTATTCCTCAAAAAATCTTGCATACTCCGAAGCCAAATTCCTCTTATCCGCCAAAATATCATCCAAATATTCCAACTGAGCGCATAGCAATGCCGCATTCAAATTGGGACAACGGTAATTGTAACCCACCTCATCATGAATAAACTCATAGGGATGTGGAAGCTTGGCTTGGGTGGTCAAATGCTTTGCGCGTTTGGCCAATTCTTCATCATCCGTTAAAATAACTCCACCTCCACCCGCTGTAATGGTCTTGTTGCCATTGAAACTCATGACACCTACCTTTCCCCACGTGCCCGTATGTCTTCCCTTGTAAAATGACCCCAATGATTCAGCTGCGTCTTCAACCAGTGGAACTCCCCACTGCTCGCACCATTGGGCTATAAGTTCAATCTCACATGGCATTCCAAAACTATGCATTGGAACAACAGCGCCAATTCTGCGACTAGTCGGCACATGATACACACCGTCTGGCCTCTTCTCGAGTTCAGATTCCATTATCTGTAAAGACTGAACATTCATACCCAAACTTTCCTCTTCAATGTCGACAAAATAAGGACTTGCCCCGGTGTATTGAATTGCGTTGGCCGTTGCAATAAAAGAAAAACTTTGGGTGATCACCAAATCATCTTTTTTCACACCTACCAATTGTAAGGCAATGTGCAAAGCTGCGGTTCCATTGACAGTGGCCACAGCAAATTTGGCCCCTGTGTAATTGGCCAAATCCCTTTCCATCCTATTCACAAATGGCCCAACGGAAGAAACCATTGTTGTATCGATACATTCCTCCAGATACTGTTTCTCTTTTCCATTGAACCTCGGCACATGAAGACCGATCGGCTGTTCATCCGGAAATTGCGATCTAATAAATTGAAATATTCTTTCCATATTTTGCCTTACATCTTTGCATCCAAATATTTTCCCTTTTCCTCGTGTTCAAATTCTGGCAAAACAGACTTGAAAAGTTCCACCATACCCGCCTTGCTCCAATTGCTTTGTAACTTCCAATTGTCTATTCCCTTCAAAAAATTATCTAAAGCTTCTATGCTTGCCGATGAATTATTTTTCACAATTCCCAATTGCTGAAAACGATTCCAATCAACAGATTCATCATCACGGAAAAACTCTTCAAAATCCTTTTCTCCTGTGGTGTCGCTAGGTGCAAAATAACAAGGCCATTCATTGTCCTTGATGCTTTCACAAAAGGCTCTTGCTTCCTCCTCAGATTCTGCAAGCCTTGGCACCTTTCCCTGCTCTTTCAAAAATGCAACCGCAATATCAGAGAACTTGGACAAATGAAGGTCCTCTGTCAATTTTGGGAAAAATATATCATTGCCCTCTCCAAGTATACATGAGAATAAACACAACAAACCTGCTTCCTCAGGAGTGACAAAATATCTACGCACATCATTGGGTGCAACGATGGGCTGCCTTTTAATCATACGCTGTGAAAAACCATGCAGCAATGACCCATCAGAAAATGCGACATTGGCAAAACGTGCAGTAGAAATGGAAATCGTTTTTGACTTTTCAAACAAAAAAAGCTCCATGATCCTTTTTGAAGCTCCCATCATATTTACTGGATTGGCTGCTTTGTCTGTTGAAACACAGAAGTACTTTTTGACTCCCGTCTTTATGGACCAATCCACTGTTTTTATGGTATTCAAAACATTTACTTGAACCATGCGCATTAATGTGTAAGGATCTTTTTCACTGCGTACATGTTTCAAGGCCGATAAATTCAAAACATAATCAAATCCAGATTTTTCATCACAATATTGATCAAATTCCGATGACTGAATGTCCAATGCAAAAGTTCTGAAATCACCGTCGATATAGCCAATCGAACTTCTCACGTCTCTCACCAACTCCACCAAATTATTCTCACTGATGTCAACTACATGAAGTTTACGTGGATTTCTCTTGAACAATTCCTTCACTACAGCTTGACCGATAGATCCCGCCCCTCCCAAAACCAAAAACCGCGATTGACCTACTTCTTTTGAAAGAACATCCTCCCAATGAAGAACATCTTCATCAAAAAGCATCCTGTTTCTTCCTATGATTTGTCCAATATTCATAAGGGTAAAGGTACTGATTTATTCACTTTTGTACACGACCGATATTGCCACATTTACCACTAATCACAATGTTAAATTGAGTATTTTAGCCCCAAACTTGAATCATGAATTTACACCACGCTAAGTCACCCGGAATTATTGTCATGGGTGGGCATGTTCAAGCACTTGGTATTATCAGGATTCTTGGTAAAAAACAGATTCCATCTCTTATTGTTGATGACACGCCATTGAACATTTCTAGATTCTCTAAATTCTGTGGCGGATTTGTACAATGTACCAAAGAAAATTGGAAAAGCACATTTGAGGATTGGATTCAAAAAAACGAATTTCATAACTGGGTGATTTTTCCTACGCATGATTCTCATGTTGAATTTCTAAGTCAAAATAAATCTTGGCTATCTCCACATTTTATCGTCAGTACTGATGATTGGGAGCGCGTCAGCACTTTTTATGACAAAACAAAATCATATGAAATGTGCCAAAAATTGGGAATTCCCATGGCAACCACTTATTGTCATTTGAATCAAAGTGATTTATCTGAATTACCGATAACATTCCCTTGTATTATCAAGCCCAGTGTAATGCATCACTTTTATAGCCAACTCAAGAAAAAAGTTTTGGTATGCAATGACAGGGAAGAATTGATAAGACAATTTCAATTGGCCACGACCATCATTCCTCAAGAAGAAATTATTGTTCAATCCATCATTCAAGGAGATAGCGCTTCGCAATATTCCGTGGGAGTATTGGCCATTAAAGGTGAAATTATGGCACAATTAAGTGCCTGTAGAATGCGACAGCATCCGATAGATTTTGGCAATGCCACCACCTATGCAGAAATCATCAACATCCCAGAGATCATTGATTATGCCAAGCAAATCATGGCGCAAACATCCTTTACGGGAATGTGTGAAATTGAATTCAAAAAAGACCAATTGGATGACCAATATAAATTTTTAGAGGTAAATCCTCGCACGTGGAAGTGGCACGCCATTGCGGAGAAAGCCGATGTGCATTTTCTAGAAATGTTCTACCAATATTTAATTGGAAATAAAATATCCCCACAGCTTACATTCAAAAAAGCAAGTTTTTTCCATTCGCTTACAGATTGGCCCATTAGGCTCAAACTATGGAGAATGGGGAAAAAATATGCCTTTAGAAAAATTGAACCCTGTCAAAATGCTGTCTGGTCTATCAACGATCCAATGCCTTGGCTAATCGAAAAATTGCTTCTGCCCTATTTGTTGCTCAAAAGATAATTGCATGAAAAAGAAACGAATTTTCATCGAGGTCAACCATCCTGGGCAAGTTCATTTGATAAAAAATGTATACCACGACCTCAAAGCAAACGGCCATCTCATATGGGTAGCTTGTAAAAACGAAGCCATTATTTGTCAGTTGCTAAATAGTTACAACATTCCTTTCATTAATTTGGGAAACAAAGGGAATGGCAAATGGGGAAAGCTATTCAAGCAAGTGATCTTTGATTTTATCGCCTTGTTTCATGTTTTAAAAAACAGATGCAGTATTGGCGTGGGAAGTTCCATTACCAATGACCATTTGGATTTGATCTTACCTTGGTTTCATGCCCTACACTTGAGTGACGATGATGAGAGTGCTGTGCCGCTTATCGCTAAATTCTCTTATCCATTCACCACCAAGATTCTGGCGCCATCGCCGATTCAAATCCCATCTTTCGAAGACAAGCTAATTCGCTACAATAGCTATCATGAATTGGCCTACTTGCACGCTAACCGCTTTGTGCCAGATTCAAACGTACTCACCTTGCTCAATATCAAAGAAAATGAAACTTTTTTCGTCTTGAGATTTGTTGCATTAAAAGGCCATCATGATGAAGGCCATCGAGGAATTAATCTAGCGCAAAAACGACAATTGATTGAATTGCTTCTTCAATACGGAAAGGTCTTCATCACCTCTGAAAAACCCATCGAAGAAGAATTTGATGCTTTGCGATTGTCCGTAGCTCCGGAAAATATCCACTCGTTGCTCTATTATGCCAGCGCGTTCTTTGGTGATAGCCAAACCATGACGACGGAAGCTGCGCTATTGGGAACACCTGCAATGAAGTGCAATACATTCTCAGGAAAACTATCCATACCCAATGAAATTGAAATGAAATACAATCTCTGTCATTCGTTTCAACCTGAAAATTTCGATGAAATGATGACATTAGCAACGCAGTGGATGCCGCAAATTGAAACTGTAAAAAAACAATGGCAATCAAAACGCGAACAATTGATGAATGACAAATTGGATCTAACCTTATACCTTGTCGATTATATTCAAAACTTATAGCCATGCGCGATTTCACTATTCAGCAGTACACCCTATTACTCGATCAATTAAAAAATTCAGGTGCTTCATTTCAGACAGTTCAAGAATACGCGCAGGCTCCATTAAATCAAGCAGTCATTCTGAGGCATGACATTGATGACAGAAAAGACCATGCCCTCATTTTTGCAAAATTGCAGCATGAAAGAGGTATAAAAGGCACCTACTATTTCCGAGTTGTTCCCGAGAGTTTTGATAAAGATTTGATTCAAGAAATCGAATCATTGGATCATGAAATTGGCTATCATTATGAAGACATGGACTTTGCAAAAGGTGATAGAACTCAAGCTTATCAACTCTTTCAAAAACACCTAAATCAGCTTAGAGACATTGCATCCATACAAACCATTTGCATGCACGGCAGCCCAAGAAGCGAATATGATAACAAAGATGTTTGGCAAGATTTTTCTTATCGAAGCCATGGCATTATCGCTGAGCCTTATCTCGATTTCGATTTTGACAAACTCTTTTATTTGACAGATACTGGGAGAATGTGGGATGGCAAGAAATACAGCATCCGAGATGAAATTTCAACAACAAAAAATTGGCCGCAATTTCATTCCACTTCTGATATCATCGACGGAATCAATTCCAAATCCCTTCCATTTCCCGTCATGATCAACTTTCATCCGCAGCGTTGGACGAATGACAATTTATTGTGGACGAAAGAATTATTATTTCAATCTTTTAAAAATCAAATAAAAAAGTTGAGAAAAAAAGGAGTTATATAATATCCTCCATTTTTCCAATGACATCAAATCCAACGTCTTTCAAAACAAGTTCCTTTCGGACATGCAGGACATCAGCTTGAACCATTTCCGCGATCATCTCCGATAGCGTATACTTGGGTTCCCAATTAAGGACAGTCCTTGCCTTTGTTGCATCACCAATCAACAATTCCACTTCTGTGGGGCGAAAATAATATGGGTCAACTACCACCAAAACATCCCCTATATTGACAGGAGACTCCTTCCCTGTGATATTCAAAAACTTAGAATGGTCAATAGTAGCCACAACACCTTTTTCTTCTACACCAATTCCTGAGAACTCCAATTGAATACCCACTTCAAGAAATGCGTCTAGAACGAAATCTCGAACCCGTGTTGTTTTTCCTGTAGCAATAACATAATCATCAGGCGCATCCTGTTGGAGTACCAAGTACATTGCCTCCACATAATCCTTTGCATGTCCCCAATCTCTCTGAGCATCGAGGTTACCAAGCGATAGCACTTTCTGAAGTCCCAAAGAAATGTTGGCTACGGCACGTGTAATTTTTCTAGTAACAAATGTTTCACCGCGTAATGGAGATTCATGATTGAACAATATGCCATTGCTCGCATGCATACCATAGGCTTCTCTATAATTCACCGTCATCCAATACGCATACAACTTAGCAACAGCGTAGGGTGATCTTGGATAAAAAGGTGTTCGCTCGCTTTGAGGA
>JBDLUK010000195.1:0-27283 GCA_039805365.1 Bacteroidota bacterium | reverse complement strand
AACAGGCCTTATACTTTTATCGATCCTGAGACCCTACAGGAGATCAAAGTGAATCCAATGAGCGTTCAGTCAGCGTATAGAGAGAAATGGTCTGCATGGCGAGCGGAATGGTCGCTGAGATGTAACCAACTTCAAATAGATTGGATGGATGTAGATATAGCTGGTGGATTTCAAAGCGTGATGCAAACGTATATGCTGAAACGGCAAAAAATGGGAAAGCTTTAAAACGGGAAGCCAATTCCAAAATTCACAACAGATTTCACTTTGTATCCTGAGGTATTGTTGAAGTATTTGGCAACAAATGCATTGTATTCATCCTTAGGTTGCCATGCCCAGCGCTCACCTTCAATTTTTTGAGGGTCTTTTAAGGGAACACCAACATCGAGTCGGACTATGAAAAAGTCAAAATCCAATCTTAACCCAGCTCCAGCACCTACAGCAATTTCTTTGTAAAATCGATCAGGATTAAATTGTGCATTGGGTCGAGAAGGATCTTCATTCAGCAACCAAATATTACCTGCGTCCAAAAAGAATGCTGGCTGTATCTTTTTATTGATTTTAAATCGATATTCTAAGTTGAATTCAAGTTTAATGTCGCCAATGTTATTGAACGATACAACATTGTTTGTATCTCTATAGCTACCAACCCCTAAGGTTCTTGCCTGCCATGCTCTAATGCCATTTGATCCACCTACGAAATAGCTCTTTTCAAAGGGTATGGATTCCAAATTTTTTAATGGAATTGCGCATCCCGTAAAGGCTCTAAAAACGACTGAGTTCCTGGTATCTTTTGAGAAATATAAACGAATATCATGATCTGATTTCAAATATTGGGCAAATCGTATTTCTTTGATTTCGTAACTCCCCAGTTCATTTTTACTCTCAGGTGAAAGCCAGTTGTACATTCCTCTCAATGCGTTTCCAGCACCCTCTATGAGTAGTCCGTTGTAATAGTAATAGAATCTTTGAAATTTATTTTTTTGGGTATTAATTGTAATCCCAACTTTGGAGGCTGCGATGAAGTGATTCTGGTAAGAGTTGGCTAGAAATTGATCATTAAAACTAGCAATGTAATTTTCGAAGGTTGAACTCTTGTCTATCTTGATAATTGAAAATTCAGCCCACTCAATGTTGATCTTGCTGCGCTTGTCGGGATTCTCTATAAATGACCAATCGATACTTACTTGGGTCAGGTAACGCTCATAGTCAGGACGTGTTTGAAAATTGTATGTTGCCTGAAATGTTGTGACAGGCTCACTACTTTTATCGCTGACCCCATAGGAGAATGGGAAAAGTCTGGGAAGTGTTATAGAAATTTGAGGCCCTACTTCAAAAGTATTTAGTTTGAAGTTGTTCTGAATGTTCTCTTCGGTGGACCCAGTTCCGCTGGCGCCCAGTAATTGTGAGGCTTCAAATCCTGTTAGGATTCGAATATCTAAATTTTCTGCGCCACCAAATAAATTCCTGTGGTGATAGGCCATGTTAGCAAAAATTCCAGCATAACCAGAGCGGTTGGTTACCTTTTGGAGATACATTAAACTCTGTCTAGGTGCGGGATTCAGATTGATGTGAGCATCAAGTGGGTACGTGCCATCTGGTAATGGGGTGTTTTTTGGACTAAGGCTGATGTACACGTTTTTTGTCACACCAAGTTGCCCAATACGCTTGTAGGTCAAGTCAATCTTTTCTTTGCTGTAAAGCTTGCCTTTTTCTATACTATTGGTGTAGGCCAATAATCGGGGCTTAATGTGATTTTCCTGATGAAAGTGAATTTTTAAATTTTCATATTGTAACGTATCGTCCTTTTCCGTTGGCAATAGCAATGGGTTGTAATCGGTGTGGATATAAATGTTCTGAATGGAGTATTGACGATGGTCGATTTTTTTATCCTTTCCTTCTTGCGAAATAATGGGCTGCTTGATAATGTATTTTAAATCAACCTTGTTTTTGCTTAACGTGCTATCCGCTTCTATGATAATATAATCTTTGGTGAAATCGAAATACCCCTTGTTGTTGAAGTATTCCGTCATTCGATCTCGCTCTGAATCCAATGTATTAACATTGAATCGCTCACCTGATTTCAATATTGTTTCATTCTTGTAGCCGGATAGCAATTGTTGCATTTTGACATCTTCCGACACGTGCTCTATTTTACCAAGATAGGTGGCGGGGCCGGGATAAACATGGTAAACGACAGTACACTCATTTTTTTTCCATTTGATCCAGCGTTGGTTGATTCCAAAAGAGTAATTGGGTCTAACCTTAGCGTTGAAATATCCGGTTTTTTTTAAAAAGGCGGTCATTTGATCAGCGCTTTTTTCAATTTTCAAGGAATCCAATAGCACAGGTGGTTCACCAACGGTGTAGGCCATCCATCCCCAGAAACTATTGCAGGTGGTTAAGGTTTTGCCTTTCTTGCTGCGCTTATCATTTTTTCTTGCACACCTGTTCTCTGCTCGAGCCATACTTCTTGCCAAAGCGCCATTCGGAACAAACCAAGTATGAATTCTCATGTTCAATCTGAAAAACACCAGCTTTCTGTTGGGCTCCACTTTAGCCAAAGAAAGCAATTCCGACTTATTAATCTCTCCCTCTTGAACAATTTCAAGCGGATTGACACCATGAAGCTCAATCCGATGATCTTTGAAATATGATTTTCCAGGTGGAATTTTATTGAAAATGGTACACGAGCTCAACGTGGTGAGCAGGGCAACGATCAAAATGCTTTTAATTCTTTTTGTCAACGGATTAAAATATACCTTTGCGCAAGTTACAAATCTTAGCGTTATCCCATGCCAATCAGTAAAGCAATCATCAAAAAAATTCGTTCATTGCACCAATCTAAATTTCGACAGTTGGAAAAGGCTTTCGTTGTTGAAGGTAAAAAATCGGTTGATGAGGCGATACAATCGGGCTGGAAAATTTTGCATTGTTACACAACAGATTCGAATTTGAATCAAAAGGAATTTGAGATAATATCTGAAATGGAAATGTCGCAAATTTCCATGCTTTCTTCTCCATCGCCTTATTTGGCGGTAATGGGAATACCGACTTTGGAACTACAAGGCAATGCAAATAAAGTCCTTTATTTGGATGGTGTGCGTGACCCTGGGAACTTGGGTACCATTATAAGATCAGCTGATTGGTTGGGGTGGAAAAATATTGTGCTATCAGCTGATTGCGTGGAAATATGGAACCCTAAGGTCGTTCAGAGTACGATGGGAAGTATTTTTAAAATCAACGTGGTTTCGGATATTTCAGGGAGTTGGTTGAAGGATGCAAAACACGCTGGAATGAAAATTTATGGTGCTGATTTGCATGGTGATTCCATAAAAATAGCGTTGCCACAATATCCATTGGTTATGGTTTTAGGCAGTGAGTCTCATGGCATTCGTTCAGAAGCCTTATCATTTCTTGATCAGAAGGTGACCATTCCATCGACAGGTAATGCGGAATCCCTTAATGTAGCCATCGCGGGGTCAATCATCATGTACCAATGGTCTTAGTTCCTCTTGAAAGCTTGTAAAGGAAGTGTAATGGGGTCAAACACATATCGCTGAGCCAATCCAACTTCTCCTTTTTCATTTACGCCCCATAAATACTCAGGATCCCAGGGTGTTGGCTGCCCATTGGCATCCAAGGCATTCTCTTTTCCTCTTTTTAAATAGAGTGAAAGTACCTCTTTTTCATTTTTTCTATTGGTGACTATAAGTCTCACAACGGGAGGACTTTTTCTTATTGAATCTTCAACTTCGGGTTTTAAAAATGTACGGTACGATTCCAAATGCACCTTCTTAAATCGCAATAAAAAGTCTTTTACAGCCACTGTGTCGAAGCGTGAAATATTCTCCTCAAGATGGGAAAGTTTAATTTGATTTCCACCATTGTAGTTGATTTCAAACGCCCAATCGGACATACTATGCTGAACTTCTATTTTACTAATCTCTAATTTTGGATAATCAAAGATTCCAGTATAGCGCCATTCCATTTCTTGGGCAAAGAAGCGTGGATTAAGGAAACCGGTAAATCCTTCCATGTGGCATATGTAGGGTTCTGGTGATTTCCCATCATCTGCCAATTCAAGTAGCATAATTGTGCCAGTATGGTCGGCTGTGTTAGGGCCGATATAATAAGTCTTGGATGGGGTATTTTCTCCGTTGGTATAAATTTCAACTTTCTTTCCAGAACTCGCCATCACTTTCATCATATTATCACGAGCGGTTGAAGCGACATTCCCTCTAACCCTAACGCGATTAATCACTTGCAGTAAATTCTTGATAGCGTCTTCTCTGGCTTTGTATTTTCTATTCAAATCCCACAAACGCGAGTTGGAAGAGCGCTCTAGCAATGCGGTATTACCATCGTGGTCGGCGATAAATATCTTGGTGATGGAGCTGGTATCTTCAATTGCAAATTGCGTAAAAGGATTTCCTTTTATTGAACTGTTTTGATCTTGCTTGTAGAAATAAATCGCGATGGCAATTACGACCAATAGCAGGGTCATTAAAATCAAATTCTTTTTGTTCATCATTTCCCTTTTTTACTCCATTTTTTTCTTCGAATCAAATATTGTCCAATACCCAAAGCAAAGACCAAACTTAGTGGCAGAGCTGTGTTGGCCAGTTGAATTCCTATTTTTTGATGCGCTATTTTTTTGGTATCCAATTTCCTCAATTTGATCGTGCGAGATCTAACACTAATCAACGATTTGTCATCCAATAAGTAGTTGATACAATTCATTAAAAATTCCTTGTTGTCATATATAACGCCACGTGCATATCGATCATATCCAAGAGGAAGGGGATTGTAACCAGTTTGATTTGGGATTAATCCATTTTTCACAATGTCTCCATCTGCGATGACGATCATAGCAGTTGGATTGCTTTTGTTTTTAAAGCCAATTTTTTTATCAGCTTTAATTGCGCTGGGAAGTTTGTCATAATATGCTGAAGGGAATTCACCTTCCATAAGCACCGCCATCAGCATCCCATTGCCTTTGTTGGATTCAAAATAATTCTGATCTAAACTTACTATGGACGTATTGATTCTTACAGGCGTATTCCATGCACGGCTTAACACGGAACTTTTAAGCAATGGTGTTTTTTTGATTCCTTTACCTGCATTTACAGTGTCCAAAGAGGACGCAAATTCTAGTTTTATGGGATCTAGATGAGAAACGATAGGGTGTGACATGTCTTGTGTAAACATCAACGGTGCATAATACCAATTAAACATTTGCATATCGCGTTGATTGCCCTTGGGACCCGCATCAAAGGCGATTGGCGCGCATTGAAAGTCGATGACAATATTTCTATTAAGCCTCACACCATACTCAAAAAGTTGTTCGTACAAACCATTTTCGTTGGACATGGCCATGGTTTCTTGACGGGTACGAAGGCTATCTAGATCAGTTATTACAGGATCAATCATCCAAAGCACTTTACCCCCGTTCATAATGTACTGGTCAATGATAACACGGTCCTTTTCGCTGATGGCGCTGTCGGGTTTAGCTATGATCAATGCGTCATACTTGTTCTTGCGTCCTTGAAATCCGTCCAATTGGTCGGAAAGTGCATTGATTTGCTCATTGATTTTCACAAAATCAAGGCTATAATTTTCTTCTACGCCACCAAGAAAATCAGCCATTTGAATGGGTTGAAGCTCTTTGTGTCCTTCCAATACCGCTACAGCAGGCTTTTCTTGACGTATTGCCAATCTCAATCTACTGGCCAATTCATACTCCAAATTATTCACTGAAGCATTGATCATTTCATCAGTGAAAGTGGGGGACTCACTTTTGAAAAATTGCACGGGTGTTTCCTTTCCGCGGTATTCTATGATACAGCCGGGCCAGATCAATTTGAATTGCTGTGTCCCTTTCTCTTTAAAGGATAATCGCGTGAACTTAATTCCTTTTTCATCCAATGCCTTTTCTTGATCTGAAACCCTCTTCTTGTCTGGGTTGGCATATGGGTCAATAAATTCAAATTGAACTTTACCGTCACTGTAATCTTCAAACTCTTCAAGCTTTTCACGAACGCTGTTTTCTAATCTTTTAAAATTGGCAGGGAACTCCCCATGCAGGTAGCATCGAACAAAAACTTTGTCGTCAAGATTCTCAAGCATTTCTTTGGTCGCGTCTGTCAAAGTATGGCGCTTTTCTTCAGTCAAATCCCATTTGAAGAAAGCAAATTGCAATACATACCCAATGACAATAACCATTAGAGCCAAAGTTCCAAATTGGAACAAGTCGTTCTTTTTCAAATTCATCATTGCAAAAATGCGTCAATTAATAGTTGAATAATTCGGAAAAGTGAAAATAGAAATGAATAGGGGAAAGTGAATAATGTACAAACACATAGAGATGGACTAAATTTTGGATTTGAAACAAAAAACAGGTTGAGAAACGAAATTCGGTGTTGAAAAGCGAAGAATTGTTGAGAAACTAACAATTGCGACTCAAATTTATTTTGCTGAAAATCAACACCTTGAAAGAAAAATAAAATAAAATTAAAAAATAATCAACAACACCACTTGTGAGAATGAAATAAAGATGTACATTTGCATCCCGATTTTCGCGTAGAGTGACTACAAGCGAAATCAATGAATTAAAGGACTTTAGAACGAACATGCCAACAGTTCAACAATTAATCAGAAAGGGCCGAGAGCCTAAAACGTATCGCAGCAAGAGTGCTGCGTTAACGTCATGCCCACAGCGTCGTGGTGTATGTACAAAAGTTTATACAACAACTCCTAAGAAGCCAAACTCTGCGTTGCGTAAAGTAGCGAAGGTGCGATTGACCAATGGTTTTGAAATCATTGCGTATATCGGTGGTGAGGGACATAATTTGCAAGAGCATAGCATCGTTTTGGTGCGTGGTGGTCGTGTAAAGGATCTTCCAGGGGTACGTTATCACATCGTGCGTGGTGCATTAGACACTGCGGGTGTAAACGGTCGTGGTCAACGTCGTTCAAAATATGGTACAAAACGTCCAAAGCCAGGTCAAGCACCAGCGGCAGGAGGTAAAAAGAAATAAGCTTAAGTCATGAGAAGAAGAAAAGCGAAAAAAATTGCGGTCCTTCCAGATCCAAAATTCAATGAAGTTGTAGTAACGAAATTCGTTAACAACATCATGTTGCAAGGAAAGAAAAGCGTTGCTTTCACTATTTTCTACGATGCAATCGAGAAAGTAGCTGCTAAGACGCAAGAAGAAGGTTTAGAAGTTTGGCGTCGTGCTTTGGAGAATGTTACCCCAGCGGTAGAGGTTCGTAGCCGTCGTGTAGGTGGTGCTACTTTCCAAATTCCATCTCCAATTCGTGAAGAGCGTAAAAGTTCAATGGCCATGAAATGGTTGATTGGCTACGCACGCAAGCGCAATGAAAAGAGCATGGCTGAGAAGTTGGCAGGTGAAATTATTGCTGCAGCCAAAAATGAAGGAGCAGCTTACAAAAAGAGAGAAGATGTTCACCGTATGGCTGAGGCCAACAAAGCATTCTCACATTTCCGTTTTTAATTTTTAGAGAGATAGAAAAATGTCACGCGACCTAAAATTCACAAGAAATATTGGTATTGCCGCTCACATTGATGCGGGAAAAACCACTACAACAGAGCGTATCCTGTACTACTCTGGTGTAAACCACAAGATTGGTGAAGTTCACGACGGTGCTGCTACTATGGACTGGATGGTTCAAGAGCAGGAGCGCGGAATCACAATTACTTCTGCGGCTACTACAGTATTCTGGAACTACCGTGGAGAAAAATACCACATCAATATCATCGATACTCCAGGTCACGTTGACTTTACCGTTGAGGTAAACCGTTCTTTGCGTGTATTAGATGGTTTGGTTTTCTTGTTCTCAGCTGTTGATGGTGTAGAGCCTCAGTCAGAAACAAACTGGCGTTTGGCCAATAACTATAATGTGGCTCGAATTGGTTTCGTGAATAAGATGGACCGTCAAGGTGCTGATTTCTTGAAAGTTGTTAAGCAAGTTAAAGATATGTTGGGCAGCAATGCAGTTCCATTGCAATTGCCTATCGGTGGAGAAGATGATTTCAAGGGTGTAGTTGATTTGATCAACTTCCGAGGAATGATTTGGAATGAGCATGACAGAGGGATGACCTACGAAGTAGTAGATATTCCAGCTGACATGATGGAAGAGGCAGAAATGTATCGTGAAAAATTGTTGGAAGCAATTTCAGAATTTGACGATAACTTGATGATGAAGTTTTTCGATGATCCAAATTCTATCACAGAGCGTGAGATTTTGGATGCATTGCGCAAAGCTTGTTTGAATCAAACAATCGTTCCAATGGTTTGTGGTTCATCTTTCAAAAACAAAGGTGTTCAAACTATGTTGGATTTGGTGATGGAATTGATGCCATCTCCTTTGGACAAGGAAAATATCCAAGGAACACATCCAGATACAGGTGAAGAGATTTCTCGTAAGCCAAGTTACAGTGAGCCTTTCGCAGGTTTGGCTTTCAAAATTGCAACGGATCCTTTCGTAGGTCGTTTGGCTTTCACTCGTGCGTACTCTGGTAAGTTGGATGCAGGTTCTTATGTCTTGAACACTCGTTCTGGAAACAAAGAGCGTATCTCTCGTATCTTCCAAATGCATGCTGCAAAGCAAAACCCAATTGAGTATTTGGGAGCAGGTGATATCGGTGCTGTTGTTGGTTTTAAAGATATTAAAACTGGTGATACATTGTGTGATGAAAAGGCGCCAATCATTCTTGAATCTATGGTTTTCCCAGATCCAGTTATTGGATTGGCTGTGGAGCCAAAGACACAAGCAGATAGCGATAAGTTGGGTATGGCTTTGTCTAAATTGGCTGAAGAGGATCCAACATTCCGTGTAAAAACAGACGAGGATTCAGGTCAGACAATCATCTCAGGTATGGGTGAGTTGCACTTGGAAATTATCGTTGACCGTTTGAAGCGTGAATTCAAGGTTGAATGTAATCAAGGTGCACCACAAGTTTCTTACAAAGAAGCTTTGACAGGTACAACTGATCACCGTGAAATCTATAAGAAACAAACAGGTGGTCGTGGTAAATTCGCTGATATCGTTTTCACTTTGGGACCGAATGAAGATCCAGAGAAAACAGGTTTGGTTTTCGTAAACAATATCAAAGGTGGTAATATTCCTCGTGAATTTATCCCATCCATTGAGAAAGGATTTAAAGAGGCTATGTTGAATGGTATCTTGGCGGGCTATCCGATTGACTCTTTGAAAGTAGAGTTGAATGATGGATCTTTCCACGCGGTTGACTCTGATGCATTGTCTTTCGAGCTGTGCGCGAAGATGGCCTTCCGTGAAGCTGCTCCTAAGTGTCGTCCAATTATCATGGAGCCCATCATGAAGCATGAAGTTGTTACTCCAGCTGAGAATATGGGTGATGTTATTGGTGACTTGAATAAGCGTCGTGGGTTGATTGAAGGTACGAACGAGCGTAACGGTGCTACAGTAATCAATGCCAAAGTTCCTTTGAGTGAAATGTTTGGTTATGTTACTGATTTGAGAACCATCACTTCTGGACGTGCTACATCAACTATGGAGTTTAGCAATTTCGCACCAGCTCCTAACAATATTGCTGAAGCGGTTATCGCCAAGGTAAAAGGTAAAAACGGATAATTAAGATTAGATAATAAATAAAATGGCGCAAAAAATTCGCATCAAATTAAAGTCTTATGATCACAACTTAGTAGACAAGTCTGCTGAGAAGATTGTAAAGACTGTGAAGAGCACCGGTGCCGTAGTGAATGGTCCAATTCCATTGCCCACTCACAAGCGTATTTACACCGTGTTGCGTTCACCACACGTAAACAAAAAGGCGCGTGAGCAGTTCCAATTGGACAGCTACAAGCGTTTGTTGGACATCTACAGCTCATCATCAAAGACAGTTGATGCCTTGATGAAGTTGGAGTTGCCAAGTGGAGTAGAAGTAGAAATTAAAGTGTAATCATTTAAAAACAAAAGCACATGCCAGGATTAATTGGTAAAAAAGTAGGGATGACTAGTGTCTACAGTGCCGCTGGAAAGAATATTCCATGCACGGTGATAGAGGCTGGTCCATGTGTAGTGACCCAAATCAAGACACAAGAAAAGGACGGCTATACAGCAGTTCAAATCGCCTTCGGAGACAAGAAAGAGAAGAACACCAGCAAACCAATGCAGGGGCACTTCAAAAAAGCAGGGGTAACGCCAAAGCGTTTCGTTGCAGAGTTTGACGGATACGAAGGAGATGTAAAATTAGGTGACGTAGTTACATTGGAGGCGATTTTCGCTGAAGGTGAGAACGTAGACGTTGTCGGTACAACCAAAGGTAAAGGTTTCCAAGGTGTTGTTAAGCGCCACGGATTCTCTGGGGTGGGTGAAGCCACTCACGGTCAGCACAATCGTTTGCGTGCACCTGGTTCTTTGGGAGCATCATCTGATCCAAGTCGTGTATTCAAAGGAATGCGTATGGCTGGTCGCGACGGAGGAGCACGTCGTACAGTTCAAAACTTAGAAATTATTAAAGTTTTGGCTGATCAGAATTTGATTTTAGTTAAAGGAGCTGTTCCTGGCTTCAATGGTTCAACCGTATATATCGTGAAATAATATGCAGCTCGAAGTATTGAACATGCAAGGTCAAAAGACCGGAAAGAAGGTAGATCTCGATGATGCAGTTTTCGCAGTCGAGCCTAACGATCACGCAATCTATTTGGATGTTAAGCGCTACTTGGCTGCTCAACGTTCTGGAACGCACAAAACAAAACACAGAGGTGAGGTTCACGGATCTACACGTAAGTTGCACAAGCAAAAGGGTACGGGTGGTTCACGTAAGGGTAGCATCAAGAATCCATTGTTCCGTCAAGGAGGTAGTATTTTTGGTCCTCAACCTCGTAACTACGATATCAAAGTAAACAAGAGTACTCAACGTTTGGCTCGTGCTTCTGCCTTGTCATACAAGGCAAAAGAAAACGGAATCGTTGTTTTGGATGCCTTGACTATGGAAGCACCAAAAACTTCAGCTTTCATCGGAATATTGAAGAACTTGAACATTGCTGATAGAAAAGCTTTGGTTTTGGTTGGTGAGAAAAATGCAAATGTGTATTTGAGTTCACGTAACATCCATGGAGCGAGCGTACAATTGGCGAATACAGTGAGCACTTATGACATCATGAATTGCACACACTTGGTATTCGTAGGAAACTCACACGAAATTTTGTCTGACATCATTAAAAAGTAATCACATGAATCCAATCCTAATCCGCCCCCTCATCACGGAGAAAATGACCTCCATTCAAGAGAAGCAAGGTAAGTATGGCTTCATCGTTGATGTGAATGCCAACAAAATTGAAATTAAAAAGGCCATCGAAAGCACATATGGTGTGAACGTAATCAAGTTAAACACACTTCGTTACGATGGTAAAGCAAAGTCTCGTTATACCAAAGCTGGAATTTTGTCAGGAAGAACTGCTTCTTACAAAAAGGCCATCGTGAAATTGGCAGCGGGCGAAACCATTGACTTTTATTCCAACATCTAATTAGCTGAGAAATGGGAATTAAAAAATTAAATCCGATAACTGCAGGTACTCGTTTCAAAGTAGCTCCTACTTTTGAAGAGATCACAGCAGACAAGCCATATAAGCCATTGGTGGTTCCGATCAAGAAAACTGGCGGACGTAACAACCAAGGAAAACGCACCATGAGAATGATTGGTGGTGGGCACAAAAGAAACTACCGTTTGATTGATTTCAAGCGTGACAAACACGGTATCAATGCTACTGTATTGACCATCGAGTATGATCCAAATCGCTCAGCACGTATCGCATTGGTAGAGTATACTGATGGAGAGAAGCGTTACATTATCGCACCTCAAGGTCTAACTGTTGGTACAGTAATCATTTCAGGTGAGAAAGTTGGTCCGGAAATCGGAAATGCTGTTCCATTGAGAGATTTACCTTTGGGAACTGTTGTTCACAATGTGGAAATGCGCCCAGGAAAAGGAGCTTCATTGGCTCGCAGTGCTGGAAGCTATGCACAGTTGTCGGCTCGTGACGGTGAGTATGCAGTAATCACATTGCCTTCAGGTGAAACACGCAAGGTTTTAGCACTTTGCATGGCTACTGTTGGATCTGTATCTAACTCAGAGCATAACTTGGTTCGCTCAGGTAAGGCAGGACGTAGCCGTTGGTTAGGACGCCGTCCACGTGTACGTGGTGTTGCTATGAACCCTGTCGATCACCCAATGGGTGGTGGTGAAGGTCGTCAATCTGGAGGATTGCCACGCTCTCGCAAGGGAACACCAGCAAAAGGTTATAAGACGCGCAAACCTAAAAAGGCGTCATCGAAATTTATCATTGAACGTAGAAAGAAGTAATAATCCATGGCTAGGTCATTAAAAAAACCACCTTTTATCCACTACAAACTTGCAAAGCGCGTAGAGGATGCACAAGCAAACGGCAAGAAAAGCGTTATCAAAACGTGGAGTCGCGCTAGTACAATCACTCCGGATTTCGTAGGATTGACAATTGCAGTGCACAATGGTAAAACGTTTATCCCTGTTTATGTGACAGAGAATATGGTAGGTCACAAGTTGGGTGAATTTTCACCAACACGTAACTTCCGTGGTCACGCAGGTAACAAAAAATAATAATACGCACCAACGATAAAGAATAGATCATGGGAGCTCGTAAAAAAGAGATGGCCGATAGGCTAAAGGAAGAACGCAAGAATATTGCCTTCGCCAAATTAAATAGTTTTCCAACCTCACCACGTAAGATGCGTTTGGTAGCGGATACTATCAGAGGTAAAGAAGTGATTTCAGCATTGAATATTTTGAAGTTCACTCGTCGTAACACAGCAACTCCATTGGAGAAGTTATTGCGCTCTGCAATTGCCAACTGGCAAGCAAAAAATGAAGGTCAAGATATCACTACTTCTAACGTAATCGTTAAAGAGATTAAAGTAGATGTATCACACACTTTGAAGCGCATCAGCGCTGCGCCTCAAGGACGTGCACACAAAATCCGTAAGCGCAGTAACCACGTAACCATCATTTTAGATAAAAAATTAGGATAAGAAATGGGACAAAAGTGTAACCCAATAGGAAATCGTTTAGGTTTCATCAAGGGATGGGACAGCAACTGGTTTGGCGGAAACAACTATGCAGATCGCATTGTTGAGGATGACAAAATCCGTAAGTATTTGATGGCTCGTTTGAAGAAGGCATCTGTTTCAAAGATCGTTATTGAAAGAACTTTGAAATTGGTTACTGTTACAATCAACACAGCTCGTCCAGGTGTTATCATCGGAAAGGCAGGTACTGAAGTAGACAAGTTGAAAGAGGAGTTGAAAAAGTTGACTGGAAAAGATGTTCAAATCAACATTTTTGAGATCAAACGTCCAGAATTAGATGCTCGTTTGGTTGCAGATGGAATTTGCCGTCAAATTGAAGGTCGTATCTCTTACCGTAGAGCAACTAAAATGTCAATTGCTTCGGCAATGCGCATGGGAGCGGAGGGAATCAAGGTTACGATTTCAGGTCGTGTGAATGGAGCAGAGATTGCACGTTCAGAATCTTACAAAGAAGGTCGTACTCCATTACATACTTTACGAGCAGACATCGATTACCATCATGCTGAGGCTCATACTAGTTACGGAAGAATTGGTGTTAAAGTTTGGATTTGTCGTGGTGAAGTGTACGGAAAACGCGATTTATCACCTAACTTTGGCGCCCCTCAACAGAGTGCGGGAAAAAGAGGTGGATCTCAAGGTGGCGGAGAACGTCGTGAGAGAAGAGGAGAGCGTAAGGGTCGTTAATCAAATATGGATCGCTAAAAGGAATTAGAAAATGTTACAACCAAAAAGAACAAAATATAGAAAGCAGCAGAAGGGCAAAATCAAAGGTATTGCCTACAGAGGATCTCAGTTGGCTTTCGGTAGTTTTGCAATCAAAACTATGGATGAAGGGTTTATCACTTCACGCCAATTAGAAGCTGCTCGTGTCGCTTTAACCCGTTTCATGAAGCGTGAGGGTAAAGTTTGGATTCGTATTTTTCCAGACAAGCCTATCACAGCTAAGCCAGCAGAGGTTCGTATGGGTAAAGGTAAAGGTGCACCTGACCATTGGGTAGCTGTTGTTAAACCAGGACGTATTTTGTTCGAAGCAGAAGGTGTTCCTTTGGCGACGGCTCAAGAGGCATTGCGTTTGGCAGCACAAAAGTTACCATGTCGCACCAAGTTCATCGTAAGAGCAGATTATACTGAATAATAGAATTATGAAAGCCGCAGATATTAGAAATATGACAGCAGCGGATTTGTTAGATCAAATCCGTGAGAGCGAAACTGCTTTGGCCAAGATGAAATTTGGGCACCAAATAGCAGGAACAGAGAATCCAATGACCTTGAGAAACAAGCGTCGTGAGATTGCTCGCATGAAAACTGTATTAAACGAAATGAAGAATAAATAATAAGCCGTGATGGAAAGAAATCTTCGTAAAGAACGTATCGGGATCGTAACCAGCAACAAAATGGAAAAGAGCATTGTTGTTCAGGTTGAGACAAAAATTCGTCACCCGAAATATGGAAAATTTGTGAAACACACAAAGCGATTCATGGCGCATGATGAGAAAGGAGAGTGTGGTATTGGTGATACTGTAAAGATCATGGAAACCCGCCCTTTGAGTAAGTTGAAGCGTTGGAGATTGGTCGAAATCATTGAAAAGGCGAAATAACGAATAAGAAGATTGAGTCATGGTACAAAATGAATCACGCCTAAAAGTGGCAGATAATAGCGGAGCTCGCGAAGTCTTAGTAATCCGTGTTCTCGGAGGTACTCGTCGTCGTTATGCTTCATTGGGTGACCAAATAGTGGTTACTGTAAAGGATGCATTACCATCTGGAAACGTGAAAAAAGGAGCTGTCTCTAAGGCAGTTATTGTTCGCACGAAGAAAGAGGTTCGTCGCCCAGACGGAAGCTACATCCGCTTTGATGACAATGCAGTGGTATTGTTAAACAACAACGGTGAGATGCGTGGAACGCGTATCTTTGGTCCAGTAGCTCGTGAGTTGCGCGAAAAAGATTACATGAAAATCGTTTCATTAGCACCTGAAGTGCTTTAATACTTAATGCGATGTTTAAACGTTTGAAAATAAAAAAGGGCGATATGGTAGTTGTTACTGCCGGTGATAACAAGGGCAAAGAAGGCCGCGTTATCGAAGTAAATCGCGACAAAGACACGGTGATCGTTGAAGGAGTAAACATGATTACTCGTCACCGTAAGCCATCGGCTCAAAATCCTCAGGGAGGAATTGAGAAAAGAGAGGCAGGTATCCATGTGAGCAATGTTATGTTGATGGATGCAAAAGGCACTGTTACCCGTGTGGGACGTCGCCGCAATGAAAATGGAAAATTAGAGCGTTTCGCTAAAAAGACAGGGGAGGCAATCAAATGAGCTACAGTCCAAGATTACGTAAGAAGTACAATGACGAAGTCATTCCAGAATTGAAGAAGCGTTTTGAGTATTCTTCATCTATGCAAGTGCCACGCATTACCAAGATTTGTTTGAATCAAGGTATCGGTAAGGCAACTGCTGACAAGAAATTGGTAGATTCTGCAGTAGAGGAGATGACAATGATTGCTGGTCAAAAAGCAGTTGCTACACAATCAACAAAGGATATCTCTAACTTCAAATTAAGAAAGGGTGTTCCAATTGGTTCAAAGGTTACTCTTCGTGGAGATCGTATGTACGAATTCTTAGATCGTTTGATTTCAGTTTCGTTGCCAAGAACGCGTGATTTCCGTGGTGTTAAAGCCAGTGGATTCGACGGTCATGGAAACTTCACCTTTGGTGTGAAAGAGCAAATCATTTTCCCAGAAATTGATTTGGATAAGGTGAAAATGATCAATGGTATGGACATCACATTTGTGACAACTGCCAAGACAAACGAAGAAGCCAAAGCTTTGTTAGAAGGATTTGGTTTCCCATTAACGAAATAATAGTAACGGTAGATAAAGAAGTACAATGGCTAAAGAATCAATGAAAGCCCGCGAGCGTAAGAGAATTGCGCTTGTTGAAAAATACGCAGCTAAGCGCGCTGCTTTAAAAGAAGCTGGTGATTGGGATGCATTACAGAAGTTGCCCAAGAATAGCAGTAAAGTTCGTGTGCACAATCGTTGTCAGTTGACAGGTCGTCCACGTGGATATATGCGCCAATTCGGTCTTTGCAGGAACCAATTCCGTGAGTTAGCCCTTGAGGGTAGAATTCCTGGAGTGAAAAAAGCAAGTTGGTAATAATTGATTAAGAAGGATAATAGAAATGAATACTGATCCAATAGCAGATTATTTGACCCGCATCCGCAATGCGCAGATGGCTCGTCACAAGGTGGTTGAGATTCCCGCTTCAAACTTGAAAAAGGAAATTACTCGCATCCTCCATGAGGCAGGATATATTTTGAACTACAAGTTCGAAGAAGGCACTCCTGGTGTAATAAAAATTGCCTTGAAGTACAATGCAAAGACCAAGCAACCTGCGATCGCAAAGATTGACAGAATTTCCTCTCCCGGTTTACGTAAGTATGTTGGAGTAGAAGAGTTGCCACGCGTTTTAAACGGTTTGGGAATCGCAGTAGTATCAACTCCAAAAGGTGTAATGACCGACAAAACTGCTCGTAAAGAGAATGTTGGCGGAGAAGTATTGTGTTACGTATATTAATATCATAGATCATGTCAAGAATAGGAAAATTACCCATTAGCATTCCTGCAGGCGTTGAAGTATCGATGTCTAATGGTGTGATTCGTGTCAAGGGCCCAAAGGGAGAGCTTACACAAGAAATCACAGGGGCAGTGAACGTTGAGGTTGCAGATGGATCTGTTTCAGTTACTCGTTCATCTGAGCACAAGGACGCTCGTTCTAAGCACGGTTTGTATCGCGCTTTGATCAACAACATGATTGTTGGTGTTAGTACAGGATGGACCAAAAATTTAGAGATGATTGGTGTCGGTTACCGTGCCAAGGCTGCAGGGCAACAATTGGAAATGACTTTAGGATTTAGCCATCCTATCGTATTTGAATTGCCAACTGAAATCAAAGTTACTGCTAGAGCAGAAAAGGGAGAGAACCCAACAATCATTCTCGAGTCATTTGACAAACAATTAATCGGTCAGGTTGCTGCAAAGATTCGTTCATTGCGTGCTCCAGAGCCGTACAAAGGAAAAGGTGTTCGTTACGTTGGTGAATTTGTTCGCAAGAAAGCGGGTAAGTCAGCAGCTAAATAATCATAGACTATGGCATTCACAAAAGAAGCAAGAAGAGCAAAAATTCGTACCCGTATTCGTTCAACGATCAAGGGTACAGCAGAGAAACCCCGCTTGTCTGTATTCCGCAGTAACAAGCAGATTTATGCTCAGATCATCGATGACAACCAAGGAAAGACTTTGGTATCAGCAGGATCTGCATACATCAAGGATTCTCAAGGTATGCCGAAAATCGACCAAGCAAAGGTCGTCGGTAAAACTATCGCAGAGAGAGCAAAGGCAGCAGGTATCGAGTCTGTAGTTTTTGATCGTGGTGGTTACTTGTATCACGGAAGAGTTAAATCATTGGCCGAGGCTGCTCGTGAAGCAGGGCTTAAATTCTGATAATCATGGCAGAAGTAAAAAACGTTCGCTCTAGCGAAACAGAATTGAAAGATAAATTGGTAGCGGTTAATCGCGTTACCAAGGTTACCAAAGGAGGACGTACCTTCGGATTTGCAGCTATCGTAGTTGTAGGAAATGAGAATGGTATCGTAGGTCATGGTTTAGGTAAATCAAAGGAAGTTGCAGAAGCTGTAACTAAGGCCATTGAAGATGCGAAGAAAAATTTGATTCGCGTTCCATTGAACCACGGAACAATTCCACACGAGTTTTCAGGTAAGTTTGGTGGTGCTCGCGTATTCATCAAACCAGCTTCTCATGGTACTGGGGTAATTGCAGGTGGTGCTATGCGTGCTGTGTTGGAATCAGCTGGTGTAACAGACGTATTGGCAAAGTCCAAAGGTTCTTCCAATCCACACAACGTAGTTAAAGCTACTTTGAATGCGCTAGCAGGTTTGCGTGACCCACGTGAAATCGCGAGAATGCGTGGCATTGCATTAGATAAAGTTTTCAACGGATAATATTCAGCAAAATGGCAAAAGTTGTTATAACACAAGTAAGAAGCGCAATTGATTATCCAAAGCGCCAGAAAGAAACGATTAAGGCATTAGGCATTAAGAAATTAAACGTTTCAGTGGAGAAAGATTTGTCTCCCAATATCGAAGGAATGATTCGTGCAGTGAGTCATTTGTTGAAAGTTGAATACAAATAAACTTTAAAACGAGAACAATGAAATTAAATACATTAAAACCAGCTGAAGGTTCGATTAAGAACCGCAAGCGTATTGGTCGTGGTGAAGGTTCTGGTCACGGTGGAACATCTACACGTGGTCACAAGGGTGCTGGATCTCGCTCAGGAAATAAAAGAAAGATTGGATTTGAAGGTGGTCAAATGCCTTTGCAACGTCGTCTTCCAAAGTATGGTTTCCGCAATTTTAATCGTGTTGAATACAAAGGTATCAACCTAGACACTTTGTCTATGTTGGCTGAAAAATTCAACTTGACTGAAATTACCCATGAGATTTTGGTTCAAAACGGGATTTGCTCAAAGAATGATTTGGTTAAAATCTTGGGTCGTGGAGAGTTAAAAGGAAAAATGAACGTTTCCGCTCACGGATTTTCAGAAGCTGCTAAAGCAGCAATCGAGAATGGTGGTGGAGTAGTTACAGTACTATAATCATATTGATCATATGAAAGGCTTTATTCAAAAGGTAAAAGATATTTGGCATCACGAAGAACTTCGTCGCAAAATTGGCTACACTTTACTGTTGTTGTTGATTTATCGAGTAGGTTCGTTTATCGTTTTGCCAGGTGTTGATTCTGCAAAATTGGATGCGGGAGCGCAGGGTGGATTACTAGGATTTCTTGGTTTGTTCACGGGAGGTGCTTTTACTCGTGTCTCCATCTTTGCTTTGGGAGTAATGCCTTATATATCGGCATCAATCATTGTACAATTGTTGGGATTGGCTGTTCCTGCTATTCAAAAAATGCAGAGAGAAGGTGAGTCAGGTCGTAAAAAGTTGAACCAATGGATGAGAATGTTGACTATAGCCATTGGTTTGGTTCAAGCTCCTGGTTATATTGCACAATATGTTCCTGGTAATGCTCATCCGGCAGGTTCTTTATGGATCGTTTCTGCTGTGATTATTTTGACATGTAGTACACTTTTTGTAATGTGGTTGGGTGAGAAAATCACCGATAAAGGCATCGGAAATGGTACATCTTTGATTATCATGACGGGTATCATTTCGGATATACCTAGAGGGTTTTATTCAGAGTTTGGTGCGCAAACGCCTTTCTTCTTTTTGATCGAAATGGCTACCTTGATTTTAATTATCGGAGCAACCATTGGAATCATTCAGGCGGTACGTCGTATACCAGTTCAAATGGCTAGATTGAATGCGGGTTCAGCAGCAGGATTACCTGCTGGAGAGGCGGCGAGATCATTTATTCCATTACGAGTTAATTCTGCTGGTGTTATGCCGATCATCTTCGCTCAAGCGATAATGTTCATTCCATTGTACATGCAAAATTCTGAGACATTCAGAGATAGCAGTGTTCTTGCATCTTTGACGCGTATCGATGGTGTAGGTTATAACGTGTTGTTATTTGTAATGATTATCTTGTTTACATTCTTCTACACTGCCATTGTCACCAACCCTACTCAAATAGCGGATGACTTAAAGAGAAACGGCAATTTTGTACCTGGAGTTAAGCCTGGAAAAGAAACTTCTGAATTTATTGATAGAGTTTTGTCGAACATTACCCTTCCTGGTGGTATATTTGTCGCCTTGATTGCAATTTTGCCCGCGGTTTTAATGCTTTTGGGTCTTGCTAAAACACAGCAATTCGCTCAGTTTTTCGGCGGAACATCATTGTTAATCACGGTAGGTGTAATATTGGATTTGTTACAACAGATTGAAAGTCACTTACTTTCACGTCATTATGATGGACTAATGAAGTCAGGACGTGTAAGAGGAAGAAGTAATAATTCGGGTGCTGTAGGCACAGGTTTTACTGCATAAAAAGTGTCGAGGGGAGGGAAACCGGTTGTTAAAACCGAAGATGAGATAGCGCTCATCAAAGAGAGTTCTTTACTTATTGGAAAAACACATGCAATGTTAGCCCAGCACATAAAGCCTGGGGTGTCCACCTTGCAGTTAGATAAATTGGCCCATGATTTTATCAAAGATCATGGAGGTTTTCCTGGCTTCTTGGGTTATAGCGGATTTCCCAATAGCATATGTGCGAGTGTAAATGCCGCAGTTGTTCACGGCATACCCACAAATGAACCTTTGAAAGAAGGGGATATTGTGTCGGTGGATATTGGTGTAATTAAGAACAACAAATGGGGTGATTCAGCTTACACATTTGCAGTAGGAGAAGTAGCTCAAGAAGTAAAGCAGTTGATGCAAGTTACGCTTGAGTGTTTGCAACTTGGTATTGATCAGGCCGTTGTTGGTAATCGAGTTGGAGATATTGGTTATGCTATTCAACAGCATGCTGAATCTTTCGGTTACGGAGTTGTTCGTGAACTTGTAGGTCATGGCGTAGGTATTCAATTACATGAGCCACCTGAAGTTCCTAATTACGGCAAAAGGGGCAGTGGACCAGTGTTGCAAGAAGGTTGGGTTTTAGCAATAGAACCAATGATCAACTTGGGTACGAAGAATATTCGACAGCTCAAGGATGGTTGGACCATTCTTACGGCAGATTTAAAACCTAGCGCTCATTTTGAGCATACGGTTGTGGTGAGGAAGGACAAAGCGGAAGTGTTATCCAGTTTTAGAGATATAGAAGAAGCGATTGCTTTAAAATAATAAAAAGAAATGGCGAAACAGGCGTCGATAGAGTTAGATGGAACAATTGTAGAGGCATTGTCAAATGCAATGTTCCGCGTTGAGTTGGAGAATGGTCACGTGATCATCGCCCATATTTCTGGAAAAATGAGAATGCACTACATTCGAATTTTACCAGGAGACAAAGTGAAAGTGGAGATGTCTCCATATGACTTGACAAAAGGAAGAATTAGTTTCAGATATAAATAAGAAAGTAAGAAAACATGAAAATAAGAGCCTCTATTAAAAAGCGTTCGGCGGATTGTAAGATCGTTCGTCGCAAGGGAAAGTTGTATGTAATCAACAAGAAGAACCCAAAGTACAAACAAAGACAAGGATAAACCCCATTACGGGATAACTAATATCAGAAAATGGCAAGGATTGCAGGTATCGATTTACCACGTAACAAAAGAGGCGAGATAGGTCTCACCTATATTTACGGAATTGGACGTAGCACAGCACGTCGCATTTTGAATGCTGGAGGAATAGACTTCAGTAAGAAAGTTTCAGAATGGAATGATGATGATTTGGCGAAAATTCGTGGTTTCATCACAGACGAAATTAAAGTGGAAGGTTCATTGCGCTCAGAAGTTCAGATGAACATCAAGCGTTTGATGGATATCGGATGTTACAGAGGTGTTCGTCACCGTTTGGGTTTACCATTGCGTGGACAATCAACAAAGAACAACTCTCGTACTCGTAAGGGTAAGCGTAAGACAGTTGCGAATAAGAAAAAGGCTGTTAAATAATAAATAGTACCATAGATATAGATCATGGCTAAAGTAGAAAAAAAGAAAAAGAAGAATGTTGTCGTTGAGGCTGTAGGTCAAGCGCACGTGCAATCTACGTTCAACAACATCATCATCAGTTTGACCAACAATAGTGGTCAAGTGATCTCTTGGTCTTCTGCCGGTAAAATGGGATTCAGAGGGTCAAAGAAAAATACACCTTACGCAGCTCAGATGGCTGCAGAACAATGCGGAAAAGAGGCTTTCGATTTGGGATTAAGAAAGGTAAAAGTATTTGTAAAAGGACCTGGAGCTGGACGTGAATCAGCGATTCGTACCATCCATACCATTGGTATTGAGGTTACAGAGATTGTGGATACAACACCACTTCCTCACAATGGATGCCGTCCCCCTAAAGCCCGTCGTATCTAATAAATAGTAAGTAAAGAAATGGCAAGATATATTGGACCCAAAACAAAAATTGCTCGTAAGTTTCGTGAAGCAATTTTTGGACCTGATAAAGGATTAGAAAAGCGCAACTACCCACCCGGACAACATGGCCCGAATAAGCGTCGCGCTAAGCAATCTGAATATGCTATTCAGTTGTCTGAAAAGCAAAAAGCAAAGTATACCTATGGTATTCTTGAGCGTCAATTTGAGAATTTGTACAAAAAGGCTTCTGCTCGTCCAGGTGTAACTGGTGAGATTTTGTTGGCACTTTGTGAGTCTCGTTTAGATAACACTGTATACCGTTTGGGAATTGCTCCTACACGTTCAGGTGCTCGTCAGTTGGTTGGACATGGACATATCACTGTAAATGGTGAGTTGGTTAACATTCCTTCCTACATGTTGCGTCCTGGAGATCGTATTGCAGTTCGTGAAAAATCAAAATCTTTACAATCGATTGTATTGTCTTTGTCAAGTCGTACCAATTACGATTGGTTGGATTGGAATGAAGGTGATAAGCAAGGGGTTTATATCAAACATCCAGAGCGCGTTCAAATCCCTGAAAATATCAAGGAGCAATTGATCGTCGAATTGTACTCTAAATAATCTTTTAATTAAATACATTATAATAATGGCCATTATAGATTTCGTAAAACCAGACAAGGTAATCATGCTTGATAGCAATGATTTCACTGGTTCATTCGAATTCCGTCCGTTGGAACCCGGATTCGGAATAACCATCGGTAACGCATTGCGCCGTATTCTCCTTTCGTCATTGGAGGGGTTTGCCATCACCTCAATTAAAATTGAAGGTGTTGACCACGAGTTTTCTACTATCAAAGGTGTTGTTGAAGATATCACGGAAATCATTTTGAATTTGAAACAAGTTCGTTTTAAGTGTCAAATTGATGGAACTGATTATGAGAAGTTTTCAATCACTGTCGGTGGTCAGGATCAATTCAAGGCGGGGGAAATTGGAAATTTCACAACAGCTTTTCAAGTACTAAATCCTGATTTTGTGATCTGTAATATGGATCCAAAGGTGAAAATCAAAATGGATTTGGTTATTCAAAAAGGCCGTGGATATCGTCCAGCTGAAGAGAATAAATCAAGCAGTGCTCCTGTAGGTACAATTTTTATCGATAGTATCTTTACACCGATAAGAAATGTAAAGTATAGCATTGAGAACTATCGTGTAGAGCAAAAGACAGATTACGAGAAGTTGATTCTAGAGATTCAAGGTGATGGTTCAATCACGCCTAAGAATGCGCTTCAAGAGGCAGCTAAAATTTTGATTCATCACTTCATGTTGTTCAGTGACGAGAGAATCACTCTAGAAACTGAAATCAAGCGTGAGTCTGAGGAGTTTGATGAGAGCAGTTTGCACATGCGTCAATTGTTGAAGACCAAGTTGGTTGACATGGATTTGAGCGTGCGTGCATTGAATTGTTTGAAGGCTGCAGATATCGACACTTTAGGTGACTTGGTTTCTTTCAATAAGAATGACTTGTTGAAGTTCAGAAACTTTGGAAAGAAATCATTGACAGAGTTGGAGGAATTGGTAGAGAATAAAGGCCTTCAATTTGGAATGAATGTATCAAAATACAAATTGGATCGCGACTAATCGATCAAAATAGAGTAAAGAAATGAGACACGGAAAGACAGTAAATCATTTAGGTAGAAAGGCAGAGCACCGCGAGGCTTTGTTGATGAACATGGCTTGCTCCTTGATCGAGCATAAGCGTATCAATACCACATTGGCAAAGGCAAAGGCTTTAAAGAAATATGTTGAGCCACTTTTGACCAAATCAAAAACAGATAGCACACACAGTCGTCGTATTGTATTCAGTTATTTGAAGAACAAAGAAGCGGTAACAGAATTGTTCCGCGAAGTATCTCCAAAGATTGCTGATCGTCCAGGTGGATATACACGTATCATTCGTTTGGGATACCGTCCAGGTGACAATGCAGATATGTGCATGATTGAGTTGGTTGATTTCAATGCCATCTATGGCAATGACGTTGAGAAAGCTGCTGCTAAGAAGACGACACGTCGTGGTGGTGCTAAGAAAAAGGAAGTGGAGGGAACAGTTGAAGCATCAGCTGAAGGTTCTGCAGAGGCTGGAGAAGAAAAGCCAAAAGCAAAACGCGCACCTCGCAAAAAGAAGGATGATTCTTCAGCGGAATAATCCATCAAAAAATACTATGAAAAAAGGCCATCGAAAGATGGCTTTTTTGTTTTCAATTGCTACCTTTGTGCCACAAAAATATTGGATACATGAAGATCTTGGTTTGCGTCAGTAAAGTACCTGACACCACAGCAAAAATCGCATTCTCAAACCCAACAACTTATGATGAAAGTGGGGTTACGTTTATCATTAATCCATACGATGAGTGGTACGCGTTGGTGAGAGCATTGGAGTTGAAAGAAACATTGGGAGGAACTGTGGTTGTTGCTTCCGTTGGAGGCACTGATTACGAACCTATCATCCGAAAAGCTTTGGCCATTGGTGCTGACGAAGGCGTTCGCATTGATGCGCCTGAGACTGATGCTTTTTCAGTAGCTTCTGAAATTGCATCATATGCCAAAGATCAGTCTTTTGATTTGATTTTGTGTGGTAAAGAAACAATTCAATACAACGGTGGAATCGTACCAGGGCTTGTGGCTGAGATGTTGTCATTGCCTTATGTTTCTGGGGCTTCCAAACTTGATTTGAATGGTACTACCGTGAAGTTGGAAAGAGAAATTGCAACAGGCGTGGAGGTTTTCGAATCATCATTACCAATGGTTGTTTCTGCTGCAAAGGGAATGGCAGAGCAACGAATTCCCAATATGAGAGGGATTATGGCAGCGCGCACCAAACCTTTAGCTACAGTTGCAAGCGCCAATGCATCGGCACAAACGAATGTTTTGCAATTCAGCATGCCACCGGCAAAGTCAGGGTGCAAGATGATTGCGCCAGAAGATGCGTCAAGTTTGATTCAAATGCTTCATGAAGAGGCCAAAGTCATTTAATAATATTGGAATATGAAAGTTCTTGTTTTTGTAGAAAATAACAATGGTAAAGCCACAAAAGCTGGATTGGAGGCTGTATCCTACGCCAAGGCGTTAAGTGCTGATGTTACAGCTTTGATGTTTGGTAAAGTGGATAATGACGGCGGTGTTGGTGAATGTGGCGCAGTCACTTTAAAGGTTCAATCTGAAATTGGTGATAGTCGTTCAATGGCTAAAGTTATAGCGGCAGAAGCCAGTGAGGGGAACTACCAACTTTTGATTTCCAGCCAGGACAACCTTGGAAAAGAAGTTATGCCCAGAGTTGCGGTGATGAATGGATATTCATTGATCAGCGGAGTAACAGAATTGGCCAATGCGGCCAATGGTTGCGTGGTAAAGCGTAATGTTTTTTCTGGAAAAGCTATTGCTGAAGTTTCGTCGACATCAGCCATATCAATTCTAACTGTTTTACCCAATTCGTTTGGTGTGAAGAAAGTTGGTGGGTCTGCAAGTGTAGTTGCCATCAATGTCCAATTAGAGGCTGCTCAGGTGAAGATGATTGAGATAAAAGGAAATCACGCGGATGCCGGTATCCCATTGCCAGAGGCGGATTTGGTTGTAAGTGCAGGACGTGGTATGAAAGGCCCAGAGAATTGGGGAATGGTAGAGGAGTTGGCTTCTTTGCTTGGAGCGGCAACTGCATGTTCTCGTCCCGTTAGTGATATTGGTTGGAGACCTCATCATGAGCACGTGGGCCAAACGGGTATAGCAATTCGCCCCAATCTGTACATAGCAATTGGAATTAGTGGGGCTATTCAACATTTGGCGGGTGTCAATGGAAGTAAAGTTATCGTTGTTATCAATAAAGATCCTGAAGCTCCATTTTTTAAAGCTGCGGATTACGGTATTGTTGGAGATGCTTTTGAGGTGTTGCCTCGCCTAATTGAGGCTGCAAAGCAATTTAACGCTAATAAATAATCATCTTAGCGTGTCACGTCGAATTGAGTTGCATGTTTCTGATATAAGTCCAAGTGGGACAACGTCTGGTGCATACCAGATGGTTCTCACGGATTTAGAAGGAATCTGGCGATTGCCCATCATCATTGGAGGGACAGAAGCGCAGGCCATTGCCATCGCCATGGAGCGAATAGAGCCATTGCGTCCGCTGACGCATGATTTGATTAAAACTTTGTCGACCTCTTTTTCTATTGAGGTTATCGAAGTAGAGATTTATAATTTCAAGGAAGGCGTATTTCATGCCAAGTTGGTGGCCATTCAAGACAGTAGACAGGTGGAGATTGATTCTCGCACTAGTGATGCTGTGGCCATCGCATTGCGATTTGATTGTCCTATTTTTTGCCAAGAGTTTATTTTAAGGGAGAATGCAATTACCCATCATGATGAAAAAATGATGAGTTTGGATGATATGGATGTGGCTGAGTTGGAGGACGAGCCGGTGGAGTTATCCCTAGAAGAATTGCAATCTGCGTTGAATGAAGCTTTGGAAAATGAAGATTATGAGCGTGCTTCGCAACTTAGAGATGAAATTGCACGTAGAAAACCTGAATAGCTTATATTTGAATCATGAACAACGAAAGAAAACAATCACCTGAAGAGTTGGATACCCTTAAGCGCGATATGGAAGCTTTGGCAGAACAGAATGCGAAACTTCAACGCGAGCTTGAAGCGAGAGAAGAGGTTATGCAAAGTTTGTTTTCTTATTTCACTACAAAGAAAGAAGGTGAAATAAAGCAAGTGGAAAAGTAGTTGTTGAAACAAAAAATGATTTATGTTAGAGGGATGAAAAAGTTTTTATCCCTCTTTTTTTTGAGCATCATTTTTAATGTCTCATTCACTCAAGCTAATCTTGAGCAATCCTATGATAAGAATGAGGTTCGTCCAGAATCTTGGAAGCCTAACAATCTTGTCTCTCAGCAGAATCTTCGAGAACAGACAAAATGGAAGAATTTTCTTGCAATGCATCCTGGATGGTTTGTTCATTTTAATGAAATCACTCAGAATCCGCATCGCGCTTACGGTGCTGGTATAAGTCAATCCCCTGAAGCATTTGTTCAAGAATTGAAGAATAACTTTGGGTTGCAGGGTAATCTTGAATTTGTAGGGTCATTCCAACAAGGGGAAAGGA
>JBDLUK010000194.1:0-3642 GCA_039805365.1 Bacteroidota bacterium | reverse complement strand
CTGTTGTCTTATATGCCTTCGAATTGTGAAGAAGACGCACCAAGTTTGCCTTATCAATTGGGCAATGAGAAGCGCAAGAAATTGAATGACATTGTTCCTGATAATGCGCAGAAACCTTATGACATGCACGAAGTGATTCAAGAGATCATTGATGCTGAATCATGGATGGAAGTGCACAAGGATTATGCAGAAAATATTATTGTTGGATTTGCGCGCTTAGCGGGCAGAAGCATTGGCGTAGTGGCCAATCAACCTGCTTACTTGGCCGGAGTATTGGACATCAAATCGAGTAACAAGGCCGCGCGATTTGTTCGTTTCTGCGACGCTTTCAATATTCCATTGTTGGTGTTGGAGGATGTTCCCGGATTCTTGCCAGGAACGGATCAGGAGTGGAATGGAATTATTTCCAATGGTGCCAAATTGTTGTACGCTTTCAGTGAGGCAACGGTTCCAAGGGTTACAGTGATCACCAGAAAAGCATATGGTGGTGCATATGATGTGATGAACTCCAAGCACATTGGAGCAGACATGAATTTTGCATGGCCTTCAGCCGAGATTGCAGTAATGGGCGCCAAGGGTGCCGCAGAGATTATTTTCAAGAAAGAAATTGCTGAAGCTGCGGATCGCGATGCCAAGTGGAAAGAGAAAGAATCTGAGTATGCGGAGTTGTTTGCAAATCCATACAGCGCAGCTGAGAGAGGATATGTGGATGAGGTGATTGTTCCGGAGCAGACACGTGAGAAATTGATTCGAGCTTTTGAAATGTTGGAAAACAAAGCAGAGGCGCCGATCAAGAAGAAGCATGGAAATATTCCATTGTAATCTATAGCAATGTTTCGTTTTTGTCTACATGTCATTTGGGGAATTCTGATTTCTCTTTCGGCATTGGGACAGCCAGGAGGTGGCGGAGGTGCTGTGCTTGGCTTTAAAGGAATGAAGGCAGATTCTGCACGGTTTTATCTTGTGGAAAATGGTGGAAACTCAAAGTGGATCAGTCAATCCAACGTCCTTCCCTTGGACAGACAATTAACCCTTTATCCTGCGGTTAATTGGAATTACAAATTGGGATCCCCCTCGTATCTACTGGTATTTTATCAGGGTGATAAATCCATGACCATTGATCTTGAAAATTTACCGGGCGAAAATCCTGTAGGGTTCACCCCAATATTGGATAGTCTTGAATTTTTCGAAGGCAATTGGACTTGGAATTTGAATCCTTATTGGCCCAGACAAGAAGATATTGCCAAAAGTTATGGTGTAACAAAATTGACGAAACCCATTTGGGAGAAGAATGGTTTTTGGCATTGGACGGTTCCCGTAAATATGGAAATATCGCCGCTTTATTTTTTCAATCAAGCCATGGCTTACCGAAGAAAAAAAGAATGGAACAAATCAGCAGAGGCCATCAACAAGGCCATCGCTCAGGCTCGTAACGACGACGAGAATCTTATATTCAATACAGAGAGATTGATTTTATTGATGGAAAGTGAAGAGTGGAAAATCGCTTATCAAACGGTTAATGAACTTTTAAGAAAGTACCCGCGCAATTACACATTGAATCAACACGGGGTCAAATTGGCCATTCTCTCAAAGAACTATTCAAAAGCAGACTCGTGTTACCAAGAGATTATTAGGCAACAACCCGATTATTTGTGGGACTATTACATGTTTTTATCTGCCTACATGCAGCAGGAGGAGTCTGCTTATTTGCGTGGTTTACAAAAGTTGAATGAGGTGAAGCACTCACCTTGGGAAGGAGAGCCCATTGGTATCGCCTCTAATTGCGGATCTTATTTTATGATGGCGAGGTTGGCTGAAACTACGGGCCATATTAAAGAGGCTTCTCAATTTGCTTATGAGTCAGCCCATAGAGGATATGGGTATTACAGTTCAAATATTTGGGAGTTTGAGCGGTGGCATGAACAATACAGGGATTACCCTTATTTTTCGCTGGCCTATGCCCTGTATCTGCACCACGCAACGAGTTATGAAAGCGGCAACTCGTTGTTGAAAGAAGCCAACGACATATTGGATGATATCACGCCATCCTTTTATGAAAATCCGGATTATTGGTGGGTTATGGGATTGGTGAACGAACGATTGCAAGAGTGGGAAGCGGTACACTTATCTGGGAAGAAACTATTGAAATTGAGTCCGAATGATATGCGGGGTCATTACTTACTTTACCGATTTTACGGGGCAAGTACACCCAAATTCAATTCAAAGAAATCAGAAGAGCACCGCGTGAAATATGCGAAGCTGAAAGCGGAAAAGTTGGTCAAGTAATTAGGCTTTGACAACAATGAAATATCGGCGAAAAGCTTTCCACCATTTTTGCTGAACCAATTCGTCGGTTGTTTTTTTACACAACGAAGCGATTTTTTCCAAAGTCTGATTGTAGTTCCAATCGTTTTGAAATCCCCATTGGAATTGCTCTTGATTCTCGACCAAGAAATGCGCGGCATGGATTGGAATTTCAATGGATTCTTTTCCTTTGGCGCTGTGTATTTCCACCTCCTTGTTGCCTCCGTTTTGTTTTTTCAGAACCAAGCTGGATTGCAATAAGCAAAAGCGGAATCCATTTCTTTCAAGTTCATCCAACGGTGCAGCCTTGAGACTTCTTTCGATCATCGTTCTAGGCACCAACGGCTCGGGAATCGCGAAGCTGAAAAACTTTTTCAAGGGGAAGTCAATGCCAATTCCGTGCATGTAATTGTAGAGCGCTTTCTTCAGACCATCTGAGAACAATTCGTGCTGAGCGCCTTTGGGATCTTCATGGTACAAATCGTTGTTGGCAAAACCTTGGAATTCGGGACCGGTTCTGATCACACCATATTTCTCTGGATCCTTGCCCACAGGGCTGTGCACGGTCATTGCAAATTGATGCCAATGGCCGGAATGCAAGAGATTGTGTTGAAACAATTGTCTTACTACTTCCAACGAATCAATGGTTTCTTGAGCGGTTTGCGTGGGGAAGCCATACATCAAATAAGCATGCACCAAGATACCCGCATCGCTGAAAGCCCTTCCTACACGGGCTACTTGATCTACAGTAATTCCCTTGTCGATCAATTCTAAAATGCGGGGACTCGCCACTTCAAGGCCGCCAGTAACTGCTATACATCCGGAAGCCGCTAGCAATTGGCAGAGATCTGCGTCAAATGATTTTTCGAAACGAATGTTGGCCCACCAAGAAACTTGAAGTTTTCGATTGATGATTTCGATGGCCAAATCTCTCAATGCAGCGGGAGGAGCCGCTTCATCGACAAAGTGAAAACCGGTTTCGCCTGTTTCCGCTATGAGTTCTTCCATCTGATTCACCAGATGTTCTGCCGTGGCTTTGTCATATCTGCCAATGTAATCCAAGTGAATGTCACAGAAACTGCATTTTTTCCAGTAGCAACCATGGGCCACAGTCATCTTGTTCCATCGGCCGTCATTCCACAAGCGGTGCATGGGATTGGGCATGTCGATGACAGATAAATATTGATTTAGTTTTAAACCTTGGTAAGATGGAGCTGGTTTTTGTTGATGAGAAAAATCGCCACCTACCATGTTGTCTGTAAAAACAACTTTATTTTCAACCAAATGAAAAGTTCGTTTGAATTTTTTCTCTGAATCTGGTTGTTGTATGTTTTTGAT
>JBDLUK010000193.1:0-9808 GCA_039805365.1 Bacteroidota bacterium | reverse complement strand
AATTGGCGCTTTGTCTTCCGTGATTTTTGAACGTCTTTTGATGGGACACAAAACCATTCTGTTTCATCCACCGGCCTACATTTTTCCGCTTGCTTCATCGACCCTAAAAAATATTACCCTCCACCAAGAAGGTGATATTTTAACGCGAATCAAGGATGATAAAAACTGCAGCGCAAAAGACTATTTCGAAAAAAATAATTTATTGGAATACTACCACTTTCCAGAGGCAAGATAGTCCCTGAATTTCTCCCTGTCCCAGTTGCCGTATACCTCGCAGCGATCATTTATCAAACGACCTTCCGCGCGTTTTGACTGATATGCCGCAATTGGATCTTCGTCTTCCTCGATACCAACAGCAACCTTGGAATCCAACATTTCTTGCACATACGAATCATAAATGCCGGTGTTCTTTAAAGCAAAATTGTCCACGTCATAACCGATGCTATCGTAAAACGTCGTGCTGTAAATACTCAATTGAATTTTGGCTTTTGAAAACCAATCGTGCAACGAACCCGATTGCACAATCTCCGTTTGCGTATTTGTCAAAGCCATGTACTTGGGAACGTCAACCACGGGTTCGTATGGATGCAATTTGACCACCATTCGCCAATTGGGATATTGCTTCAAATGCTCCTGAATTCGCGGTATCCAAGCCACATACTGATCCGATAAAAACTTTTGTGCGCACAGTAATATCAAGTTCTCTTTTTCTGCGGTTCTTTCTTGGGTTCCAAACAAATGGGTGTAATCACCCATAACAATCAACTGTCCTTCTTTCCACTCTATCCCTTTTCGCAATCGGTTGTACCAAATGTTCCCGTACATCAATAAATAATCGGGGAAAAAGGCGTTCTTAATCCATGGTCGATAATCCTCTGAATACGTGTAATACAAATCGGCTTCGCTGATCAATCCATGTTGCAATTCAATCGTCTTGATGCCCATGTCGCGCATTGCAGCAATAAAACCTTCATTGATGTAATGCACCGTGAAGAACACCCGTTTTACTTTACCAGCATCATAAGAACCCATGCAAGACATGTAGCGAAGCAAATAGGAGTGCAAAGATGAATCCAAATAATGCAACTCTTCGTCATTCCATCTTCCCGATAACTTGGCGTTTTGATACACTTTGCGCAAGTCTTTCCATTGTCTAAAAACCTTTCCCAAAGGCAAGGCCTTGCGACCTTCTCCCTCGGCCAACGAGGAAAAATAATAAGCGGGATTGGATGTCCGTCTCACGAGAATCTGAACATTGTCCTTGCCCAACTCTTGAATGATTTTGGAGAAAAAAATAGACTCGCCATTGTCCAGGAATCTTCCCGGATCGATGACTATGTTTTCTTTGACGAGTTTTTTACTTTGAAAAACAGAGCGCAGCGCAAATAAAAAAATGTAGACCCAATGAAACATCGCGGTCTTTTCGAACAACCTCTTTTTCTGCTTGGCCTTGTGTCGCTTGTTCAAGTAATAGTGCAATGCCGATTGAAAAACTTTGAGGTATGACCCCCGATCACCCACACAATCGAGCCTACCGCCCAACTTGTTCAAGACATAAGCATGCACCTCTGGAAAAGGCGTAGCAATGGGCTCTTGGGTATTGTTTGTTTTTTGCACGTGACCAAGATACATTCTGCATCAAGGCTTTCATAATTTTTCTTACATTGGGATGATTTTGAAAACCAAGATTTACCATACCCTACAAAGCGCTGGACAGTGGATTTTTATCTTCCTTTCCCTCACCTTTGTTTTGCAATGCTTGCGCTTGATGCTCGGATTGCCTGGCGCAGCATATACGCCTGTCATTGCGGCCATTATCACCATGGCATGGACACATGCGCAGCTAAAGTTTTCTTGGGTCAGTGATGCACTCGCCATGGGGCTCATCGTCACCGCTGGATTAACCTGCGACTATTACTACGACCTTTCGTTTGATGGACAATGGTACCACCAAGACGCAATTATTTTGCTTCAAGAAGGCTGGAATCCCTTCTGGGATGCGCCCATTGCACATCAGGTAGCATCGGGCTTAAACGCAGATTACGTGAACCACTACGCCAAGGCCACTTGGCTCACTGCCCAAGCTTTTTATGATTTGCTGCCGTGGATTCAAATGAGTAAAATGGCGGGTCTACTTTGGATGTTTGCCTCGTTTCTGATCACCATGGGTGGACTCTTTCGATGGACACAGCGCCCATTTGTTTCTATCCTCATGGCATTGATGCTTGCACTCTCTCCAGCTGCTGTAGGACAGTCCTTGAGTTTTTACGTGGATGGACAATTGTACGCCGTGATGCTGATTCTAGCAGTGCTATTGGCTGACGTATTTATCGATGGATTCTCTACCATCCGTTGGACGGGTATCATTTTGGCCTTCGTTTATTTGGCCAATATCAAATTCACCGGTCTCATTTATGGATGTTTGATGGTGGGCATTCTTTTGATTGCCGTTGCCTTTAATAACAAATCGGTTTTGGTGAAATCCATGATCCTGGCTTCCATCACCGTATTGCTTGGTGTCGGCGTATTTGGATCTTGTACTTACGTCAGAAACTGGAAAGAAAAAGGACATCCTTTTTATCCGCTCATGGGCGAAAACAACGAAGGCCAGCGAATTGCAGAAGTGCAGTACCCCAAAAATTTCTTCGGAAAAAATCGCTTTGAGCAATGGAACTTGGCCACCTTTAGCTATCCCACTTACACCTCACCCGATACCCATCCTTCACAGCCCAAGACATTGTTCAAGTGGAAAGACATTCGCGCTTCGTTCTTGTATTATCGTCTTCACCAACCCATGGTAATTGGGGCATTGGGACCATTCTCCGCTGAAATTATTTACCTCATTGTTCCGCTTCTCATTGTTCTTTTGTTTCGCCACTACAAGGGTGTTTTTCCTTGGATATTATTGGGCTTAATTGCCCTAGTCATCATCCAACCGGAATTTTGGAACTACCGCTACGCGCCACATTCGCTATTCATTTTTGGATGGATTCTTCTCTTTGGTTTGCTGGACACCAACCGTTGGATCCAACGTTATGCACTCATTCTAGCCGTTGGATTTATCGCCAACTTCAGCATTTGTGGATATGAATATTTCCGATGGAATCAGCAAGGTTCGCATGCCATTCATGCCGAAAAAAAAATATTGGAAAACCAATCTCTCGCGATCAAAAAAGGTTGGGTGAGATCAATGGATGTTCGATTGAAAGAGTGGAATATTACAACATTGGAGGCCAACATCGATCCAAAAAATAATCCTTGGAAAACATTTGCTTCGGACGGAATGAGCGGATGGCAATATACCTTTGTGCCATGAGCGCTGTATTGGATTTGATTCGTGTGAAAAGCTGGGTGAAAAATGGATTCATTTTTCTACCCCTTATTTTCTCCCTTAATCTGATGCACGCTGAATTGCTCCAAAAAAGCATATTGGCCTTCTTTGCTTTTTCTTTGGCTTGCTCCTTTATTTATGTGGTCAATGATTGGGTGGATGCCGAAAAAGACGCGTTGCATCCGCGCAAAATGAAGCGTCCCATACCTTCTGGATCGATCAGTAAAAATCAAGCGCTGCTCATTGCATTCATCTGCGTTAGCGCTTCTGCTTTGATTACTTGGATGGCTCAATTGCCGCTCACATTTGTTGGAATAACGGGCCTCTATGTTGCGCTTAATCTGGCCTACTCATTTGTGCTTAAGCGCATCAATATCATCGAATTTTTTGTTGTTGCCATCAACTTCGTGTTTCGAGTGTTGGCCGGATGCTTTGTGATTTCGGTCAATCCCACCTCTTGGATTTTGGTGGTGAGTTTCTTCTTGGCGTTGTTTCTTATTTTGATCAAAAGAAAATCTGAATTGGTGATGTTGGAAAACGGAGCCAAGGAACACCGTGCAGTATTGGCGCACTACAGCCAAGACTTGTTGGATAAATTTTTGTTTGTCGTGGCCACCATTACCATCACGGCCTATCTCTTGTATACGATGGACGCCAAAGTGCAAACGGCATTGCATACCGACAAAATTTTATACACTTCCATTTTCGTGGTATTGGGTATTTTTCGTTTTATTCAACTCAGCCATTTCAAAGCTTTTGATGGTGAGGGCGATCCTACCACATTGCTTTTTAAAGATCGATTCACCCAAATCAATCTTGTACTTTGGATGACATCATTGATTGTAATTCTTTATGCCTAAAACCCATCAAATTGCAGTTTTCGATTTTGATAGGACGTTGTACCAAAAAGATACAATGATTCAATTCTGCCTCTTTATCTACCGACGATACCCCTTGCGATTGCGATACGCTTCGATTCAGATTCTGGGCGCGGTGATGTACCTCTTCAAATCCATTTCCATCGAGCATTTCAAAACGCTTTTCCTCAGCTATCTTTTGGAAATGAGCGAAGAAAAAGTACAGCAAGAATTAAAATTATTTTGGGCTTCGCGATTCCCGAAACACTTTCATCCAGCATTATTGCAAAGACTAAAAGAATTGCAAGAGCAAAATATCTCCTGCGTTTGCATCTCCGCATCTCCCGATTGGATGATTCAAGACGCATGCGATCATTTGGGTATCTCCCGAGTAATGGGCTCCTCCGTGGTGGAAACAGAGGACAAATGGGTTTGGCGATTCAATTGCCGCGGGAAAAAGAAAGTTGATTTTCTAGAAAACGCTTTGCCGCATGCCGTTGTGATAGAAGCCTACAGCGACAACAAGGATGATCACTTTTTACTGGAGAAAGCCGAGCGAGGATTTGTTGTCAAAAACGGCACGATTGCTCCATTTAAAGCTCAACAATAATCTTCTTGTCCAATTGCGAAACGCATTGTCCAATGCGGTACACCGCTTGACCCGCAGCCTTTGCCTCTAGAACAAATTGAGATTCGCTTTCAGGTCTAACGGTCATCATCAAACCTCCAGAAGTTTGTGGATCAAACAACGGTATCAATTGCGCCATGCCTGAAATATTGGTCTCCGCTGCAAATCTTGAATAGGTCTTCATGGCCATATCGGCATAAATGCTCTGTGCAATAAGTGGCTTAGCCGCCTCCAAAATGGGTATCGCCGAAAAATCCAACGTTGCTGTCAATCCCGCATCTGGCAACATTTCCATCAAATGACCCACCAAGCCAAAGCCTGTAACATCGGTCATAGCGGTTACGCCATCCATCGAACCAGCAACGGCTCCAAAGGTGTTGAGTGTCGTCATTCCTTCCATTGCAGGTTCAAATTGCGTTGCGTCAATCAATCCTCTTTTCAATGCGGTAGACATTATCCCCACTCCGATGGGCTTTGTAATAAATATCAAATCGCCCTCCTGCATACCCGTATTGGTTTTGAGGTTGGAACGATGCACCCTTCCGGTTACAGAAAGACCAAACAAAGGCTCTTGGGTTTCAATGGAATGTCCTCCTGCCAAAAGCACTCCTGCCTTTTCACAAATCTCTCTGGCTCCTTTCATCACTTCAGATGCGCTTGCTGTGCCCAACTTTCCTACGGGCCATCCCAAAATGGCCAGAGCCAATTCTGGCTTTCCACCCATGGCCCAAACGTCGCTCAATGCATTGGCTGCAGCAATGCGGCCAAAATCGTACGGATTATCTACAATGGGTAAAAAGAAGTCCGTGGTGTGAACCAAGCATTGGTCGCCTTCCCATACCATCACAGCTGCATCATCATTGCCTGCATTGCCCACCAACAAACGATCAGTATTTTGCTCACTGCGATGCCCTTGCAAAATCTCATGCAAGTGCTGTGGTGATATTTTACAACCGCATCCTCCAGCTGTAGTGGTTTGTGTTAACTTCAATTCCATTTCAATGCCAATATTTGATTCACCACATCCTCATCGTCATCGCTTTCACGCAATGCGATGTTGACCTTCTGCTGGGCAATTTTCTGGTGATGGTGCAAATAGTTTTTATCGTAATAATGCAACAAGATATCGAGCCATTTCACTCTATCTCCCGCCTCCAGAGCGGCGACAGCCTCTTGCGTTTGTTCGCTGCCCATACGCTTGCTCAACTGACTTGTTTTTTCTATTAAGTGCTCGATAGGGAAAATCCCATATATGCGCAAGATCTCTTCTCTTCGGAAAGCGTTTGTTCTCTTTACTTCAATACGTGGAGCGATCAACATTTGATCAAAAAATACATCCGGAATCCGCATTCGCCCAATCATTCTGCTCTCACTCTCGACATACAAAGGACCCTCTTTCATCAACCACAACGCATGGCACAAAACATTCTCAAACTGCTCTTGCGTGGGCTGTTCAGGCAATCCCAATCCGCCAAAGGCCGAACCCCTGTGGTGCGCCATGCCTTCCAAATCAATCACTTGTTGTCCTTGTTTTTTCAATGCATGCAACAAGCCTGTCTTTCCTGACCCCGTTAATCCTGACACTATTTTGATGTCCCTAACCTTCTCCAATTCAGATAGCCATGTGTTGCGCCATTTCTTGTATCCGCCCTCCACCATCAACACCTCAAAACCAACCTCAGCAAGCAATCCAGCGGTTATCTTACTGCGAAGACCTCCGCGCCAGCAATGCAAAATCACACGTCGCTGGGTTGTGGCATGCAATGCGCGCTCTTGGATTTTAGGGAAAAGCGGACCCACCAGGGCGTATCCCATTTCAACAGCCTTAGCCTGACCTTGTTCTTTGTAACAACAGCCCACCAAATGGCGATGCTCGTTGTTCAATAAAGGAATGTTGATTGCGCCAAGTACATGTCCTTTTTCAAATTCCTTCTCTGAACGAACATCAAATACAGGAATCTCGCCTTGTTGGTACAAAGACAATGCTTCCGCAATCTCAATAAATTTAGGCTCTTGCATCAGATGCCGTCTCCGTCTAGTAAATTGCCTAGACCTCCTAAAATACTACCTTCCTCTTTTCTTCCACCTACAGAACCGTAGGACAATATTCTGCTTGCCAATCGCGAAATGGGCAATGTTTGCAACCACACTTTGCCTGGGCCTCGTAAGGTTGCGTAAAACAATCCTTCGCCACCAAACAATGAGTTTTTTATACCGCCGATAAATTGAATATCAAAATCTACCTCTTGGGTGTAGGCAACAACGCATCCAGTATCAACACGCAACGTTTCGCCTGGTGCCAATACGCGCTCAATGATGTGTCCACCCGCATGACAGAAAGCCAAGCCATCTCCTTCCAATTTTTGCATGATAAATCCTTCGCCACCAAACAATCCTGTTCCCAACTTCTTCTGCAACTCAATGCCCACACTGACACCCTTGGCTGCACACAAAAACGAATCTTTCTGACAAATCACTTTGCCCCCCATTTGTTGCAAATCCATCGGAATAATTCTTCCTGGATAAGGCGAAGCAAATGCAACACGGGCCTTGTTGTAGCCCATGTGGGTGAAGGCCGTCATAAAAAGGCTTTCGCCGGTTAGCATGCGCTTTCCTGCACTCATCAACTTGCCAAAGAAGCCGTTGTTTTGTGCGGAGCCATCGCCAAAAATGGTTTCCATTTGGATGCCGTCGTCCATGTACATAAATGCACCGGCCTCAGCAACCACTGTCTCTTGTGGATCTAGCTCAATCTCCACACATTGCATTTCTTCACCAAAAATGCGGTAGTCGATTTCGTGATTTCTTCTCATGTTGTTTTTTATACCAATTCAATATCAAAGTTCACCAAAGAGACAAACTCGGCCACACGCTTGTTGATGTCGTCTTGGTTGATTTCCAACAAACGCTCTGGACCAAATTTTTCGCAGGTATAAGAGGCCATCGCCGAACCCACGATGATTGCGCGTTTCATGTTTTCAAAAGAGAAGTTTTGCGTCTTTGCCAAGTAACCAGCAAATCCACCCGCAAACGTATCGCCCGCTCCTGTTGGATCTACTACCTCTTCCAATGGCAATGCTGGAGCAAAGAAGACATTGTTTTCATGGAACAACAAAGCACCGTGCTCACCTTTTTTGATGATCAAATACTTGGGTCCCATTTTCAAAATCTTTTGCGCTGCCTTTACCAAGCTATGCTCCTTGCTCATTTGACGAGCCTCCTCGTCGTTGATAGTCAAAACGTCTACACGTTTGATTACCGCCATCAAATCGTCCCAAGCCACGTCCATCCAGAAGTTCATGGTATCCATGATCACCAAAGCGGGACGCGTGGGGAATTGATCTAAAACCGAAGATTGTACAGCAGGAACCAAATTGCCCAACAACAATACCGGAGCATCTGTGTAGGATGCAGGCACTTTGGGATCGAAGGTTGCTAGTACGTTAAGGTCCGTAACCAAAGTATCGCGCGAGTTCATATCCAAATGGTATTTGCCTGACCAGTAGAAAGACTTTTCGCCTTGTTTAATTTCCAAGCCCTCTTGATCGATACCACGCTTTTTCATGTCCGCCAAGAAATCCGTAGGAAAATCATCCCCAACAACAGATACAAGACCTGAAGAATCAACGAAGTGAGAGGCGGTAAGGGTGATGTAGGTAGCAGCGCCACCGATTACTTTTTCTTGTTTTGCAAAAGGCGTTTCGATAGAGTCAAAAGCCACGGTACCAACGGCAACTAATTTCATTTGTAATTTTTTTTACAAAGATATTGTGAAGTTAAAGTATTTGTTTATTTTTGCAATCCGATTCCGACCTCAATTCGGTGTTTTACCTTGGTAACGACAAGGAGCTGAAGAACAAGCAGAGTGGTTTTGACAGATGGGAAAGCCCATTTCTCAAAAAGGTACACTCCTCAGTAGCTCAGCTGGTTAGAGCACATGACTGTTAATCATGGGGTCCCTGGTTCGAGTCCAGGCTGGGGAGCGAGTGAAAAGGCTGCGTATGCAGCCTTTTTTATTTCACCACTTTTTTAACCACCCCGTCTGCTTCGCATCCACCCCTCCTATCCCTACGGGCAGGAGGGGGAAAATTCTCCCCTCCTACTCGAGCAACGCGAGAGAAAGGAGGGGTGGCGCAAATTGATTTATATTTGTTTAGCGATGCAAGCATTGATTCAAAATAACATCACTCAAATTCAAATGATTCTAGAAAAACTAGGAATCAAGAGATGCTATGTGTTTGGATCGGCCTCATCTGGGGACTTTAATGATCAGAGCGACATTGACTTATTATTAAGTTTTGATGATCAATTGAGTGTTCAAGAGTATACCAATAATTATTTTGAGCTGCATTATCAATTGAGGAGTTTGCTCAATCGAGAGATCGATATTGTTACTGAAAAAACATTATCCAATCCCTATTTCATAGATCATATCAACAAGTCCAAAGCCCTGATTTATGAACGATGAGATTAAAAAATATTTGTTCGATATACAAGTTTCCATTGAATCCATCTTTGACTACTTGGGAGATCGTCGTGATTTTTTGATTATCAGAATAGCAAGATGCTCCGTCGTGCAGTAGAGAGAGAAATCGAAATCATAGGAGAGGCAACAAGTAAAATTTTGCAATTAGAACCAAATATTTCCCTCGGCAATGCGCGTCAAATTGTAGATACCCGCAATTGGGTTATTCATGGTTATGATAAAGTAGATGATGTAATTATTTGGGGCATTATTTCCAATCATCTTCCTTTGCTTTTGTCAGAAGTAAAAGCGTTGCTACAAGCAACAAGTTGAAACCACCCACATTATTCCAACAACGCTTGGCATTTATTGCCGGGGTTAATCAATTTAATGATAATAAGCAATATATTTCAACTCCGTTCAAACCTAATCTCTAATACAGCGTATGCTGAATCCAGAGCGTAGGCCATATGAAACATGATACCTATACAAATTGCCACTTTGATTTGTTAATTTTCGATTCCAAG
>JBDLUK010000192.1:0-7192 GCA_039805365.1 Bacteroidota bacterium | reverse complement strand
TTACAACAACGATCCCGCCAATGATGTTACTTATGGTAAGTTGTATAATAATTATATAATTACCGATATAAGAGGGCTTTGCCCTTTGGGGTGGCATGTGCCCACGGATTGTGAGTGGATGTATTTGGAAGGAAGTTTGGGAATGTCACCAGAAGATCAGGAGGCTAACGGTTGGCGTGGAACCAATGTAGGTGGTGCATTAAAAATCACGAATTATTGGCAATATCCAAATATTGGTGGAACTAATAGTTCAGGTTTTTCGGCAAAACCAGGGGGTGCACGAATTTTTAATGGGTCTTATTTATACCTGGGGGGGGAGGGCTCTTGGTGGGCCGCTTTGCCAAATAAACTTCCGGGGATTCGCCAATTGGATAGTGAGTTTTCAACAATACTAAGAAATGCAACTTATGTATCTGGAAGCAACGTTTCCTATCGAGGTGTAAGCGTCCGTTGTCTAAAAGATTAAATAAAAAAGTAAAAATGAAAACACAAATTATTTTGTTATCGTTGATATGTTCAATGATTCAATTAAATGCGCAGACATTGGTCCGCAAAGGCTCAAGTTCTTATGGAGATGTCTTATATAATTGGGATGGAAAGTGTCTTAGGCAAGGCTCAAGTTCTTACAGTGATGTCATTGTAAATTGGGATGGGAAGAACATCCGGAAGGGATCGAGTGCATATGGTGATGTACTGTATAACTGGGATGGTAAAAATTTAAGACAGGGCTCTAGTAGTTATAGCGGAGTAATGTACAATTGGGATGGAACTAACATCAGGCAAGGTTCAAGTTCATACAGTGATGTAATATTCAATTATGATGGAAAGAACGTTAGAAGAGGTAGTAGTTCATATGGTGATGTAATTTATAATACGGATGGGAAGCTACCCATAGCGATATTAATTTATATCATTGAGTAGACGTTATCAATAATATTCTTTGATTCATTATATGATTTGGGATTCGACGCTCCGCGCACTTTGCGCATCCTTCGCGCACTTTGCGTTAGAAAAATTTGAACGCAAAGGCCGCCAAGATTTTCGCAAAGGCCGCAGAGAATGAGATGGATTAAATGCCATTGCCGTTGTAAAGTCTTCGCGCTCTTTGCGAATCCTTCGCGTTAGAAAAAGTTCAAATGACACAAAATAAAAAAGCCGAAGCTTCTGCCTCGGCTTTTATATGGATAGTGTTTTGCTTACTTCGGTTCTAGTGTTACACCAATTGTATATGAGCCATCCTCCATTGTGAGTTTCATTTGTTTCTCGCGCAATTCTATGATGTGCCATTTTTCTATGGTACCATTTGAATAAGTGATTTCAATGTCTTCTTTGTTGGAAGAAAAATCCCATTTCGCTGTCTCAATATTCTCATCATAATTGGCTGTGTATATGGCCTCACATTGAACATATGAATTAGCATAATCCAATGTGTTATTGTCTGAAATTGTTGTTATCGTGGTATTCCCATCATTTTCAAATACCCAATTGATACTCATGTTTCCGCTCATGTTGAAGTTGAACATTTCACCTGACATGCATTCGAATGTCTCAGTCGAGGAATAATTTAAATAATCCTCGCCATCAACTGTAAAAGCAGTTGCTTTCCAATCACCAACGACTCTTGATCTCTTTGTGCGTAGACTGAAAAATGGTCCTTCTTCGTATTTAGAACAGCCTGTGAATGTGATGATGCCTACTGTCAGTAGGATGAACCCTAAGGTTAATTTGAATTGTTTCATATTGCTGTTTTTATATTTATTTCTTTAGATTGTTCTGTTTGCCATTGCCTAAAACTCTGCATTCAATGGGGTGCGTGGGAAAGGAATGACATCGCGGATATTGGTCATGCCCGTGGCATACATTACCATGCGCTCAAAGCCCAATCCAAATCCTGCATGAGGACATGTACCAAATTTTCTTGTCTCCAAATACCACCAAATGTGGTCTTCAGGGATATTGAATTGCGCACATTTCTCTTTCAATACGTCATAGCGCTCTTCACGCTGAGATCCTCCTATGATTTCTCCAATACCAGGTACCAAGATATCCATAGCGGCTACCGTTTTTCCGTCTTCGTTCATGCGCATGTAAAATGCCTTGATGGCAGCTGGATATCCAGTAATAATTACGGGCTTCTGAAAATGTTTCTCGACCAAGTATCGCTCGTGCTCACTTTGTAAATCAATACCCCATGAGACGTCGTATTTGAATTTCTTTTTCTTGTAGTGATTGGAGTTCATCAAAATGTCGATGGCCTCTGTATACGTAATTCTTTCAAACGGATTATCGACAACAAACTTCAATCGATCAATCAAAGGCATGGTTTGTCTTTCATCCATGGGTTTGGTTTTGTCTTCTTGCGCTTCACGATCTTGAAGGAATGTCAAGTCATCGATGGCATTGTCCAAAACATATTTCAAACAGTACTTCAGAAAGCCCTCGGCCAAGTCCATGTTGTCAACGATGTCATTAAATGCAACTTCTGGCTCAATCATCCAGAACTCCGCCAAGTGACGTGAGGTATTGGAATTTTCAGCACGGAATGTAGGGCCAAAGGTGTATACTTTCCCCAATGCCAAAGCAGCGAGCTCAGCTTCCAATTGACCAGAAACAGTGAGGTTTGATGATTTTCCAAAGAAATCTTGACCATGGTCGATCTGACCATTTTCGTCTTTGGGGAGATTATTCAAATCCAGCGTGGTTACCTTGAACATTTCACCAGCTCCTTCAGCATCACTTCCCGTGATGATAGGGGAGTGGAGGTAAAAGAAGCCACGCTCATTAAAGAATTGATGAACGGCAAATGCCAAGTGATGTCGCAAGCGGAATACTGAACCAAAAGTATTTGTTCTAAAACGCAAATGCGCTTTTTCTCTCAAGAAATCCAATGAGGTTTTTTTCATTTGGATGGGAAATTCATTGGGGTCGCAATCTCCAAGTATTTCTAGGCTTGATGCTATGATTTCAACGTTTTGACCTTTCCCCAAACTTTCAGCCACTTTACCTTGGATTGAAATGCAAGTGCCGGTATACAAACGCTTCAAGTCATTTTCAGCAAAGTCATTGGTGTTAACGACAACTTGCAAATTGTGAATGGTCGACCCATCATTCAATGCAATAAATTGATCATTTCTAAAAGTCCTTACCCATCCTTTGACCACGATTTCTGCACCGATGGTAGGTTGAGCTAAAATTTGTTTGATTTCTGTACGCTTCATTTCTCTATAGCTGAAGCGCCAAAGTTAATCAATTACAAATGAATTGGCGTATGGGTTTTTTCAGATTCAACAACACCGTCACGCATTCTAATGATGCGATGTGCGAAGGCTGCAATGTCTTCTTCGTGTGTGACAATAATGATGGTATTTCCGGCATCATGAATATCTTGGAACAACTTCATTATTTCATACGAGGTCTTAGAATCTAGATTTCCTGTCGGCTCATCGGCTAGAATGATGGAGGGACTATTGACCAACGCTCTCGCCACAGCAACACGCTGACGTTGCCCGCCTGAGAGCTCATTGGGTTTGTGCAACATTCTATTGCCTAAGCCCACTTGCTCCAATACTTCTTTGGCTCTTGCCAATCTTTTCTCTTCAGTCCATCCCGCATATACGAGTGGCAGCGCCACATTTTCGAGAGCAGTGTATTTGGGCAATAGGTTGAAAGTTTGAAATACAAATCCAATTTCTTTGTTCCTAATTGCCGCCAACTCGTTGTCATCGAGCGTAGCCACATTGGGGCCGTTAAGATAATATTCACCTGTTGTGGGACGATCCAAACAGCCTAGAATATTCATCAAAGTTGATTTACCAGATCCAGACGGCCCCATCAATGCGACGTATTGATTTTTTTCGATGTTCAATGCCACACCATTCAGGGCATTCACTTCTTCTTCGCCAACAACGTATCTTTTGGTAAGACCCTCAATTCTGATTAGACTCGACATATGGCGAAATTAAAGCATTGAGGCAACTTTTGATTTATATTTACCATCAATAATTGTATAAAAAGGTTAAGCCCCGTTGATTTCGGGTTTTAATCCAATTTAAAAGGTTAGAAAGTTGACATTGGGATTCACCCTGATGAAAAAGAAAAAAGTTTATATCGAAATGAATATGAGATTTGTGAAAGGTTTAATAGGCGGTTTGGTGCTATTGGCATCTAACTCATTTGGGCAAATTGCTGTCACTAACAATATGACGGCTGACCAAGCAGTTCAATACTTATTGGGTCCGGGTGTAACTTATTTTAATGCACAATTTACAGGGAATGCTATTCAGTTGGGTCAGTTGACGGGACTGGGAGCGCCATCCAATTTTACTATACCTGAAGGAGTGGTGATTTGTACGGATGATGTAGTTACATTGGATCCCAATGGATTGGCGGGAATAATTACACCAGATTTGACAACTCAACCTGATTTGCTATCAGTTGCACAATCCGTTCCTCCATTGATTGGTCAGACATTCACAATTACAAGCGTTCACAATGTTGCCATGTTGGAATTTGATTTCGTGGCTACAGGGAATACTTTGAACTTCAATTACATTTTTGGTTCAGACGAGTATTTGACTTTTGTGAATACGCAATACAATGACGTATTCGCGTTTTTCCTCTCAGGCCCTGGAATTACCGGTCCATATGCCTCTCCAGCAGGTTTTCCTGGAGGATCTGTAAACATTGCCGCAGTACCCAATTCGAATCCTCCTTTGCCCATCACGATTAGTTCAGTAAACAATGTTCTTAATCCCAATTACTACGTCGATAATCAAGCCAATACCGATATTTCTTCAAATGGATATACGGCTTCTTTGGTAGCTGAACATCCATTGCAATGTGGTTCAACTTATCACATCCGTCTGGCTATTGCCGATTGTGGCGACCAAAGCTTACAGTCTTTCGTTTGCTTGGAAGCGGGTTCTTTCAATGTTGGAACCAATTTAATTACCCCTCTTTCAGTTTCTGCTCCGGGAGTTAGTCCAATTCCAAACTTCCCGGCCAACGCAATTCTTGAAGGAGAGAGCTGTTATGATGGATCTTTCATCATCAACCCTCCAGCATGTTCAATTGATCCTGATACGATTCTGATTGAATATGGTGGTTCTGCAATTTTGGGTACGGATTATACAACTGGTGGTGTTACCCAACTGATTTTGTATCCCAATACACCTGACACACTCTTTATCAATGCTCTAGTAGATTTTCAGGCTGAGACGGATTCAACCATAACCTACAGTGGAATCACTTCGGGTGTGGAGACCATCACAGTAAGTTTTATTTTTGATCACTTGGTGAACGGTGTGATGGAAATTGACACTGCAGTAGCCACACTTTTATTGGTCGACTACAACCCTGTTCAATTGGGTGATATCAATGATTTGGCCATGTGTTATGGTGTTCCGCAAAGTGTTAATGCATCTTCTCTTGTATCGAATGGAGTTCCGAATTACACTTATTCGTGGGAGAATCCTGACGGTACGGTTATCGGCACTGGACCAACTCAAAACTTGAGTCACAGCGCGGCCAATCCAATTACAGAAGGTGAATACTGGGTAACGGTTCGTGACTACTGTGGTATCACGGATTCTGCAAGATTCGAAATTGTTACGCCTAATCCTCCTCCTGCTTATGATATCACAGTTGATTCATTGATTTGTATGGGAGATCCTGATACTTTGATGTTGCCCATCAACTCAACTTTCCAATACGAGTGGTATTATTACGATGTGGAGCAAGGTACCGAGGTTAACATGCCTTCCAATACCAATTACTTGGTGTTGAGTTCAGTTTATCCTGAGACTTACCATTGTGTTTTGACTGAAACCACTTGTGGCTATGATGATACGGCTAGTTTTGTTTATGTTCCTCAAATTTGTGACATCATTATCCCCAACATTATTACGCCCAACGAGGCGTATGATCCAACTGATATTTATATCAATGATCCCAACCAGAACTATGGTGACCCCAAAGGGAACAATAGCCTGTGGATTCAAGGTCTTGTGGACAACAAAGGGGTTAGAAGATTCCCAGGTTCAACTTTGAAAGTATACAACCGTTGGGGAAGCTTGGTGTATGAAAATGACAACTACGACAATAGCTGGAATCCTCGAGATTTGGCAGAGGGAACTTACTATTACGTCTTTATGTTGAAGCGAAAAGCCAAAGAAGAGTTCTTCAAAGGAACGGTAGAAATATTTCGATAGTATTATCGGACAACCAATGAAAGGCCGGACATTAGTTCCGGCTTTTCTATTTGCATCATGTCCAGAATGGTTGGAGCGACATCCGCCAAAATCCCGTCATTGACCTTAGCAACATCGGGGCTCAATATCCAAATGGGCACGGGATTGGTGGTGTGCGCGGTATTGGGACTTCCATCCTCATTAAAAGCTTTGTCTGCATTGCCATGGTCCGCAATGATGACAAATTGATATCCCACTTCAAGTCCTTTTTTTACCACTGCCTCCAAACACTGATCCACCGTTTCCACGGCTTTCACAATCGCAGGAAATACGCCCGTATGTCCCACCATATCCGGATTGGCAAAATTCAAACAAATAAAATCGGGTTGATCTCCAGACATGAATTGAATCACTTTGTCTTTTAATTCAGGTGCACTCATTTCAGGTTGTAAATCATAGGTGGCCACTTTCGGCGATGCTGCCATTGCTCGGGATTCGCCGTTGAATTGTGCTTCACGACCTCCGCTAAAAAAGAAAGTGACATGCGGATACTTTTCTGTTTCAGCCATCCTCAATTGAGTCCTTCCTGCATTTGAAATCACCTCACCGAGTGTGCTTTCTAAATTGTCTTTCTCATAAACCACACGAACATTGTCAAAACTTTCATCGTATTGGGTCATGGTTACATAGTGCAAATTAGGAATGATGGTCATACCGAAATCTTCAAAGTTTTCTTGACTCAACACCTGTGTGATTTCGCGACAACGATCCGTCCGGAAGTTGAAACAGATGACAATGTCACCTTCGGAAATTTTCCCATTGATGTTTCCAATGGTGAAAGGTTCGATGAATTCGTCAGTGGTGTTGCTATCGTAACTTTTTTGAATGGCTTCATGCGCGGATTGAACATTATGGCCATTGCCATGCACGTAAAGATCATAGGCTTTCTTCACTCTTTCCCATCTTTTGTCTCTGTCCATGGCAAAGTATCGGCCAATGACGGA
>JBDLUK010000191.1:0-3236 GCA_039805365.1 Bacteroidota bacterium | reverse complement strand
AGTTGCGGTTCGGCTCAACTAGATTTAATTCGTCGCTGTTGTTTTGACCATGTTCGCTTTCATAGATCAATCCATTTGGACCTAGGCATAGACCCTGACCATTGCGGTGTCCATAGCTGTACACATATGAAGTAGGATTGGGATTGTCGCTTGGAATAGATCCGTCCAAATTCACACGAAGAATTTTCCCGTTTAATGAGGTCAAATCCTGACTGCTCACTCCACCATCTCCAGTATCACCTGTGGTCATCATTATTTTTTGATCCTGTGTAATCAACAAACGAGAACCGTTGTGTATGGCATTTCCACCAATTGCATCGATCAAAATACTTTCATTGATCAAAGCTGTTCCATCATAATCAAAAACCGACAAACGCTCTTTGACCGCGTTACCTTGGTTGTAATTGTATACGACATACACCTTGGGTGTATTCAAGAAATCGGGATGCAATACCATTCCCAACATTCCAGGCTCACTGCCTCCGTTGTAAGGAACTGATTTGCTCAATAATTCCGTATAATTACCAGTAGTTGGATCGATGTGAATCACTTTACCAGAGCGCAATGTGCACCAGATATAATCATCTGGACCCCAAAGGATCTCCCATGGAACATTGACACCTGTTACCAAATTGGATTCTGTCAATGTAGTATTGCCAACCTGATGTGTCTGCGCTTTCAGAAAAAAGGTTGAAACAAACAAAAGAATAAAAATAGAAATATTTTTCATGACCGAAAAATAGTGCGGAACAAGGTAAAATCAATTCAACTTTTCAAAAACCTGCACCGAGTCATTCAATTTAACAATATACAATCCCGCGCTCAAAGAAGCCACATTGATTGAATTGACATTAAACACTTCAATCAACAACTTGCCATTCATCTCCCAAACTGAAACATTTTCTGTCTTGGGGAAATACAAATACTCCGATGTTGGATTGGGATATATCATTAATCCTGTTGTTAAAGCTTGGTCATTTACACCGACCAATTCATTGGATACGTTTGGTGTCGACGTTGAAAAAGTAATCCATGGTCCAACGCCATCTTGTGATCTTCCGGTGGATTGCAACAAGGGGATACCCTGGTATGACAATGAATCCAACCAATGAAATTCACCATTGTTTAGATAAGAAATACCCAAGAATTCTGCTTGATTGTTGAGTTTGAAACTCAAATGTCGGAATCCCTCTTCAGGTTGATCATCTGCCCAAAGAAGAAAAAATGGACCAACACTAGAAGACACGTTTTTCAGTTTCCATTTGTTGGGATCTTTGGCGTCATCCGTAATCCAGAGGTTGTTCCAATTGAAAGTGCTACCCGGTATTTTGTACAATTCACACCAATCTTCTACCAAGCCGGATTCGTCCAAAGCATTGTTGGTACCCGATGGTGCAATCTCATTGATCTTCACTCCCAATTCAGCAAAGCCAAAATGGGTCCAATACGTTTGACAAGGATTATCAATAATTCCGTTTAGTGACATCTGCCATTCCCATGAACCTGTATAACCATTCAGCGGAACATGAACACTGTATCGGTTGTCCCAAATACCATTGTACACTTCATTGGCTTGAACAACAATCCATGAAGTCGTTCCTGCTGGTCGGTAAGCCAAACCCGTAATATTTTGAGGAGCGAAAAATTCTACTTTAACCGTATCCGATTCCTCTTCCCATTGAAATGAATGCGGTTGTGAAGGGGCTATTGAATTGTTCGTTTGTTGAAGCGCAGAAACCGAGCGAGCATTTGCATAACTCAAGATCCCATAAGGTACGTGATTGCCCCATGCTGTGGTCAACGCATTTAAAAAGTCGTTGTCATCAAAACCATAATCCAAAGTTCGGTAGGTGTCATTCAAAGCCGAAGTTGTAATGACATCTTGAATTTGATTGACATTGGCGATGAACTCAGGCGAAGCGAAATAATTCGCGATTTGATCCACATAGAAAGAGAATATCGATTTGAATTCGGGTGTATTCATCATCCGATTGTACAGTATCAAATTGTTGTCTCCGTCCCAATTGTAAATGTTTTGTGTGGGCCATGCAACATTGAACCAATCGATTCCCCAGGTATTGTCTGTATCATAGGGAATAAATTCAAGTCGATGGGTTTTGTCATTTTGGAAGATATAGAAATTGTTCTTATTGAAATTCGCGCCATCCCAATTTCCAGACATCACATCGATGGCGAGATATTGAAGAAAACGATCTACGTTGAATATCTTGCGAATCTCACAAGGGAAACTAGATGATGGTTCGTTGTTCAAAATGTCCACCAAGTCAGCCAAAGGTTGGTAATCGTTGAGCTGCGTATTGTTTTCTAATTCATAGATGGGAGTTCCCCAAGAAGTATTGACTTGGTAATTGCTTCCGTTTGGACCGAGGTATTCCAAAGTGGCTGGGTACAAACACTTCCATCGATTGCCTGTTTTTTCATTGAAGTAGTTGTCCGTAAAAATGTCATCGATAAATTCGACATTGATGTACAGTCCCTTGTATTCATTGTTGATATACAACTCCGTGTAAGAAACCCTAGATCCTGGTAAATCATAACGACGCATCAAATCCCAAGTTAGCTTGGCACGCATCAAAGAAGGATCGTTGTGGTTTCCATTGAGATTTAGTTCACGAATTCCTTGCCACTTTCCTATTCCATTGTTCACGCTGAAATCTACCTTGAATGATTTCTTGGCTGCTTGCAATGAAGTATTGCCTCGGGTTCTAATACCTACAACATCCACAGTATCTGTGAGTGCATTGGATACAAAACGAAAAGATGCGCTGAATTCAACACCATTCCCCAAATATTCGTTGGACAGCATGAGGTCCAGCGAATCTTGAGGCAAGGTCAAATAAATTTTGGTCACTTCATTTTGTGGGAATACCACTCCCCATTGAGGTAGTTGAGCCCAACCGCAATGACTCAAAAACAGAAGTATCCAAAATTGTAATATTCTCATTTTATTTTTTGATGAGATGCAGCATGCACCAACCGTCTTTCACGCGTGAATTGAAAAGTTCAAACGAAACAAAGGCCTCTAGCAAAATCGGTTGATCCTCTTGGTAAAATCCACTGAGCAACAAATGGCCACCCGAAGACAAATGATTGGTGTATATTTCGCCATCTTTCACCAAGATATTTCGATTGATATTGGCGATGATTACATCGTAATTACGCTCTATTTTTTCCGCACCACCTAAAATCACTTTGGTTTTGGGGCACTGATTTCG
>JBDLUK010000190.1:0-18440 GCA_039805365.1 Bacteroidota bacterium | reverse complement strand
GGAATTATTGAGGCTGCTCTGAGAAAAGCATTTGCTCCTGAATTCTTGAACCGTGTGGATGACTTGGTAGTTTTTAATCCTCTGAAAAAAGAGCACATCCATCAGATTATTGATATTGAATTGGCAAAACTTTTCCATCGCATAACGGATTTGGGTTACAAGATTGAATTAACGGATGTTGCCAAAGATTTCATCGCCGACAAAGGTTATGATGAAAAATATGGCGCACGACCTTTGAGAAGATCTATTCAGAAATATTTGGAGGATCCCATTGCTGAGGAAATCATCAACTCTAATCTTCAAGAAGGTGATACTTTGGTTGTAGACTTTGATACGGAAGAATCAAAGATTGTGATGAAAGTCAACAAGAAAGAGAATGAATAAAACAATATACCCCAGTGCAATATCCTGGGGTTTATGGATTCCAGTTTATGCCCTGATCATTGGTCAGGGCATTTTCATGGCGGGAACAGTCTCGTGGGCATTTCTTTTCTTTCATTTTTCTTTGTCCATACTCATTTACTTTTTTGTTGTGAGAATCAAATATGAATTGGATGATGAAAAATTGGTCATTTTCATGGGACCAATACGTTACAAATCCATCGACATTCAAACCATTCGAAAAATGGAATTGAGCAACAATCCTTTGAGTTCGCCCGCCGCTTCATTGCGCCGCCTGGCGATTTATTACAACAAATGGGGATATGTTTTGATATCCCCTAAGAATCGCGAAGCGTTTATTAATGACGTATTGGAACGTCAGAAGAAATTGGAAATCTGCTGATATACGGCTTGAATAAAGTCGATATAAAAGTGGTAGTCCCAGATGCCAACAATCAAGATCCCACCCAAGGCGCCAAAAATATGTGCATCATGGGCAATTGGTCCTTGACCTTTTTTACTGAAATAATGCTCTAGTCCTAGGAATACCAAAGCGCCTATCCAAGCGGGCATTGGAATCAGCATCATAAAACCAACATCCATAGTGGGGAACAAAAGCATGAATGCCATCATAACCGCACTAACTGCTCCCGAAGCTCCAACACTTCTGTAGGCATAGTTGTGTTTGTGTTTTTTTAAGCTGGGCAAAGTAGCGATGATGGCTCCCAAAAAGTACAATGCAACAAAGAATACTTTTCCTGCAAGCGGTGTCCAAACATGCATATTGGGATGGAATTGCTGTAGGTATTCTGGATGGGTTAATACTGTTTCGAGCACCTCTCCAAACGAATAAAAAGTATACATGTTAAAAGCCAAGTGCATCCAATCTGCGTGGACAAATGCATGGCCAACCAAACGGTCCCACTCTTTCTTCTGAAAAACTACGTAAGGGTGAAATGCTAGCCTGTTGAACCAATCTCTGCGTTCAAATGCTAGGTAGGATATTAATACTGTTATGGCAATGATGCCAAAGGTTAATGGTGTTTGCATGCTAACTAGAATGGTCGGCGATAATTTGCCATTGATGATCTATCATTTTCCATAGCAATGAAAAGTGTCCGGACAAAGTGTCTTGAGCACGGAACAACGTCCATTTACCATCCACCCAGACAGCATCATTGTTGATTGAATTGAAATACAAATCTGTGAATTGAAGTTGCCCCATTTCACTGGGTTTGTAGTTTCTTTTGTATCTCTCAAGTGTTGCATTCCAACCGAGCGTAACACCTGATTTACCCATGAAGCGCAATGAGTCGCTATGCCAGTACGGTTGCATAAAACCTTCGATATCTTGGTTATTCCAAGCATCTGTTTGGCGTTGCATAATAAGACGAATGTCCTTTTGTACATCCGGCTTTTGTGTGTAGCTGGAAATACAAAAGGACAATATGATGAAGAAAACAAACTTATACATTGAAACGGAAATGCATGATATCGCCATCTTGAACAATATACTCCTTTCCTTCAACGCCCATTTTTCCGGCTTCTTTAACTGCAGGTTCTGATTTATAATGAATGTAATCACTGAATTTGATTACCTCAGCACGAATAAATCCTTTTTCGAAATCTGTATGTATTACACCAGCGGCCTGAGGAGCAGTATCACCTTTGTGGATGGTCCAAGCACGAACTTCTTTTACACCTGCGGTGAAATAAGTTTGTAAGTTCAATAAGTAATACGCAGACTTAATCAATTTAGAAACACCTGGTTCTTCTAAACCCAAATCTTGAAGGAACATTTGTCTTTCTTCGAAAGTTTCCAAAGATGCAATGTCTGCTTCAATGGCAGCGCCAATGATAATTACTTGCGCATTCTCATCTTTTACCGCTTCCTTTACTCTTTCTACATGTGCATTTCCTGATTGTACAGAACTCTCTTCAACATTACAAACATACATGACAGGCTTGGAGGTAAGCAATTGTAAATCCTTCATCAACTTTTCCTCATCGTCATTTTCAGGGACCACTACTCTAGCACTTTTACCTTGCTCCAATGCCTCTTTGATTTTGGTTAAAAAGTCAAATGTTCTTTTGGCATCTTTGTCCCCTGTCTTGGCCGCTTTTGCAACTTTTTGAAAACGAGCTTCTACCCCCTCAAGGTCTTTCAACTGCAACTCAATATCGATAATTTCTTTGTCACGAACTGGATCTACACTTCCGTCAACGTGAACTACGTTTGGATCTTCAAAGCAGCGCAATACGTGAATAATAGCGTCTGTTTCGCGTATGTTCGAAAGGAATTTATTTCCCAATCCCTCACCTTTACTCGCTCCCTTTACAAGTCCTGCGATATCCACGATTTCAATTGTTGTGGGGACAATTCTTTCTGGCGTTATTAATTCAGCCAATTGCGTTAAACGTTCATCTGGAACGGTGATCGTTCCAACGTTGGGTTCAATTGTACAGAAAGGGAAATTTGCAGCCTGCGCTTTGGCATTGGACAAGCAATTAAATAGAGTGGATTTTCCAACATTTGGCAATCCAACGATACCGCATTTTAATGACATAATAAAAATTTGAAGTGCAAATGTACTGACTCAAGCCACACTTTTATACATTTGTAAAAACAAATGATTATGGGACATCACGAAGAACATCACGGACATTCAGAAGCTCAACAAAATGAGATTGGCGGACCAGTAACCTTGGCTATTATGCTTTTTGCTGTAGCGGTTATTATTATTTATTTTTTGATTGAATGGTCGGATCGTTGATCGTGAGTTGCTGATATTAAAAAAGCGCCTAAATGGCGCTTTTTTTTATTACTCTTGGTATCCTTTGGGCTTTCTAACTGTAAAGACCCGAGAAATATTAAATCCAAATTGGATGTCTCCTTTGTCCCATTGACCGGTGGTTTCCGTAATAAATCCTTTTTCATTCATGGAAGAACCATTGGTTAAGTGAAGTTGAAATACGTGTCCACCAGTTTCTATATCGACACCCAAACTCAAACTATTGGTAGCACCAGGAATATTGTCTTTCATCAATTTGAAATACTCTGCATTGAAAGCCAATCTTCTTGAAACTTTGTATCGTCCCCCTACACCCAACGCAAATACATCATGTGGTATATTAGAAGTAGCTACCAAGTTTCGGTGAACATGGGTTGGACTCAATTGCAATGAAAGTTTATCATCTACTTTTTTTGCAATCAACAATTGGTTGCAAAAGTAAAGACGAGAAGAAAAGAAATTATCTCTGGTTGGATCAGCCCACTCCGTTCCGCGCATCACTATAGAACCAAAATACGATAAGGAAATCGGCATTTTTTTGGGACCAGATTCTACTTGCTTTAGAAGTTTAATTTTGGTAAATCCATCAACCTCTTCATTAACATTGGATCGGCCAATTCCTACCATCCAATTGTCTGAGATTCCATATTCCAATGCCAATCGCATAGAGGCCATGTCCAATCCATAGAGCTTATGGATCCCTGAGTTTAACGTTCCAAAGCGGTGACTAATTCTAAAGTCCATTACCCCGCCAGCAACATTTTCAATTGATTGACCATTGATTACTCGGGTTGATTTAAAAGTAGCTGTGGAATATATAATGGGATCTTCATCACCGAGTAAAGAAAGCAAATCCGATGTAGAATCTGATTGAGACCAAGCCAGTCCCAATTGAAAACATAGTGCTGTTGTAATCCAGAGTTTAAATTTCATTTTATTTTTTTAATTCGGTAAGATCAGCCTTTGCTGAAACTTCTATGCTTTCAGCAATATTGTTCTTCAAGTTTGCTTCAATTTTGATGTTGTGGTCTGCACACTTTACATTGAATTTGGTTTCTGCTACAACATGACCACCACTAACTTTGAATGTTGCTTTGGTGGTATAGTTTTTTGATACGCCATGAATATCAAGAGCTCCTGTGATATTGGCAGCGTATGTTCCGTCTTTCTTTATGTTAATGGCACTTACATTTTCTATTTTACCTTTAAAAGTCGCTTTTGGAAATTTGGTACTCTCAACGTAATTTTCATTGTAATGCTCTTGCATCAAAGCCTTTTCAAATTTGAAGTTGGTTTGAAGTGCCGAAATTTGGATTTCGCCGGTGCTCCAATCCACAATGTAGGTTACACTTTCATTGTTGGCCTTGATATCCTCCATATTGGTTTTTGAGAAGAATCCCAAATGGCCATTGCGGGTAAAATACTTTTGTGCTTGAGTGGCTGTGATCGATGCCAAAAAAGCGATTGATAGGATTATTTTTTTCATACAATATTTTTTTAAATTTATTTTCAACTATTGTGCCACTACTGCCTGATTCAATTGAATTTCACCACCCAGAAATTCATCGCCTTCCAAATATCCAGCGCACAAACCTTGCACTTTCACCATTTGATTGACAACTGGATTTTGAGGAAGAGGTTCTGAAAAAGTTACAGTGATAACACCTAAATCTTCTGATTGGGTGGACAATGTCCATTTGGTTCCGGCGGAATCCTGAACAAAAGATTCGAGATTACCGGTAATCAAGAGATTTTTATTGAGATAAGTGGTAAGCGCACTTTTTTGATCTGTCTTAAACTTGGCATATAAATCTTGAGCGCTCAATTCCTCAAACACCTCTACATCTGCTGCGGTCTCATGGGGTTTGTTGTACAAATAAAGGCCAATGGCCATTCCTAGCGCGATGAGTATGAGAAAGAATACAATAACTTTTTTAAGCATCTTCTTATTTTTGTGGTTATGAAAAAAATCTATCTATCGTTTTTCTTATTCGCTTTTGCAACTTTCAGTAGGAGTCAGAGTGACACAACTCGCGTACTATTTATTGGCAATAGTTATACGGGCGTTAATAATCTTCCCTCTTTGTTTCAGCAATGCGCGAACAGTACAAATATACCCACTTTTGTTTTGAGTAACAATCCTGGAGGTTATACTTTTAATCAGCATTTGAATAATGCCACTACCAATCAATATATTCATCAGGGAAATTGGGATTTTGTAGTATTACAAGAGCAAAGCCAAATGCCATCTTTTCCTCTTTCGCAAGTTCAAACAGATTGTTTTCCATATGCGGCGAGATTGAATGATAGTATTGTTAAATACTCGCCATGTGGAGAAACTGTTTTCTACCAAACTTGGGGAAGACAAAATGGTGATGCAAGCAACTGTCCCAATTGGCCTCCAGTGTGCACTTATGAAGGTATGGATAGTTTGTTGCGATTGCGATATCAAATGATGGCTGATGACAATGATGCCATTGTTTCTCCGGTAGGAGCTTGCTGGAGATACATCAGAAACAACTTCCCAAATTTGAATTTGTACAATGCTGATCAATCACATCCATCATTGTTTGGAAGTTACGTTGCTGCTTTAAGTTTCTATTCTACCATCTTTCGATTGAGTCCTGATGATGTTAGCTTCACAGCAGGCTTGAGCGCACAAGAAGTTGCCGCTGCTAAGGAGGCTGTCAATAACGTTGTAACGGCAGATCAAACGGAATGGAATATTGGAGACTATGATTTTAATCCAACAGCAGTTATTGATACCGTTGAATATACTGTTTTGGGTCAAATTGATTGCCTGAATTGCGACTCCATCATTTGGCATTTAAACACGGGACAAGAATATTTTGGCGATTCATTGGCGCATACTTTTACAAATCCAGGAATGTATAGTGTTACGTTGGTTGCCTATCAATGCGGCGAATATTACAGTCAATATTGGGAAGTTTGGATTGAACCCTCAACAGGAATTGTTGATCTAAAAAATCAGCCGATTTATAAAAAAGTAAGTGAAAGTCAATTTGAAATTTTTTCCAATGGGGCTGACATAGATAGCATAGTTCTTTTGAATACAACAGGTCAATTGGTGGATCAATGGAAGTGGGTTAAAGGTGCTGAAAAAATCACCATTGACTTAAAGGACAAATCGCGTGGTATGTATTTTATTCAAATGAAAGGTGCGTATTTTCCCGGAATTAAAATTTATTATTAACGTAAATACGTCAATAAATTAACAATATAAAGTCTAGGATGTAAAAATAGAAGAAGTACTTTTGCCGCCGAATGACTCACCCATCATTGGGTAAATTTCATAGGTTTAAATGAGTCTTTTAGTTAAGGTAAACAAAGTCTGGAAACGTCCAGACTTTGTTGTTTCTGGGCGTAAGATATTAAAAAAGTTGATTGACAAATTATTTTTGTGCCTTCCTATACAAAAAGACGGACAAAATCATGAAAAAGATGTTGGGAATCCAAACGGCGATAACGACAGGAACGCCTATTGTAACTGCTGAAACAGCGGTTACTTTAGAAATAAAGACATAGACAAATCCCAATACTACCGCCAACAAAAGGTGAACTCCTGTGCCACCTCTGATCTTCCTAGAGGCTATTGTAACACCTATTAAAGTAAGAATAATGATTGCAAATGCATTGGAGGTTCTTGAATGAAGTTCTACCTCAAACTCTTTAACCCTCCCTGATCCGCTTAGTCTCTGTTCGTCTATAAACGCCATTAGCTCAGGAGTATCCATGGCGCTCATGATTTCTGCTCTAAGCGCAAAATCTTCAATGGTCATGGGTAAAATAGTATCGAGTTGGGGCTTGAAAATCAAATGTTCATTTCCATTTGTATCCCATGAACGAATCAATGCTCTTTCAATTTTCCATTGATTTGAATTGGGTTGAGATGACGCGCCATGCGCCGTTATTTTTTGAATCAACTTTCCATTCTGCCATTGCTCAAGTGAAAATTGTGATCCCGAACTTGTTGCTGCATTTACGCGATAGAAATGTGCCAAAGTTCCAGGTGCAACCTCGCGATGCAAATTGGTTTGCGATACCGTTAAAGCTTTTTTGATGTATTTTAATTCAAACTCGTATTTGGTTGTATTGGCCCATGGAACGATGAAATGACTCAGTAACATAGAAAGCAATGCCATAAAAGAGGCAAACATCAAATAAGGTCGTAGAATTCTCTTGTAAGAAATGCCACCACTGAGCATGGCAATCATTTCAGACTGTTGTGCCAATTTGCTGGTGAACCAAATCACGGTTAAGAAAACGATGAACGAACTTAATAGATTACCAAAATAGAAACAAAAATTCAAGTAATACTTGGTGATGATTTGCCAAAAGGTCGCATCCGATTGCAAAAAGTCGTCAATGTTTTCACTCAAATCAAAAATGACAGAAATGATGACAAATGCACCAATCATGAACACAAAATTGCTCACGAATTTTTTGATGATGAATTTGTCTAACGTTCCCATTTCTGTTTTTTCGCAATTACAATCGTTGCATCAATTGAGGAACCATTTTATTCTTCCATTCATTGAAAGTTCCTTCGATTATTTTTTCACGCGCAGTTTGCACCAAACGCAAATAGAAATTTAAATTGTGTGCTGTTGCGATTTGCAATGCCAATAGTTCATCGGCAACAAACAAATGACGTACATATGCCTTGCTGTAAAATTGATCTACATAACTTTCTCCATCTGGATCCAAAGGTGAAAAATCACTTTCCCATTTTTTGTTTCTCATATTGAGAATTCCATTCCAAGTGAAAAGCTGACCATTTCTTGCGTTTCTTGTTGGCATCACACAGTCAAACATATCCACTCCTAGGGCAATTGATTCTAAGATATTGGCAGGAGTACCTACTCCCATCAAATAGCGCGGTTTATCAGCAGGCAAAATATCACAAACTTCCTCGGTCATTCTGTACATGTCCTCATGAGGTTCACCTACGCTTAAACCGCCAATGGCGTTACCTTCTGCATTCTTTGAAGCCACATACTCAGCACTTTCTTTTCTAAGGTCGCTGAATACAGAACCTTGAACAATAGGGAAAAGACTTTGGTGGTAACCGTACAAAGGTTGTGTTTCATTGATGCGCTCAAAACATCTATCCAACCATTGATGGGTGATGCGGAGACTATTCTTGGCATAAGAATAATCGCAAGGATAAGGAGGACATTCGTCAAATGCCATGATGATATCAGCACCGATGATTCTTTGAATATCCATTACTCGCTCAGGGGTGAAGGTGTGACGAGATCCATCGATATGTGATTGAAAGATGACGCCTTCCTCTTTGATTTTTCGGTTTCCAGAAAGACTGTAAACTTGGTATCCCCCACTATCCGTCAAAATGGGGCGATCCCAACCATTGAATTTGTGCAATCCCCCGGCGGCTTGCATGATATCCAATCCCGGGCGCAAGTACAAGTGGTAGGTATTGCCCAAAATGATTTGGGCCTTAACATCGTTCTTTAAATCTTGTTGGTTGATGGCTTTCACGGTGCCTGCAGTTCCAACCGGCATGAAGATCGGAGTTTCAATCTTTCCATGATCTGTCGTTATCACTCCAGCTCTCGCTTTTGATTGAAGATCTTTCTTTAGCAATTCAAATGTCAATCCCATGCCGCAAAGGTAATACCTTTGTGCCATGTCAGAATTGAAACACCGCGCAGGATTTGTCAATATTATCGGATTGCCCAATGCAGGCAAGTCAACATTGATGAACGCCTTAATAGGTCAAAAGTTAAGTATCGTCACAGCCAAAGCGCAAACTACGCGTCATCGTATCATGGGAATATTGAATGGAGACGATTATCAAATTGTTTATAGTGATACTCCAGGTGTTTTGGACCCCAAGTACAAGTTACATGAGGGAATGATGAAAGCGGTTGGTAGCGCTTTGACCGATGCTGATTTGCTTTTGTTGGTAATTGATAGCGCGGATCGAACACCTTTTCACGCCTCCACTTTGGAGAAGATCAAGAAAATGGATGTTCCCATTTTTGTTGTTTTAAACAAGTTGGATTTGGTCGGCAATGAATCGGCAGATGCACTTTTTCAGTATTGGCAAACAGAATTGCCACAAGCAAAAATTTATCCTGTTAGTGCACTCACATACCTGTACACCAAAGAATTGTTGCAGAAGATTATTGATGTTTTACCTCCCTCGCCGCCATTCTTTCCAAAGGATGAGTTGTCAGATCGTACAATGCGTTTCTTCTGTAGCGAGATTATCCGTGAGAAGTTATTGAAGTATTACAATAAAGAGATTCCATATTCATGTGAGGTTCAAATTGAATCTTATAAGGAAGAAGATCATGTCACCAAAATACGCGCAATCATTCTCACAGAGCGCGAATCGCAAAAGGCCATCATCATTGGTCACCAGGGCTCTGCTATCAAACGAATGGCGACATCAGCAAGAAAAGAGATGGAAGCTTTTTTGGATAAAAAAGTATTTCTTGAAACATTCATCAAAGTTGATCCCGATTGGCGCAACAATGTCAATCGATTGAAATCAATGGGATATTGGGAACAATAAGATGGTAACCTTTCCAAATTGCAAAATCAATCTGGGTCTTTTCGTTACTGAAAAACGACCCAATGGTTATCATACTTTGGAGACCATTTTTTTACCCGGCTCCTTGCATGATGTTTTGGAATTGGTCATCAATGAAAATGAAAGAGATGCCCAAATATTCATGCACAATGCATCATTTGACATCGACAAATCGAAACACAGCTGTTACCAATCTTGGAAAGTGTTGCATGATCGGTTTGGGATCCCCGCAGTTGATATTCATCTAATTAAAAACATTCCCAGTGGAGCTGGATTGGGCGGTGGCAGCGCTGATGCCGCTTTTACAATGACCATGTTGAATGAAATGTTTGCGCTCGCTTTACAGGAAGAGGAATTGATTGAAATGGCTTCTAAAGTTGGAAGTGATAATGCATTTTTCATCATCAATTCGCCATGTTTTGTAAACGGTGTGGGTCATGAATTGGAAAGAATGGATTTCTCGATAGATTTTAAAATAGACATTACTTCTCCACCCGTATCGATATCTACGGCTGAAGCCTATCAATGGATTGTTCCTAAGCCAGCTTCTTTTGATTTGCGATTATTGCCCACGATACCAAAGCATGAATGGAAAGATGTTTTGAGAAATGATTTTGAAGTAGGAGCTATTGCGAAGTATCCTATCATCCAAGAATATATACAAGCGCACTACAACAGAGGTGCCTTTTATGCCGCAATGAGCGGTAGCGGAAGTTCCGTTTTTGGGTTGTATTGAAATTGTACTCATAAAAAAAAGGGCCGGAGCCCTTTTTTTAATTTTCTATCTGGAGAGATTTAACCACTCTTGAAATTCGAATTCTTTCCCGTCGTATAATTTGGCATTTCCTAAGAATAAGTACTGCCCTTCATTGGCAGGTTGACCATTGATTTTGCCATCCCAACCTTTGTTGACATCTGTCCATTCGTAAACCACGCTACCCCATCGATTTAGAATTTTTCCGCTAAACTCACGAACTGTAAATTCTCCGCAATCGTAGTACACACCACCATAAAAGTTTTCACATGATACGCGGTATACATCGTTGTATCCGTCATTGTTCGGTGTGAAAAAATTGAATGATGCGATTTGTGCTGAATCATAAACGAATACGATGAAATCCAAATCGGAAGTACATCCACCTGGTCCAGTTACGGTTAAGGTTACATTGTGGTATCCCAATGAATCAAACTCATGGGTGATATCTGTTCCTGCACTGAATGTTTGTGTATCATCTCCCCAATTCCATGAAGACGAAGTACCATATAATGATTGGTCATCAAAACTTACTTCGAGTGGCAAATATCCACTAATTACTGTAGACAATGGATCAAACTCCGGTGTTGAAACAAATGAGGCAACAGGAGTTTCGATAACTGGAATATTGGCTGTGAAATTTTGAATACATCCATTGTTATCTGAAACAATGACTTGGATGGGTCCATCATTCACGTTGCTCTGGGTTGATGTCAAACTTGAACCTTCGTCCCAAGTGTATGAATAATTGGGCGTACCTCCACTTATGGTAACAGACGCCGATCCATTGGCAACCAAATCACCACATACATCACCTGTAATATTGAAAGTTGCAGTCATAGCGGCAGGTTCGAACAAATTGAAATTTTGTACAACTTGACAACCATTGGCATCGGTAACTGTTACCGATTGATTTCCAGCAGTTAAATTGTTTACAATTTCGCCATTGTTACTTGAGTTGCTCCAATCTGCAGTGTAGTTGGGAGTTCCACCATTGATGGTTACTTCCCCTACTCCATCGTTTCCGCCAAAGCACGAAGGCTCGGTGATTCCAACTACTGCTGTCAACGGTTGTGGCTCGTCCATGTTATCGCTATCAGTAGCCGTACAACCGTTTGCATCGGTAACGGTTACAGCAATGTTTCCTTGGGGCAAAGCAACTGCGTTTACATTGGTTTCACCATTGTTCCATAGAACTTGATAGCTCGTTGTTCCTCCTGTTATGCCTGCAGTTGCTTGACCATTGGCTTGACCATAGCAAAGTACATCAACTATGTTTTGTATGTTAACAGCCAATACAGAAGGTTCATTGACGGTAACGTTTAAAGTCATGTCACAATTGTTGGCATCGATTACTTGAACGACGTACAAACCTGCTTCTAAATTTTGAGCAGAATTTCCATTTCCAATAACTCCCAATGGCCAATTGACCGTATAGCCTGGTGTACCTCCTGAAATATTGATTGTGGCAGAACCATCATTTCCATTGAAGCAGTTGACGTGGTCAACAGTTGATGTAAGGGTCATAGGATTTCCTACTAACTCAACCGTTCCACTTTCCGATTCCGTACATCCATTTCCGTCGGTTACAGTAACGGAGTAATTTCCGGGTGCAAGGTCACCATTAATGGCCTGGTTCAACGTTGCATTGTTTGACCACGCATATGATAGAGGATCCACAATATTGGCCACCACTGCTTCCAAAGAGCCTGTTGCTTGTCCCGAACAACCGATGTTGCCCACAACCAAGGAAAGGTCCATGGGTAGCGGTTCAAATATTTCTAAGGTATCTGGGTTCGAGCAAGTTTGTCCTTGTGGATTCAAGTAAGAAGCCGTTACAACATAAGTTCCGGCAACCAAGCTTCCAACACTCGGACCAGTTGCAAACTGCGGTCCGCCTATGTTTGACCATGTATAAGAAAATACTGCACCATTTGAACCACCTGTAGCTTGAACATCAATAACACCTGCAGCACCGCCATTACAAGCATTGTCTTCCATGTTTAAAACATTGATAACAATTGCGGGCGGTTCATTGATTGTCACGTTGATGGAGTCATAACAACCAGCTGCGTCTTGAACCATCAATTGATAAACACCAGCTGATAATCCCGAAACGATTTGAGAATTTTGGGTAGTTCCCGACCACTCGTAAGTTACTGCACCGATGTTACCATTGACAATTGCCGCGGCCTGTCCATTGGAAGAACCAGGGCATGTAACGTTTACAACAGAAGCGGAAACGTTCAGCGTATTTTCTTGCGGAACATTGAAAGCACCAGATACTTCACATCCTGAGCCTAAATCGATAACTGTGACATTGTAGTTACCGTCATTCAAACCTGTCGCATTGGGGCTATTTAATGTTGGCAATTGCGTCCATTCATAATCAAATGGACCGATTCCATTATTCACCACCAAGGATATAGAACCGGCACCGTTGCCGCAACCCGAAGGTTGAATCGATGCTATAGTAGCTGTCGTATTGATTGCCACCCCCGTTAATTCAACATGGACAATATCAGAGTATGTTGCGCCACCACAAACAGCAGCTGTTGCGGTGAAGTCACCAGAAACAGGCGTATTGATTGTAATGGATGGTCCTGTTCCAACTTGCTGACCCGCTTGATTGGTCCACACAATGGGTGGAGATCCTGCTGGTGTATATCTCCAAGATTCATTGTTTGCTGTCCAAGACGCACTATTTCTTCCTGGTACCGTTACGGCTGATGTTCCGTTTGAATTGTGTATCCCTTGAACGGAGAAATTGGGATTGCCACCTGGCCAAGTGCCACAAGAAGGCTTGGTCCACAAGTGATTTTCAATGATGTTCGTAGTCTCATGCAATACAATTTGGAATTTTCCTTTGGTTGATGTGCAAGAGAACATCGGAATTTGATCAAAGGTCACAACCAATTTTCTGTTGGGTGCCACACCAATCGTTTGGTATTTGATGTAAGGACCTTGTCCACCCGTACCTGGATGCCAGTCTTGCCAAGGACCAAAGATGCAATTCTTGGGAACGTTGGTTGCTGTGCTTGGAATAGAAGCTGAAACATAGCTTGTCGGCTGACCTCCAGAAAATGATACCCACCCGTTAGAACCTATCCAAAAATTGGTGTAGGTATTGTTGTAGTAACAAAAAGAAAATCCAATCGGAAATGAAGCCGATACAGCATCATCCCCCAAAGTTACCCCTGTTCCACCAATGGCTTCAGGTGCAAAGGCTGGGAGTTGCTCTACAGTGTAGTTGTTTGATGATGTTACTCCATCAACGGTGGCATTCAGAATAACAGGACCCGAACATTGGAAAATGTCATCCCCCGCATCCACCGATTGAGCTAACCCATTAAAAGTAGAAAGGGCTACACAGAGCCCTATTCCCCATTTTTTCATATTGAAAAATTTATTTGTACCAAGCATCTGCGTTGTTCAAATCTAGTTTTTGACCATTTTTGGTAACACTGTTGATGCCCATTGCAGACATTATTTTTACGGCGTAGTTGAAATCAACTTCACCTCTAATGGTTAAAACACAGTTGTATTTTTCACCATTCAAAGGATCATTTTCGACACTTAGATAAGCACTACTTTTTACAGATTCAGCTTTGTCCATGATGGCCGCTAAGGCATCTTTTTCGCCGCAAAAATCGAAGCTAACTTGCATACCGTCCGTAAACTTCTTGAAAGAAGAACTACCTTCTTTTAAAACTACACCATTGCATTGTGACATGGCCCAATTGGAAATGGTGATCAAAGCAATTCCCAAGAATATTTTTTTCATATCGATAATTTTTACAATAATAGTAAAGACCTATATTTTCACCAAAAGTTGTCTCGTGTTATTCCTTTCTCCACTTACATTTGAAATATGAAAAATCTTTTTCTTTTGGGATTCATTATTTGTGTCCAACATGTCCTGTCTCAGACACCTTGCGAAAATGGTATGGCGGGAGAGTATCCGTGTTTGAATATGGACTTATTGGGGCATATGACCAATGCTGAGATTGGGGGATGCGACAACACCAACGACATTTGGGGATGGGTTTCTCCCAATACAGGTAAAGAATACGCACTGGTGGGTTGTTCCAATGGAACTGCATTTGTTGATGTATCAGATCCCATTCATCCACTCTATTTGGGACTTTTGCCCGCCCATGATGTTTCCAGTTTATGGAGAGATTTAGAAACTTTTCAAGATTATGTTTTTGTGGTGAGTGAATCTAGCAATCACGGAATGCAGGTGATGAACCTTCTCCAATTGGACACACTGACCAATGTTCCTGTAATCTTTAATGAGGATGCGCATTATGACGGATTTGGTCATTGCCATACTTTGAATATTGATCCTGTTTCTGGTATTCTCTGTGCGATGGGCACCAACACTTTAAGCGGAGGTCCGCATTTATTGAATATCGCGGATCCATTAAATCCAATCTTTGTTGGAGGTTATGCGGATTCTGGATATACGCATGATGGTTTTATTACAACATACAGTGGCCCTGATGCCAATCACCAAGGTGATTTGATTATCGTCCTTTGCAATGGATATACTGGATTATATATCGTCAATGCCACATCTACCAACGATATTCAATTGTTGGATTCATACTTATACGAAGAGACTGGATATGTTCACCAAGGTTGGTTCACCAAAGACAAACGCTATTTCTTGGTGAATGATGAATTGGATGAAATGAATTTTGGGAATAGTACCCGTACCCATTTGTTTGATTTGAACGATTTGGACAATATCGGATATATGGGTTTCCATGAATCTCAGAATACTTCTATCGATCACAATTTGTACATGGTGGATCAATTTGCATTTGAAAGCAATTACCGAAGTGGTGTTCGCGTATTGGATGCCATTCAAACATCTGAAGGATTACTAAATGAGGTTGCATTCTTTGATTTGGTACCCATGAATGATTTTGTTCAATTCTCAGGTACTTGGAGCAACTATCAATACTTGCCCAGTGGAATCAATTTGGCAACAAGCATGTATGATGGTTTTTTCATTACCCGTCCGACATTTTTACAATGGAACCAATCCCAATATTCAGTTTGTTTGAATGGTAGTTTTGATGCATCGTTGGAAATCAACACCAATTTGTATTTCCCATTGCAAGTTTCACTCAACAACCCCAATTGGTTGTTGATGGAAGGTCCAATGACTCTTGAAACCAGCGGATCATATGATTTCCATTTTTCAGTTCAGAGCAATGCTCCTGTGGGAAAACATCGTGTCGCGATGGATTTGATTGCGCCCAATGGACAATCTTATACCATTGAATTGGTGATTGAAGTTGGTTCAGGATCAGCGCCAATGGCCCCTTCTATTGTTTCTCCATGGAATACTGAAGTTATTGGATTCAATCCTGTAGTCTTTTCATGGACGCCCTCCGTGGATGCTATCGATTATGAAATTACAGTTGCCACCGACCCTACATTTACCCAAAATGTTATTAGCCAATCAACTTCCTTGACGAGTTTGAGTATACCGATGCCCCAAACTGGTATCCACTACTGGAAGGTTGTTGCAAAAAATGAGTGTGGCTCTTCTTGGATTGATGATGGCGTTTTTTCGATGCTGAGCACTTCGATTAATGAAGTTGTTTCAAACGCATTCAATGTTTATCCTCAACCAGCGGATGATTTTGTTGTAATTGATGCAAAAGGAAAGGATATCGAAATTTTAGATGCGATGGGTCGTTTGGTATGGAAGTCAAAAGAAAAGATATCTCAAATGACTGTTCCAACTTCTGATTTCCCAGGTGGTTGGTATTTCATCAAGCAAATGGATCAAGTTCAGCCTTTGATTATCCGTCATTGAAATCCTGGTTCGTCTAGATAGCGACGAAGCCCTTCTCTACCCGCTTTGATAAACAACGCCTTTTCCTCTGGGGAGAGGCGTTTTACTTTGGGGCCGATGTTGCAATCGCTGATACTTACCGTTCTTTTCCAATCGTAAGGCGTTAGAATGAAGCGATTGAGATTTTCTTTCATGATGTAATAAACCGAGCCTACCAAATCCAGTGTACCATGAACAGTATAGTACAATGGAAGTTTCGTTTTGGTACGGTCCACTTGAATTTGATAATCACTATCAATTCTGAAACCGATCGTTTGGTTGGAAGAGCAATCAAATTGTGTGGAGTCATCAAAAACCCAGATCGGAAAATTGGAAAGAAATCCACCATCCAAAAGCACGTGATCTTTGTCCTCGTAATTTTTCACATCCACCACTCCCCCGTTGTCATTGATAACCAAGGGTTCAAAATACAAGGGCACTGCCATGGAAGCACGAACAGCATCGACTACGCGCATGTTTGGATAATTCAAATAACTGAAATACTCAGCCTTCTGATGATTCATGCAGGTTGCAGTAACGATAAGTTCTTTATATTGATTGGATTGAAGATGGTGCTCATGCAATTGCATGAAGGTGATATCGGCATGACCTACTTTAGCAGAGATACATTTCTCCATCCATTTGGTGAATTTCTGTCCCTTGTAATAGCCCATTCGACGAAATAACCTGAGTGTTCCGCCAATAAAAAAACCACCGCCATCGTTGAACTTGGCAAAATTGGTGTTGCCGATCAATTCAAAAATTTCTTGTGGCGTATATCCCACAGCCAACAAAGCCGCAGTTATTGCGCCAGAGGATGTTCCAGCGACGCGTTGTATATTTTGAAGTAGATGACGATCATCCATTTCCATCAATGCACCACAATACGCCAATCCACGTATGCCCGCTCCTTCAAAAACAAGATTTTCGTATTGAATGGAATCATTACCCGCTTGACCTAAGGTGGCGACGGGCACAACAATACCGATTGAAATAAAAAGAAAAAAGGTCTTAAGCATATTGGGTATATCTATTCTCTCTACAAAAACCAAACAACTGAATGCCCCATTCCTTGGCATAATCTACAGCCAAAGAGCTTGGAGCGGATACGGCAGCAATAGCTGGAATCTTGGCCATGAAGCATTTGGCTATGATTTCATATGAAATACGTCCACTTACCAGAATTATTGCAGGAGCATTTTCCGATTGATTGAGATAATAATGGCCGATACATTTGTCAACCGCGTTATGACGACCAATGTCTTCAAAGCAATTGATCAAGTTTTGATCTTGGTCAAAGAGAGCTGCCGCATGTAATCCTCCACTTTTGTCAAAATCGCTTTGCAATTTTCTCATCTCGTCAAACATCTTATCCAATTCCCATTCTTTGTTCAGCGGATTCAGCGCTTCGCCCTGCGGGGTTTCAAATGCAGTCTTGCCACAAATTCCGCAAGATGAGACACTCAAAAGCGATCGCTTATTGGCTATTGATGCGGGATTGGTAATCTCGAAATGAATGGTTGGATCTGTTGCATGTTCATCAAAATGGAATGGTACATGGGCTTGTTTTCTAGAAATGATTCCCTCTGAAATCAATAAACCTATTCCCAAAAACAATTCGTGCCCCGGTGTTTGCATCGTCACCGTGAGGGGATCGCCATTGATATAAATGGCAAAAGGTGATTCTACCACCAGTGCATCATTCACCGGTATAGAATCACCTTTTGAAACTTTCTTTCCTTGGTAGGAACGAATCATAACATTACTTACCGTAACGTTTTTCGGCCAAATCCAAAGCTTTGTACAAATTCACTACTGAACCTGTTCTTGAATATCTTCCGAAAGTATTCCATCCATCTAAAGTGTAGTTCAATGAAAGACTGTGTTGCAAATAGCTAGATCCACCATCGATGTCTTTCAAACCCCATTTGGCTTGTGACTGGGCACTAACTGACCAAGCACGATTCATTTGCACATTCAATCCCAAACCGGTTTGAACCGTCCAATAATCAGCAGTTGGTCCTGCAGAGCGAGAGGTGTAGCCCAATCCTTGGATGGTATGGATATTCAACTTTT
>JBDLUK010000189.1:0-2969 GCA_039805365.1 Bacteroidota bacterium | reverse complement strand
TCGTTCAGCAAAAGCAGAAATTCTCATCGACCATTGTCTCATTTTTTTCTGTACAACAGGATGTCCGCCGCGTTCGCTCACGCCATCTTTGATTTCGTCGTTGGCAAGTACTGTGCCCAATGCCGGACACCAGTTAACCATTGAGTCGGCCAAGTAGGTTAATCTGAAGCACATCAGCAAATGATAGCGCTGCTCTTCGTTCAAACTATTCCAGTCGGTAGAAGAGAAATCACCATTCCAATCGTGACCAAAGAAAAACATCGGCTCACCATTGTTGTTCTTTAATTCCAAAAGTGATTTGTGCCAATTTTCGTCACAAGCTGGGTTAACGTTGTAATTTCCGTTTTGATTGAAAGCCTCGATTAAGGTTTCAATGGGCTCGGTTTTTTGTGTGGCTACATTGAACCAAGAATTGTAAATGGTTTTAAAAATCCACTGAGTCCATTTGTAGTATTCGGGCGAACTGGTTCTTACTTCTCTGTCCCAGTCAAAACTGAATCCTATTTTGTCCAATTGCTCGCGATAACGTGCAATGTTTTTTTCTGTAGTGATGGCCGGGTGTTGTCCCGTTTGAATGGCATATTGTTCTGCAGGCAATCCAAAGCTGTCGTACCCCATTGGATGCAAAACATTGAAACCTTGATGGCGTTTGTATCGGGCAAAAATATCACTGGCAATGTAGCCAAGTGGGTGACCAACATGCAATCCCGCACCGCTGGGGTATGGGAACATGTCGAGTATATAATATTTTTTTTTGTTCGTGTCTTCTTTCACACGGTAGCTTCCGAGCGCTCTCCAGCGGGCTTGCCATTTGTTTTCGATGTCTTGAAAATTGTATTCCATCTTGCTTTTAAATCGTTCGCGAAAATAAGTTGTTTCAGTATTCTATTCGGTTATTAAAACCATTCTGTCGTGTCTTCCATTTTCCTTTGGTGAAATCTGGGATATCCTGTTTGCTTCCTCCTTCGGAAACACTTTTTTCCGATAGTGGAGTGATACATGACCAAGTGGCCATGTCGTATACATCAATGGGGAATTCTTCATTGTGCTTGCAACATTCAACAAACGCATTAAGTACAAAAAAGTCCATGCCGCCGTGACCTGCAGATTTTGCTGCTTCGTTGTATTTCTGCCACAATGGATGGTCATATTTTTCCATCCATTGGGTGTCACTTTCCCAGCGGTGAGGAGATGTTTTGCCTTCGATGTGAATCTGCTGCAAATCATCCATCCACAATCCTTGTGTTCCTTGAACCCGGAAGTTGAGGGAATAGGGTCGGGGAGAAGAGGTGTCGTGTATCAAGATGATTGACTCTTCGTTTTGCGTGCGTAACATGGTTGTAACGATATCGCCCAGTTGAAAATTTACACGGGCATTGGGGTGATCCAACCCGGCTTGATCAGCAATGTATTTGTGTAGACCTCTTGATTTGGTTGCAATGGATGTCAACGAGAGCAATCGATTTCCACGGTTGATATCCGTCATCATGGCGACAGGTCCAATGCCATGTGTAGGGTAAAGCTCACCATTTCTATTGACACTGTGTTGGGTTCTCCATTTGGATTCTGAAATCCCGTTGTCTCCAAATTCAACGCCTTTTCCGTAGGGAGATTTCCCATCGTTCAATTTCACTGCGCGCAAGTCATGCTGGTAGCCGCCTTGCAAATGAAGCAGTTCGCCAAAAACATTTTGCTTGACCATATTCAAAACGGCCATCACATCTCGTCTGTAGCAAACATTCTCAAGAAACATTAGGGGAACACCAGTTGTTTCAACGGTTTCGACAATGGACCAACACTCTTCCATGTTCATGGCTCCTGCTACTTCCATTCCAACTTTCTTTCCGGCTTTGAGTGCAGCAATTCCTTGCTTCACATGCCACTCCCATGGTGTGCAAATGATAACAGCATCTAAATTTTTGTCATCCAAAAGTCTGTGGTAGTCTTCTGAACCGTTATCAAATATCTGTGGCTTTTTCTGGTTGTATTGGTCAAATATTTTTAATGCAGCGGGGATTGCCCATTTTTTATCTGGATCTGCAATCGAGATTATCTCGACATCATTTCTTTTTAAAAGTTCGTCGATATGACTTTGCCCTCTTGCCCCAGTGCCGATGATGCCCAGTCTAATTTTTTCCTTAGGCACCATACCTGGCAGCCAAGCGTGGCTCGCCAATGCAGCGCTTGCCAAGCCAGTGGTGATTAAAAATTCCTTTCTATTCATCGGTTGTATTTGATTTTTTTACTCCAGCCCATTGAGGGTTTTTCAATCCATTGGAAATAGTAATGTGCAGCAATCGTTGACGCCAGAAATCCTATTGCTATGACCAATGGCTTTTCCCACCAAATGGTGAATCGATGACTTAAGAAGTTGATGATGGAAGCCCCAACGACGCTGTGAAGCAAGTAAAATGAATAGCTGATGTTTCCGAAGAAATGTGTGAATTTGTTTTCCCAATCTTGAAAGAAGTAAACCAGCAAAATGGTTCCCCAAGCAATGGCTAGGATCAACCAGTGGTGATGCACCAAAGTAATGGCTGAGGCAGCAATTGAAATTGTTATAAATTCAGCCAAAGAGACCCGCTTGAAATAATGCAATATGTAAATCAAACCCAGTAGGAAATAAGCTCCCCAACCGGTAAAGCAGTCGTTGTTTGTATAGGCAAAGGGCATTCCCAATAGAATGAAATAGAATAACCCACGTAGTATTAATTTGCTGCTCATGGCCAACGGGAATATCAAAGCAAGTATGAGGTAATATTGAAATTCGATGGCCAATGTCCAATAGCCAGGATTGATCCAACGCATATTCTCAAAGAAGGGAATCAAGTAGCCCAAGTGAAGCAATATTTCTTGCCAAGTTGGAAATAGATCGACAGGCGCAGAGCCAGGAACAAAATTTCGAACCCACAAATAAATCATACCAACAATCATGGATACGATATATGGCGGCTCTATGCGCAAAGTGC
>JBDLUK010000188.1:0-3398 GCA_039805365.1 Bacteroidota bacterium | reverse complement strand
TGACGGATACAGAAGAAGCTGGAACTTCATCTTTGTGTGATGCCAATTTCAAAGATTGTGATCAAGATGGTACACCAGATTATTTGGACTTCTTTACTTGTGGAGTGGCATTAGAAATTCCAGAGGGATTCTCTCCCAATGGTGACAACACCAATGATACATGGATTATACCTGGCGTGGAAGAGTTTCCTGAAAATACGATGACAGTATTTAACAGATGGGGAGCTCAGGTATATTCCAAAGCCCCTTACGATAACAGTTGGGATGGTACATGTACTGAGAATGCAATCGGAGGTAACTTACTTCCAGAAGGAACTTATTTCTTCGTGTTCAAAACCGGACCCAATGGAGAAACCAAGAATGGATACGTATACATCAAGCGTTAATTTTAAAAAGTGAAGAGTATGAAAAAGAATATATTCATCATCGGTTTTTTGATTCTGTCTGCCGTTTCGGTTTGGGGACAGCAAGAAGCGATGTATACCCATTATATGTTCAACACATTGGACATGAATCCAGCATATGCAGGAAGTCGCGGAGCTATGTCTATTGTTGGATTGAGAAGAAATCAATGGTCTGGCTTCGAAGGAGCGCCCATCACCCAAGGTATCAATTTGAATACTCCAGTATTTGGCGATCATATGGCTGTGGGTTTGAGTGCAAGTAGTGATGCCATTGGCCCTGTGAAAACAACAAGTATGGTGGTGAGTTTGGCCTACAGAATGAAAATCAATGATGATGCAAGATTGTCATTTGGAATCAACGGAGGCTTTAATTCGCTGAACACCCAATTCAACCGTTTGGACTTGAATACTCCAGTTGATGAAGTTTTTGCGACAAGCGCACAAAGTGATTGGTCTCCCAATTTTGGATTTGGAATGTATTATACCACATCCAAATGGTACGCTGGAATTTCAACACCACGCATCATTGAGAACACATACAAAGTAAACTCGTCATCCATAGGATTGATGGAAGCGAGTAGACACTACTACGTAATTGGAGGAGCTTTGTTAGATATTTCCCCAAATGTGAAATACAGACCATCTGTATTTTTCAAAATGGTAGAAGGTGCTCCTGCTCAATTGGATTTAACCAACATGTTTATTTTCCATGATTTGTTTTGGGTAGGATCCATGATTAGAACTGGCGATGGTGCGGGTGCTATGGCAGGATTCAATATCAACAAGGACCTACAATTGGGATATTCCTATGATTGGTCTTATGCTTTTGGTCGTGTTTCCAATCACAATGGTAGTCATGAAATTATGTTGCGATACGAAATGAAGTATGGTAGCCAAGAAAAAATTAAATCACCACGTTATTTTTAAGACAATGCGAATAAGTTTTTTGTTTTTGATTGTAATCAGCATTGCTTTTAATGTCAATGCGCAATCTCGCATAGAAAAGTTGGCCAATGAAGATTATTCAACTTTCAATTTCAGTAAGGCCATTGCTCGTTTTCAAAAGGTAGATCCCAAGAATATCGAGATTTGGAGAAAGTTAGCTTACTCGAACGAAGTATTGGGCAAGTATAAAGATGCCGAATTCTGTTGGAAAAAGGTAGCTGAATCAGGTTATGCGTCTGGAGAGGATATGTACCAATATGCTCAATCTTTGAAATACTCAAAGAAGTACAATGAGTCACAGGAATGGTTGAAGAAAGCCAACGAAAAATTGGATAAGGACACTCGAGTTCAAAGAAACTTGAATCTGGAGCAAGGAGATTACACGGAACTTCAAAAAGACAAGGGCAATGCTTCAGTAAAGCATTTGTCCATGAATTCAGAAGATCAAGACTTTGGTCCAACCATCATGGGAGAGCAAGTTGTATTTGCGTCGACAAGGGCTATTGAGTCTCCTATTTCGCGTATATGGAATTGGAACGGTTTGCCATTTTTGGAATTGTATGCGGCAGATGTTTTGCCTAACCATGATCTTGGGAACATTCATCCTTTCCAAAAGAGAATGAAGGGTAAGTATCATGAAGGTCCTGCGTCTTTCAACAAGAATCTAGATTTTGTTATGTTCACCAGAAACAATTATGGTGGAAGAGATAAGACGGGAGCACGAGGATTGCAGTTATATTCTTCGACAAAAGATGAAAAAGGAAAATGGTCAAAGCCTGCTGGAATTAATTTGAATAGCAGTGATTACAGCGTTGGTCATCCATCATTAACGTCTGATGGGAAGATCATGTATTTTGTATCTGAGATGCCAGGTGGTATTGGAGGAACGGATATCTATAAATCTGTTCTAACCGCCAATGGCACTTGGTCAAAGCCTGAGAATATGGGTAAAGCTATTAATACTGAGGGCAATGAAATGTTTCCATTTTACCACGAATCAGGTTTGTTGTATTTTGCTTCAGATGGTCACCAAGGTTTGGGTGGATTGGACAACTTTGTCGCTAAGTTAGACGAAGATGGAAGAGTACAGGATATTATCAATTTAGGATTTCCTGTGAATTCTTCTTTTGATGATTTCTCTATTGTTTTCAAAAGTGATATGAAATCGGGCTATTTCGCAAGTAACAGAAATGGTGGTAGTGGAAATGATGATATCTATGCGATTAATGTTCTCAAGATGTGGGAATTTGAAAAGCCCATCACCTTGATTGTAAAGGACAGTAAGGGTAATTTGATAGGCAAACAAGATATTGCTTTGAACTTGGGTGAGTCCACAATGATCGTAACAACTTCAGATGATGGAAAAGTTACCGTTGATGCTTTGACTTGGAAGAATGTAGTAGCACTAGCTGAAAGAAACACTTTCTTTAATTCTGAAGTAAAATTCGCGGCCAACGAAATGAAGAAAGGTGATGTAGTTGAAATTGTCATGAATCCATTGCCCATATTTGATGTCGTGGGATGTGTAACCGATAAATCGAACCAACAGCCGATTTCCGATGTGGCAGTTGAGTGGATTAACAAGAAGACAGGAGAGGTAAAGAAACTAAATACCAACGAGAAAGGGGAGTTCAACGAGATATTGACCAAGAATGTTTGGACGGACACCATTTCTTATAAGGTTGTCTTAAGCAAGAACGGGTATTTATCAAAGGTTGTAAGTTATGACCATATTTTGGTAGAGGATGGTAAAGTATCTGTGAACAAAGAAGCCAACTTGGCTATGGAACCATTAAAGGTTGGTGCTGACTTGGGTAAGTTGGTCCAGGTGAACCCCATTTACTTTGATTTGGGTAAATATGAAATTAGACCTGATGCTGCTGTTGAGTTGGACAAAATTGTGGATTTGATGAATGCCAATCCTACAATGGTCATTGAGTTGGGTTCTCATACGGATTGTCGTTCTTCAAAGGCATTCAACTTGAAGCTTTCTGATAATCGTGCTAAGGCATCAGCTGAATACATCAAAAAGAGAATTACAGATCCAAA
>JBDLUK010000187.1:0-4107 GCA_039805365.1 Bacteroidota bacterium | reverse complement strand
TTGTTTTCTTTGGCAACTTCATTCCAAATATTTTGACATGCCACCGCACACAATGGCGCTTTTTCTGAAGCTTTCCAAACACATGTATCTCCACAAATCCAAGCCAATGCTGAATTCCAACTCCAAACAGCCACTGGGAAGTTGAAAGCGGAAATAATTCCAACAACACCTAGTGGATGCCATTGCTCGTACATTCTATGTCCTGGACGCTCACTGTGCATGGTCAAACCATACAACTGACGACTCAATCCCACTGCAAAATCACAGATGTCAATCATCTCTTGAACTTCACCCCATCCTTCTTGCAATGACTTACCCATTTCATAACTCACCAAACGACCCAAAGCATCCTTCTTTGCACGCAATTTTTCACCGAATTGACGAACTATTTCACCACGCTTAGGTGCTGGTATCAAACGCCACTCTTGATATGCTTTTTGAGCCGTTAAAATCACATGCTCATACTCTTCCTTGGTTGTAGATTTCACATCCGCAATGTGCTTTCCATCCACTGGAGAATAAGATGAAATAACTTCACCTGATCCCATAAACTTCAATCCTGTTGAAGTTCCTGCGTTAACCGCTTCTAACCCTAAAGTTTTTAAAATTTCTTGCATTGTATCTATTTAAAATTTTTAATCTATTCTTTTATCTCTCTTTAAAATCATTGGCTACATCCACCTTCAAACGTTCAGGTCTATTGGCCACATCCCATGCTGTATGGAAAACCAATTTTCCAATCTCGGCCATTTTATCGTACATGATTTTCTCTGGATCATCGCCTGGCTTGTGGTAATCCTCATGCACTCCGCTGAAATAAAATATCACGGGAATATTGTGCTTTGCAAAGTTGTAATGATCGGATCTGTAGTAGAACTGATTGGGATCGTTGGGATCGTTGTACGTGTAATCCAAATTCAATTGGGTATACTTTTTATTGGCCTCCTCGGAAATTTGATGAAGCTCTGTGCTCAATTTATCTGATCCTATCAAGTACACGTATCTGCCATCTTCATGATCCGCATCTTTCCTTCCTACCATATCCACGTTCAAATCACAAACAGTATTGGCCAATGGGTATACAGGATGATCGGAATACCATTCACTACCCAACAATCCTTTCTCTTCTCCACTCACATGTAGAAATAAAATACTTCTCTTAGATCCTTGACCCTTGTCCTTGGCTGTTTTAAATGCTCGCGCAATTTCCATCACCGTAACCGTTCCTGATCCATCATCATCCGCACCATTGTGAATCTCTCCGTTGATAATCCCTACGTGATCATAATGCGCACTGACAACTACAATCTCTGACTTCAACTCTGGATCCGTTCCTTCTAAAAATGCAAGGACATTATCAGATACCAAATCCTCTCTTTTTACTTGAAAGTTAACTGTCATCTTTCCTTTAGAAACCTTAGACTTGACGCGATTTCTAGCCATTGCCTTCTTTTGCAAAACATCATACTTGGGTAATCCCAAATTTTGACAGATTTTTTCAGCCAGTCTTGGAGAACAATGCAAATATGGAATTCTTAAATCTTCCTCATCCTCAGAACCTGTTCTATCCAAAGTCATTCTTGGCGTTTGCAAATAATACTTGACACGACCCATGTACTGATCAAAATTCTGATCAATTTGAATGAACATCGTGGCTCCCTTTTCAATAGCCGTTTTTCTTTTCAACTCGCGATCAAAAGTCCATTCAGAAAAAGTTTCTGTTCCTGTAATCAAGCTCTTTCCTTTTTTTACTGGCTCTCCTGATAAACACAAAATCACTTTCCCATTCACATCAACGTTCTTGTAATCATCCCAATTCTCATCAGCAATTCCATAACCAACAAAAACGATGTCTTTTACTTCAACACTTTGGGTTTTATCTGCACTGAAAAAATAAAAATCTTGAATGAAATCAAACTTTTCTGGATTGTTTGAACCCGTTTGAATTTGCAATGTGGATGCTAAAAAACTCAATCGCTTCAATGGAAAAATTTGTCTTTGAGTTGGAATTCCAATCTGGGCGTAATATTCATCCAAATATTGAGCAGCTTTGCGCTGTCCCTCCATTCCGGTTTCTCTACCCTCATAAGCATCTGAAGCCAAAACGTACAAGTGCTTTTTTAATTCTTGAACTGAAATATTTTGACCAAAAATCTCAGATGTATTGCGCTGTGCAATCGAAAAAAGGGGAAAACACAGAATGATTAAAACGACTATTCTTTTCATTACATGCAAATTTTATTTACTCTATTTTGATGACGTCCGCCCTCAAATTCAGTGGTAAGGAAAGCGGTTACGATTTCCTTTGCCTCATCCAATGAAATAAAACGAGCAGGAATACAAACAATATTGGCATCGTTGTGCTGTCTGGCCAATTGAGAAATCTCACTGGTCCAACACAATGCTGCTCTAATTCCTGCATGTTTATTGGCTGTGATACAAACTCCATTTGCAGAGCCGCACAAGAGAATTCCTAAACTATCTTCGCTTTCAACTTTTTGAGCTACTGCATGCGCATAGTCAGGATAATCTACACTTGCATCTGAATGACAACCTTCATCTATACATTCGTGATTTTGTTCTGCCAACCAGCCTTTCAATTGCTCTTTCATGGCGAAACCCGCGTGATCGCTTCCGATAATAATTTTCATTTTCCAAAAGTACAATTTCTTTTATCTACATTTCTGTTTTTTGGATTGTTAATAGCTGTTGAAAACCTTGCAAAAGTTTATTTGTTACAAGGAGATTTAGGAACGCTTATCCTTTCATCACCTACAAACCAAATTTATTTTTTGGTATTTGTACACATCACTTTTCAGTTATTAGCCCCATTATCAACACCTCCCTATATCAAGTATTTATTCACGACATCGTTATATGTTCAAATATTGATAAACCATTTGAGCAGTATGAAAACCAAGTCTTTAACTACCTTAAAACTTGTTAATAACGACGGTCAAATTGTGAATTATGAAAATTACAAACGTCATTTAAACTTTTTGCCAACCATATGAACAGCTCTATATATCCTAAATCTCTTTTTTTAAAAAAGAAATTTTTTATTGATTTAGAGTATTCATGTGTGAAAATGATTTTTCATCTCTCTTTTTTCTTGTTTTTGGGTTTGGTTCCTCTATTCTCTTTTTCTCAAAAGGAATACAAAAAGTTCTATCATAAGAATGGTGTGATGTCCAGTGAAGGTTGGTTTGTGAATGGTCAACCGGATGGCTTTTGGAAGACATACAGCGAAAGTGGAATTTTAATTAGTTCTGGTAAAAGATCAAATGGAGTCATCGATTCCACGTGGAAGTTTTTTGATGCCAAGGGAAGAATTGAAAAAGAGATCAATTATGTTGGTGGTAAGAAGAACGGAATGGAAAGCATTTACGATTCTTTGGGTATCAAGTTGGAGTCAACCACATATATAAACAATCAGAAAGAGGGTATTAAGACACTTTATTATTCCAATGGTAAGATTCATTGGGTTATTCCTTTTGTTGCCAATAAAGAGGAGGGAAAGGCCAAAGAGTATTCTTCAGAGGGAATGTTGATGGGAATTACGAAGTACACACTAGGTTTTATTAGTAGTGTAGAAAGATTCAATCGGTACAACAGAAATGGAGAGAAAGAGGGTATTTGGAAAGAGTTTTTTCCAGAGTCTGAATTGGTATTCAGAGAGGGTAATTATTCATCGGGTAAAAGAAATGGCTTGTTCCAGTATTACGATAAAAAGGGAATTGTAATTCGCACAGAGACTTATGAGAATGATGTTTTGGTAACGGATGATGGTGGAGCGGGTAACCTAACCTTTAAGGTCGATACGGTTTCGGAAGGCGTTATTGCCAGAGGAGGTTATGCAGGAAATCAAAGGCAGGGTGTATTTCATGTGGAACATGTTTCTGGTGAGAAGATCATCAACCAGGTATATCAGATGGGAAAGAAAGTTGCTGAAGGAAAATTGGACAATGACGGTATGCGTCAGGGCGTTTGGAAAGAGTATTTTTTATCAGGGGAGTTGAAAGCTGAAGGCGAATACAAAGACAACCAAAGGGTAGGAGAGTGGAAGTATTTTGAGGTTTCGGGAAAGGTAGAATTGATAGGAAAGTA
>JBDLUK010000186.1:0-5456 GCA_039805365.1 Bacteroidota bacterium | reverse complement strand
CCCTTCCCAAAAAGGAACGCTATGCACAACTTTCAACCTCATTGAAAGGCTTGTTGCAAGGCGAGCACGATCATGTGGCCAATCAAGCCAATATGGCGGCTTTGATATTTCATGCCTTTGATTTTCATTGGGTGGGATTTTATTGGGTCAAGGGCCAAGAGCTTGTCCTGGGCGCTTTTCAGGGGCCCGTTGCATGCACAAGAATTGCCAAGGGTCGTGGTGTATGTGGCACTTGTTGGGAAAAGAATGAGGTGCAATTGGTGCCCAATGTGCATGAATTTACGGGACATATTGCCTGCAGTGCATTGAGTCAATCTGAATTGGTGATTCCAATCTGTCATCAAGATCAAGTGATTGGTGTTTTGGATATCGATAGTGTTTTTTTAGATGACTTTGATGCAGATGATGTGCAAGGCATGTTGGCATTGGTCAAAATTTTGGAAGAAAGATGGACGGCATGAAGTTTAAGTTGATTTTGGGTTGTTCTCTTCTATTGTGGGGATGCGCGCAGATCAGAATGGTAGAGGGCGGAGCCAAAGACACTACACCTCCTGTATTGTTAAGCTCGGATACGCCAGACAGTTTATTGAATTGGAAGGGTCAGGGATTTGAGCTTACTTGGGACGAATACGTAGCCATAGAGGACGTAACCAATCAAATTACTTTCTCTCCGCCTTTGCAGTTTCCATTGAATGTTGTAGCCAAAGGCAAGAAGGTTATTGTTTCTTGGTCAGATACTTTGCGTTCTGAGACAACCTATCAAGTTGATTTTGGAAATTCCATCGTGGATATTACGGAAGGTAATCCTGCTTCTTTGACGCGCATCTGGAGTACAGGAAGTGTTTTAGACTCCTTGGAATTATCGGGTGTCGTGATCAATGGATGGACGGGCCAACCTGTCGATCAGGCTTTGGTTCAATTGCTAAGCTCGTCGTTTGATTTGGAAAAGGTAAATAAGCCGAGCTACCAGGTGAAGACCAACAAGGAGGGTAAGTTTACTTTTCATTGTCTACCTGCCTCTTCGTTTTATTTGTTGGCTTTTGAGGACAAGAACAAGAGCGGACGATGGGAAGAAGGAGAATGGTTGGATACGGATATGAATTTGTGGATGACTTCTCAAGAGAATTCTGATATATCATGTGTGCTTTCTCAGAATGTAGGTTCCGAACCCAAGATTGGTGAAATCACCGTTGATTCGGCGGGATGGGCTTCTTGGAACTGGGATCCGCGTTGGAAATTGCCCGAGTTTGTGCCCAGCAATGAGGAAGAGATTTGGGAGAACAATTGGACCATCGAGCGATTGAACGATAGTATTTTGGTTTCTTGGGTGGGGAAAGTAGATAATGCTTTTCATCCATTGAAATTAAAGTTTGAAAATGGAATGACAGACTCTATATCTGTGCCTGTTTTTGAAGAGAGATGGAAGCGCAATCCCTATTTTGAAAAGGTGAAAGAAAAGAAGTTGATGCAGAATCAACCCTGTGTTTTACCCCTTCCCTATCCCACTACAGGCGTCCAATCCAACAAGTGGAAATGGAAAAAAGATAAGGAAGAGTGGCCCGTTGAAATTGTTCTGAAAGACAAGTACGCAGAGTTATCGACGCAAGGATTGGTACCTGGAAAATACAACTTGCAAATCTTACCCAAGGCAGCTTATTATCGCGATTATATGTGGGTAAGCGATACGGTGAATTATACCGTTCAAATCTTAGGACCTGAAGACATTGGACAGTTGCAAGTGAAGAGCAAGTTCTCTGCTGATTTTTGGTGGAGTTTGACGGATGAAAAGGGTAATATTCAAACCATAACCGGAGCACAATTGATGAACACTGGGATCTCTGCTATCCCCGGAACTTACACGCTAAGGGCGGTTGAGGAAAAAGATCATCTGAGATTTTGGGATGGACTCAACTGGAAGATGCAAATAGAGCCAGAGGTGGTTCATGTCTTTCCGCAGCCGATTGTTATTCGAGCGAATTGGAATCAAGTATTGGATTGGAAATAATTAGAAGGAGATAAAGCTTTTCTTGACAAACTTGGGATTTCCTTTTTTGTCGATACAAACTTTTTGATAAGAACCCTTGGCCTCGTCATTTCCATAATTAGAGGATTCCTTCCAGTATTCGCAAGCCCCTTCTTCGTCATGAAAACGGTAACGAATTTCACCCAAAAGCATCAATACTTCTGCTAGATTTTCAGGTTTTTCTAGGGCTAATTCTGAGAAAATTTCTTCGGCAGCTTCCATTTGCTGGGCATAATACTTGGCCATACCCATGTTGAATTTGGCTGCTAGAAGAGTAGGTTTTGTGTCGTAAGCCGCTTGAAAATAAATGAAAGATTTTTCATATTCACCGCGTTCCGTATGGATGATGCCCATCAGGTAATAAGCGTCGGGATCTTCAGGGTAGGAGTCTACAGCACGCTGAAGAATTCTCAAGGCATCTTTTGGTTTTTGAAGGTAGTAGTAACATTCTCCCAACCAGTAAATGGCTTTGTATTCTTCTTGGTGATTGTTGTAGTAGTCGGTTAATACAGGAAGGGCGGGTTCGAACAATTGGTTTTTGAGCAAACAAATGCCGTAGTTCAATCCATATTCTTCTGGTTTGAATCCGATGGCTTCATAATGGCTTTTGGCTTTGTCAAAGGCTTTGGTTTTCATTTGCGCATTGGCCAAAAGAAAGTGCCATTCGTCTTCTTTTCCTGCTACAGCTTGTGGGCAGCATTTGAACAATGAGTCAATGTCATGAGCTACTACCGCGAATTTCTCGGCTTTATACAAATCCTTGTATTGTGGCAATGATTGAGCCCAGGCTCCAAGAGCCCACATCCCCATCCAACATAGAAACCACTTTTTGAACATCGCTCAAATATACCTCAACTTTTTTAAAGTTGTTGGATAAGAAAATGAATAACCCACAGGCGATGGTTAAATCTTCCAGCGCTTGATGATCTCGTCTTTTTTCTTCGTTATGCGCTCATCGGAATCAAATGGAAGTACGGTGATTCCTGCGCTGTAGTTGTAAATGGGATTGGTCACGTTGTCTTTGAAAAATGTTTGCGTGGGCATTGTAACAAAGAATTTCATTCTGCCATATCCAATGGATGCAGACAAATCTGCAGTGAACGGGCGAATGCCAAAATTATTTTTGTTTTTTACTTCAAAGTCGCCAAATTGGTTGTGATAAGACTGGTACGATTTGATACCAAATTTCCAATGTCCCAAAATCCCTGCGGACACATGAAATTGGGATTTTTCGGCACGACCAAAATTAAGTTCGAGCATCAAAGGAATGGTTAGTTTGGACAATCTCAATTCATTATTTTCAAAATCATTGTCCGGTTGATAAGAATAGGTAAGGGTATTGCTTGCTGTTGCATCGCTGTATCTCAATTGAATATTTTTTTGCCAAGCGTAATATTCAAAGCTGTATCCCAATCCTGTATAGAAACCTGTTCCATTATGGGAAATAGCAAACTTCTTTTCTAAAAAGTTAATCCTTATACCTGCCGATTTTTGCATGTCTTGTTCGAGCCAAGGAGAAATATTGGCGTTGTTTCCTTCCTTATCGCCCAACCAAGGGACATATAAATCCATCCCGTTCCAATGGGTTTGATTGGAGAAATTGGTTCGATCTTCACCAGACGATGGAGTTTCTTGGGCGAAAACTGAATTTAGCGCCAAAGTCAACAAGGACAAAGAGAAAAGATTTTTTATCATGTTGCGAATAACGAATAAAAGCTGAAGATTTCTGTTTTTAAACTTTTTAATTAAAGTTAAAGAAAATTTAAACCCAACATAAATTAACGGATGTTACCAAAAAAGAATGACCTTTGTTGTATGCGTTTAACACTGACGATTGTCATACTTGCGGCGTTGATGTCCAGCTGTGGTCAAGTTACTTGGTCCAATGGATTTCGCGTTTGTGAAAAGACCTTGCAGGGTTGCGCAGTGGCTTCATCTGCGATTTCAGAAGTAACCTGCTTTTGGAATGGTCACGAGGAAGATTGCGTTGTAGGTGAAGATCAGAAGCCCGTTACAAAGAATATTGCCCATAAAAACCACGAAGGAGTAGTTGAAGTGGTGATGAAGGTTGATCAGAAAGGTCAATGGAAAGTGGTGAATATGGCGGCGACCAATGAAGAATTGGCCAAGTATGTTCTGTCAAAATTGAAAGAATACAATTTGCAGGCTAACAGCAAGTCCGTTGGACAAGTGGTGAAGTATCGATTTGTATTTAAAAAGCAAGCTTAAAGTTTATGTTGGGAAGAGATTTGCGTGCCTTGACGCCTGATGAAATATTGCAATGGGTATTGTCCATTGGCGATAAAAAATTTAGGGCCCAGCAGATTCAAGAGTGGTTGTGGAAAAAAGGCGCAACCAATGTCGATCAAATGTCCAATCTCTCTCATGAATTGAGGGAAGCCTTGAAACGAGATTTCCAATTTTCTTCGGCTCTTCGCAAGGAGGAGCAATTGTCCAATGATGGCACAATGAAGTGTATCTATGAGTTGGATGGAGACAAAGTGGTAGAGGGTGTCTTGATTCCCACTCCCAAACGCATGACAGCTTGTATATCTTCTCAAGTCGGGTGTAGTTTGGCTTGTAAGTTTTGTGCTACTGGTCGTTTGAAGATGATGCGCAACCTAACTGCAGGAGAGATTTTTGATCAGGTTTACGATTTGAAAATGGAGGCCGAGCGCCGCTATAATATTCCCCTTTCCAATATTGTTTACATGGGCATGGGAGAACCTCTTTTGAACTACAAAAATGTGCTTCAATCGATAGAGTATATCACCAGTCAAAAAGGTTTGGGTATGTCTGCACAACGTATTACGGTAAGTACAGCGGGCGTTGCCAAGATGATTGCCAAATTGGGGGACGATGCAGTTAAATTTCATTTGGCGGTTTCTCTGCATGCTGCAACAGATGAGAAACGCAATCATATCATGGAAATCAATGAGACCAATAATCTGGAGGTTTTGGCTAACTCGTTGAAGTATTTTCATGAGAAAACCGGTGATCGCGTCACATTTGAATACATCATTTTCAAAGATTTCAACGACAGCATTGAAGATGCAAAAGCATTGGCCGAGTATTGCAAGCAATTGCCAGTAAAGATCAATGTCATAGAGTACAACCCGATTGTGGGTGGAGAATACCAGCAGACTACGGAAGAACGACTAAAAGCTTTTACGCAGTATTTGTTGCAAAGAAATATGGTGGTTAATCTCCGTCGTTCAAGGGGTAAGGACATTGACGCTGCTTGTGGTCAATTGGCCAATAAGAATCAATCTTTGCTTAAGCCAGCTGCTGCAGAAATTTTGGGTAACTTACTGTAGTTTACTCAAACGAAATCCTACATCTGCAATTCCTTCCAAATTTTCTGTACGCATTGCCTGCTGGATAGAAATTCTGTAATGTCCAGCCAATGGGAATTTCTTGCGTTCTTTGAAAA
>JBDLUK010000185.1:0-5104 GCA_039805365.1 Bacteroidota bacterium | reverse complement strand
AATTGCTGTATACATCAACCTCAGTGACCAAGCTACTGGGGTTGTTTAAATACACCCAACCGTTCAAAGTGGGATTGGGGTAAATGCTTGGACGTACTTTGACTTCGTTTACACCCACGTGGCTGAAATTGGTTTCTACCAAGGCCACTTCAAATGGATTTGCTGGTAGATTATTGAACATGGTTTTAAATGTGTTGATTTCTGGGGAATCAAAGGCAAACATCTCATCCATGTATTGTGGAGGAGTGGTTTGATACAGCAAACGTGCGGTCACATGAAAGTCGCCATTCCAAGACCCAATGGGCAAATGGAAATGCACGATGTCAGTGCCACTTCCTTCCGCATTGTTTTCGAAATTGAAATCGGGATCACCATTGATACCTACAACGCGGGTGGTGTCATACAATCCGCCTGGATTGCTGGAGAATCCAAGTGGAACCAAGCGGTTGTCTTTTAAGTAGTCAGCGGCTCTCTCTAAAACTGTTGTTTTGTTACCGTTGACATCGGCCATCACCATCTCATAAATCTGAACTTGCTCAGGACTATTGATGATGTTGTAGTGGGGCTCAAAGGTTGTGTTTTCGCCTATGACGCGGTATTCTTGGTTGACACCACCGCTCCTAAATACTTCGTTCCCACTGTTGTCTGTAACAACAAATTCAATGAAGGCTCTTCTTGAAGGATAACCACTGGGGAATTTATGTCCTGCTAAATTTTTAATGTGCAATTCGAAACGAGCAGTGTCTGAATCGATGTTGCCTTGAATGATTTGCATTTCGGCGGTTTCATTCATGAGCTGTTGTTCAGTGCGAGCTAGAACTGTATTGAAATGTGTAGCATTGGCCGTCAAATCCAAAGCGTCAATATTGTCTCTCAAAAGTTGCAACATGTAGTAATTGCCACCAACAAACCAATGCTGACCGTAGGGCTGTCTTCCCGGTAAGAATGAATATCCAGATGCAATGACAATAGGCTCTTGCAATTTGGGCATGTGACAATCCTGACATTCTTTGTGAACCGCCGGATCATTGCTTGTTTTATAGGATGAATTCAACCATTCATGATAAGTTGCTTGCTCAATAAAAGTTGAACCTGTCCAGTTGCCTCCAAGGTCAGCAACATGGGTTGACAAAGTGTGACAACCCGCGCAGGCTTCAGACTTGGTAAATTTGTGACTTCCCACTGGGGTATATCCCACAAAGCTTTGCATGGCTTGATAGAAAATAGGAAAGTCCATCTCTTCACTCACATAAGGTCCCCAAATGGTATCGGTATGGTAGAACAATTCGCCACTGAAATGCTGTCCCAAATTATCCATGCGTTGTTGGTGACATGCGCTGCAATTGACACCGTCACGGGCCATTGAATCTGTTGGCAATTGTGTAATGTCATAATGGGGATTGCCATTGATGCTGTTGGTGTACTTGCCAATGGGCGCGTGGCAAGATGTACACTTGTCTACCAGTTCTTGCGCGTGGGTGGGGTTAACCAACATTTCATGAGAAAGCTTGGCTCTCCAAAAAGGATCTTTGGCTGAATTGGCCATCATGGTGCCTCGCCAATTTTCTGCGGGATTAACCAATTCGCCCTCCGCTGTAATATTGGCAAAGCCTACGGGATCAACACCGTGACATCCAGCACATCTACCAGAACCTACAAAAACGCCATTGTCAAAAATCGGCAAATTGCCGTCGAGCATTTTTACCATTTCTGCTTCTGAATGGTACTTGCCTTTGTGGCGCTGAACTTGCCAGGCCAATGAAAATCCTGCAACACATATAATCATCAAAAGTGTCAAAACTTTTTTGGGATGATTGCTCAAATACTTTTTCATCATTTTCAATATTTCACCAAACTTCGATCTTGTCGATAGCGGTTAGACCCATTTTTTCATTGATTTGTTGCAGCAAGAAAGCGCGATTGGAGGTTAACTCTTGTTTGATTACTCCACTGTCTATCTGCAAAGCCAGGGTTTTTCCGCGCATTTCAGCTTTGGTGGTATGCTTGGCAATAAAGGGACCCACAATCTCATAGTAGGCATCAACAGCATCTAGCTGCTTCATCTTTTTGTCCCAACCTTTTTTGTTGAGCCATTCTTTGATGACGGCACCAATGGGTTGATTGTTGTAATCCCTCATGACTCAAATATATGACAATGGGGTTCAACAGACATGGCTCTTAACATTTCTGGAATTCGCTTCAAATCGGTATCTGTGATGAAAACCTGACCTTGCATATTCTCTTTCAACCATTGAAACAATCGGTTCAAACGAACACCATCCAATTTATCATGAATGTCATCGAGTAACAAAACCACATTGTAATGGGTGATGTTTTGCGTGAAAACCATCTGCGCAAGTTTTAAGGCAATGAGGTAAGACTTCTGCTGACCTTGAGAGCCCATTTTTTTGATGGGCATGTCATTCAGCAGAAATTCCAAGTCATCTCTATGTAGTCCTGCTGTTGTGCGCTCGGCTTGACGATCACGTTCCATCCTCTCTGTCCATAGTTGTGTCGGATCTTGTTCAAATGTGTCCGAAGACCATTTCAAGTCCACTTGGTCATTGCTTTCCGTGATGAATTGCGATATCGATTGAAACAAGGGCTGAAATTTTTCAAGGAAGAATTTTCTAGCCTTGCCAATTTCAATAGAAAGTGGCGCCATCATGTCGTTGTACAAGGAAAGAGACTCTGGATCGACAGCACGCCCTTGTAAGTTCTTAAGATATGCATTTCGCTGCAACAGTAAATGGTTGTACTGCATCAATTGTTGCATGTATGTGCTTTGTGTTTGACTAATTGCAGCATCCCACCAGCGGCGTCTTTCCTCGGATCCTTCGGTAATGAGAATACTATCTTGAGGGGCAATGACCACAACAGGCTGCCAACCGATGTGCTGCGACAACCTATCGATCGCCTTGCCATTGATGTCGATATTCTTTTTCCCTGGTTTTCTCAGCGTTAATAAAATTTCAAAGGGAAGATCATTTTCTGCGCCCCAACCTTTGATGCTGCATTCCTCGTATCCTTGGGTGATGGTATACTGATCGGTGTGATGAAAATAGCTCTTGGTCATGCACAAATAATAGAGTGCATCCAGCGCATTGGTCTTGCCACATCCGTTCTGTCCGAGCCAGCAATTGAAAGATTTGCCAACAGGAATTTCGATTTCCGAGTGCTTTTTAAATTGATACAAGCGGAGACCTTCCCATAGTTTTTGATGAGGTGCTGACATATTTTGCAAAGATTCGATAAAATGTCTTATTTTCGGCGCTCGAAATTTTGAATCATGTCAGAAAATTTACCAACGGCAAAATCCTTGACTGGATTTTATGCAACCAATAAGAAAAACATCACCATCGCTTTGGGCGTTGTAGGTGCAGCGGTAGTAGGTTATGTGGCCTACACATTCTTGTATGCTAATCCTCGTGAGGCTTCTGCTGAGCAAGCTTTGTGGCGTGTTGAGCAATGGGCTGAAATGGACAGCATGAAATGGGTTTTGGATGGCGATGGCCAAAGCGAAGGAGCTTTGTCAATCATGGAGGCTTACAGCGGAACTCCTGCAGCTGAAAAAGCAACTTATTATGCAGCATGTGCCAAAAGAAACACTGGCGATTTCCAAGGTGCTTTGGATTTGTTCAAAGAAGTTGACTTCAACGATAACACAGTAGGTGTTCAAGCCATCGGCAACGTTGGTGATATGTATGTTGAATTGGGTCAATTGGACGAAGCCGCAAATTGGTTAGAAAAAGCAGCCAAGAAGGCAATGGCATCTGATGCTAAGGAAGCTTTGGCTCCTGTTTACTTGATGAAAGCTGCTCGCGTACAATTGGAAAGAAAAGACAATGCCAAAGCGATCGCTTTGTTGCAAGATGTAGTAGATAATTTTAAAAGAACGCAAGAGTATAGCGAAGCAGCAAAAATGTTGGCCTTCGTTCAAGCACAGTCAAAATAATGGCGACTAAAAATCTTTCCCACATTGAGTGGAGTCAAATGCCCGAAGTAGGGCATTTGTCTTTTGGTATCGTTGTTTCCGAATGGAATCGCGAGATTACTGAGAATCTATTGAAAGGAGCGTTGGCTGTTCTTAAGAAGGCTGGCGTAAAGAAAAAGAATATCACCATTGAGTATGTTCCTGGTAGCTTTGAATTGGCGCACGGCGCACAATTGGTTATCGAGACCATCAATCCCGATGCGGTCATTACTTTGGGCTCAATCATCAAAGGAGAGACGCCTCATTTTGATTTTGTATCTCAGGCTACAGCGCAAGGTATTATGCAAGTTGGATTGCAGTACGGTCTTCCTGTTATTTTCGGTGTATTGACCGATGACAACATTCAGCAATCCAAGGATCGCAGTGGTGGTAAATTGGGCAACAAAGGATCAGAGGCTGCAATGGTTGCCATGAAGATGGCCGATTTGCGTCAAAGAATGTTGGTGAAGTAAAAAGACAATAAGGAATTAATCCAAAACTACATTTTGGTTTTGCAACAATTCCTTTCCTTTTCTGGTCAATGTATAACCTAGACTAGGTTTGTTTAAAATAAATCCTTCCAGATAAAGTTTAGAGATGCGCTCACCTAGGTGGGCGCTTTGATTTTGATGCGCGAGGTCACGCTCAATCTTAACCCAAAAATTTGCTTCCAATTGAGACAACTTAATCAACTGATTTCGGTTGTTCTTTTTAAAGTTCTGAATGATGTCTAAAATAACAAAATCGTAGCGATCGATCATGGCTTTTATTGCTTGGTTTTGGTATCTACGAAACTAAGCAGGTAGGCACTCGATATTTTCAAAATCTCAAATAATTCCCCACAAGTTATTCACGATTGATTAAATTAGAAAAAAATTACGGAATGAAAAAAATCGCTACTGCATGCTTGTTGTTTTTAGGACAACTTTCATTTGCTCAGATACAAATTGTTTCTGCTGATTTACCTCAATCAGGTGATGTTTTGTATCAGGAGAATGCCACGTGGACGGGCAATTGGGATCTAGAGGAATCAGGCGCCAATTTAATTTGGAACGTGGGTAGTAGCAACGTCACCTTGTTGGGTTCGACAACGACAACAGACTGCATGCCCATGTCGGGTGCACCTGTTGC
>JBDLUK010000184.1:0-8545 GCA_039805365.1 Bacteroidota bacterium | reverse complement strand
TCTGAATTATCCAGGACAAAACCTGGCGTTGGATCACAACCATCAATAAAGTTTAATGGATCTCCATAAGTATCTCCGTCGGTATCTGCGAAAAGAATTGTCGTAACTCCTTCGTCGATATCTACATTACAGTTATCATCGATACCATTACAAATTTCTGCAGCAATTGGATTAATAGCAGCATTGGTATCATCGCAATCGCTGTTGTCAAGCACAAAACCAACTAAATTGGAACATGCCAATGTATCAGCTGCCGGATCACCAAAAGAATCACCATCGGTATCCGCAAACTGAAGGATTCCGTCAATTGGATTCTCATCAACGATACCATCACAGTTGTTGTCTACGGCATCACAAACTTCAGTTTGACCGGGAAATACCTGATCATCAAAATCGTTGCAATCGTTTTGACATTGCGTAAATCCATCCAAATCCTCATCCCAAAATTCATCAACAACCCCATCACAGTTGTTATCGATTTGATCGCAAGAGCCTGCTACCAGCGGACCTTCTAATACCCCTGGGTTAACTGAAGGATCATTATCATCACAATCGCCAGCGCATGTCGCCCAGCCATCATTGTCTAAATCAAAAGCTTCATCAATACCTCCTGAACAATCATTGTCAACTCCATCACAAATCTCAACGGCACCTGGATTGGTAAGCGCTTCGGTATCATCACAGTCACCACCTTGGGCTACGTATCCTGCTTGCGGTGTACATGCCAAATCGGTTGTAGTTGGATCGCCATATCCATCGTTATCATTGTCCAAGTAAAACGTAATTAATGCGCCCTCATCGATTTGTGCATTACAGTTTTCATCCAAACCATTACACAACTCAACGGCACCAGGATTAATGGCTCCATTGTTATCATCACAATCACCTGCACATACCGCAAATCCATCCGCGTCAGCGTCAAACCCTTCATCAATTTGCCCATCACAATTGTCGTCTATCGAGTTACAACTCTCTGTCGCTCCTGGGTTCACATTAAAATCGGTATCGTCGCAATCCCCGGTACATACGAAAAAACCATCACCATCGACATCACTGTTGTTATCGGCAATGCCATCACAATCATTGTCAAATCCATCACACGCCTCAATATTTCCTGGAAAATTATTGGCATCATTGTCATCACAATCTGTTGAAAAAACAGAAGCGCCAACTGGGACTGCACAGGCCTGAATAACCTGATTCAAATCACCAAAGCCGTCACCGTCAAAATCCCAATAAAAATCAGTTAATGGAAAGCCATTATCTAAAACCAAATCACAATCATCATCAATACCGTTGCACAATTCAGCCTCTCCAGGGTTGATAGCCGCATCCCCATCATTGCAATCAGTGTTATCCAACACAAACCCAGTAGGTACCGGACATGTTTGAAGACCGTCTATGGCTACCGCATCATCACCGTAACCGTCACCATCATTGTCTAAGTAGTAGAAAATTGAAGCGAAACCCTCGTCAATTGCCGCATTACAATTGTTATCCAAATCATCGCAAACCTCTGCTGCACCTGGATTTATTGCCACATTCAAATCATTACAATCCAAATTATTGGTCACAAATCCCGCTACGCAGGAGGTAGTTGGTGAGTTGTAACTTTGGGTCGGTCGACCATACCCATCGCCATCAAAATCACGATAGCAAACCGCTTGCACTTGGTCTTCCAACAAAAGCGGCAAGGAATCTACAAACTCGGCCGACTCAATTGTCTCAATTCCTGTCGAAATACTCTTGTCTGTAAAATTTACAGCAAGTGCATTGTAAGACATGATTGTCAAGATCAAAATGACAACTCTCTTTAAAAAATCATTCAATGGGCTACTCATTATCCACTAATTTTGGTTTTGGAATGGTATCTATCAACCACAAATATAATCAAATGGACCCCATTGTTGATAAGTCCTTACAAAAGAAGATTCACATAACAATATTAAACATTTGAATTACAGAAGATTATACTCCAAAAAGGTTCCGAAATTTGACCTTTTAACAAAAGAAATTATTCAATTTTTACGAGATTTCAAATTTTGGATACAAAACGGATTCAAGTCGAAAACGATTTGGATAGGACCCATCATGCCCAGCAAGAAGTCAACAATTTATAAAATCGCTACAAAAAATCTTCTTAGCATAAGACAAAGTAAATCTGACAAAGATGCCATTCAAATTTGGTTTGACGATCAAACAAAAACCGATATAGCTTCGAACAAAAATCAAAGTAAGATTTTGAACTCCCAATGCTCAGATATCAGTAAGAAGAATGTCGAAAAAATACAGAAAGAAATATTTGGGTATGGGATGGAGGTTGATCCAAAAACGCATCAAGGAAAATGCGTAATCAAAAGTGATGAAAATGCCGTTCATGATGGTCGTATAGTACAATGCCCAATATCAAATTTTGATCAAAGCAAAGTGTATCAAATCATCATTAACAATGAGGAAAATCAATCTTATTTTGATTATCGCGTTGCTGTTATGGCTGATGAAATTATTATTATCTATAAGAAATACAAAACACTTGAAAAGAGATTCACAAATGACACCTACCACGCGACCATTTGTGATGAAAAAATGATTCCAAATCAAATACAAAAAAAGATTATCGATTTTTGCAATAAAATTCAATGTGATTTTTGCGAATTGGATGTTCTTTTCGATAACGACTCTCAAAAATGGTTTGTCATTGATGTCAACAAAACACCATATGGACCACCCGCTTCATTATCCCGGGTAGAAAAAGAAAAAGCCGTCAACATATTAAGTGACGGCTTTAAACGCAAATTTTTATAATAATACTTTATTCAGGAGTAGCGAACTTCTCTACAACTGGTTGTGTAACACCGGTATTGCTGAAACCACCGTCATGGAATAAATTCTGCATCGTGACATACCTCGTTAAATCACTGAACAATGCGACACAATAGTTGGCGCAAGCTTCAGCATCGGCATTTCCAAGTGGAGACATGGCTTCAGAATAATTGATAAACCCATCAAAGCCTTTAACACCACTTCCTGCGGTAGTAACCGTTGGAGATTGACTCACTGTATTGATGCGCACTTTTTTGGCAGTTCCGTAATGGTAACCAAAACTTCTAGCGATACTTTCCAAAAGTGATTTAGCATCTGCCATGTCACCATAATCAGGGAAAATTCTTTGAGCAGCGATGTAGCTTAATGCAACAACAGATCCCCAATCATTGATCGCATCTTTCTTCCAAGCCATTGCCAACATTTTATGCAAACTAATCGCGCTGACATCTAAGGTCTGCTTGTACCATTCATAATTGACATCTGTGTAATGCTTTCCTTTTCTGACATTTGGAGACATCCCAATAGAGTGCAAAACGAAATCAATCTTTCCACCAAAATGCTCCATTGCCCCAGTGAACAGATTGTCTAGATCTTGCTCATTCGTAGCATCCGCAGGGATAATCGGCGCATTGATTTTCTCAGCCAATCCATTGATCTCTCCCATTCGCATTGCTATTGGCGCGTTGGTCAAAACAATTCTTGCACCATGCTGGTGGGCAAATTCGGCAACCTTCCAAGCAATGGATTTATCATTTAGTGCTCCTGAAATAATTCCAGTCTTTCCTTCTAATAAACGTGACATACATCTTATTTTCCACAAATATAACTTATTACAGATTTCGTCACCTATTTTTGTAACAATAGAATGACACCCAAGAGTACTCACCATAAATTGCTTCAAAGGCAAATTAAAAAAGTTAAGGCACTGCATTTATCTCCGGAAGATCAATGGCAAGCACTACTTGATCTGGTGCACGACTCTTACACGACGAATGACCGAGATATTAATCACTTAAATAACGTCATTAGGGAAAGTTCTTCAGAACTAGTTGCTTCCAACGAAAAATTAAAAGCAGCTCACCAAGAGTTGGCTGATGCTTACACCAAAGAAGTTGGTTTATTGAATCATCTGATTGACAAATCGGGAGAAGCTGTTCAGGTTACTTCAGAGGATGGTATCATGATGTACATCAATGAGAGAGGAGCGGAAAGATTGGGGAAATCACCTGATCAACTTCTTGGGAAATATGTTGGTGAAGTTGAGCAAATGTTCTTGGATAAAAGCGTTTGGGATGCCCATGTTACAGAACTAAGAGAAAAGGGCCCTATGATTATTGAGGGCCAGCACAAGAAAGCAGATGGCACAATTTTCCCAATAGAAGCCAATGCATATTACACCACACAGGGAGGTCGTGGATTTGTAATTGCATTCATAAGAGATATATCCGAGCGTAAAAACATTGAACAGCAACTGAGAATCTCATTGGCTGAAAAGACAACTCTACTTGGAGAAATTCATCACCGAGTGAAAAACAATTTAACCGTCATTTTCGGATTGCTAGAAATGCAAATTATGCAATGTGACAATCCTGAAGTAACCTCAATTCTGAGGGAAAGCCAAGGACGCATTCAAAGCATGTCCATGATACATGAGAAGCTATATAAGACAACCCACTTAGAATCAGTTAATGTAACAGAGTATATTAAGGAGTTAGCAGAAACCATTTACAAAACCTATCATCAATTTGAAAATGTCAAGTTGAATTTGATCAACAAAAATGACATCTCATTACCACTGAACAAAATGATTCCATGTGGCCTTTTACTGAATGAGGTGCTGACCAATATCTATAAATACGCCTTTGTAGGAAGAGACGGTGGTGAAATAACCATCACAACTTCTTTGGAAGGCGATCACTTTATTTTGGAAATCGCAGATAATGGCATTGGCATCGACCCTGAGAAAGAGATCAAAGCCAATCAATCATTGGGTATGCGACTCATCCATTCCTTTGCTCGCCAGATGAAAGCCAAATTATCGATGATTAACTTTAAGGGTGTGAAATACACCATTGAAATTCCTTGCAAACAATGAGTAAAAAAATATTGCTCGTAGAAGATGATGAGATCATTGCATTCCTACATCGACATTTTGCCGAGAGGTGTGGATTCGAAATAATCGACACTGTAGACAATGGTCTGTCTGCGATCCAAGAGACCAAAGATTGCCAACCCGATGCGGTCCTAATGGATATTCGCATTAACGGAGAATTAGATGGCATTGAAACTGCATTAAAAATTCGAGAATTTTCCGATACGCCAATCATTTTCCTTAGCGGTAACTCAGATGAAAGCACTTTAAGCAGAGCCAAAGAGGCTGGATCTGTTGGCTACCTGGTTAAGCCCGTAAAGCACGAGGAATTGTGCGCAATACTATCGAAGTTCACAGATTAATAAATGGCAAAATGGTAAGCGTAATCATCACTTGTTTTAACTACGGTAGATACGTGGAACGCTCCCTCAGAAGCTGCTTGAATCAAAGCATGGACAAAAGTCGAATGGAAATCATTGTCGTTAATGATGCTAGTACTGACAATACAAAAGCTATTCTGGATAACTATGTCAATGACGCTCGAATTTTCAATTTGGAAGAAAACAAAGGATTGGCAGGTGCGCGCAATGAAGGAGTAAGAAAGGCCAAAGGACAATATGTTGTTTTTTTAGATGCTGATGATTATTTGCATTCTGATACATTAAAAGTTCAATCTTTGTTTTTAGATGAGAATCACACCTTGGATGCGGTTGCTATAGATTACTACATGGTGGATGAAAAAGAAAATCACAATGAATGGATCAATGTCGATGACAAACCCATTGCATGTGGCATTATGTTTAGAAAAGATTTGCTCATCGAAATCGGATTGTACGATGAGTCATTTAGAGCCAGAGAAGAAGAAGATTTGCGAATTCGGTTTTTAGAAAAATTCAAAATCCATCGCATCCCGCTGCCCCTTTATCGATACCGCAGACACGACAGCAATCTTACCAACGATAGTGCTGCCATGGAATCTGCAAAGCAACTATTGAATCAAAAACATCAAAAATAAATCAATGCGTCTCACAGAATTTATTGCTTTTCACGACAACCAAAGTATTCAGCGTCCTTTTATCATTGCAGAAGCAGGCGTGAATCACGAAGCCAACATGGATTTGGCCAAGCGTTTGATCGACGAGGCTGCAGAAGGTGGCGCAGATGCCATCAAGTTTCAAACTTATAAGGCCGACACCATTGCTTCAAAGGATAGCCCCTATTATTGGGACATTACCAAAGAACCTACGCGAAGTCAGCATGAGCTGTTTCAGAAGTATGATAAGTTCTGGAAAAAGGAATACGAAGAATTGAAAAAGTATTGCGATCATGCTGGAATCGAATTCATGAGTACTCCTTTTGATGCGGAGAGTGCATTGTTTTTGAATGACCTCATGGATGTATACAAAATATCTTCTTCAGATATTACCAACTTCCCATTCATTGAGATGCAATGTCAATTTGGAAAACCGATCATCCTCAGCACCGGAGCATCACATCTTTGGGAAGTTCAAGAGGCCGTGAGTATCGTTGAAAAATATGGCAATCCTTTGGTTTTGATGCATTGCGTATTAAACTATCCAACCCCCAATGCCAACGCCCATCTCGGAATGATTTGGGACCTTAGAAAAAAATTCCCTCAACACGTTATCGGGTACAGCGACCACACCGTTCCTCAAGAAATGGAGGTTGTACACAGTAGTGTTTTATTGGGCGCCGCTGTTGTAGAAAAACACTTCACACATGATAAAACTTTGCCAGGCAATGATCACTATCATGCCATGGATAAAGAAGATTTGAAATTGTTTTGGAGGAAGTGGGACAAGACCCAAGAACTTTTGGGAAGCTTTGAAATTACTGCTTTGGCTGAAGAGGAGCCTGCAAGAAAAAATGCACGACGCAGTTTGGTTGCGGCCAAAAACATCCCAGCTGGAAAAACCATTGAGGAAAGCGATTTGACATGGAAACGCCCGGCTCATGGCATCAGTCCAAAATTCATGAATGATTTATTGGGACAAAAGGCCACTTCTGATATTGCTGAAGATACTGTTCTGCAATGGCGATATTTCGGTGAATGATGAGATGAGGGGATGAGGGGATGAGGAGATGAGGAGATGAGGAGATGAGGGGATGAAGGGATGAAGGGATGAAGGGATAATAATCATGTGCAATTAACATTCAGCATAAGAGTTGCTGTGTAAATTCGCGGGGCTTAGGAAAATACTAATGATGAAAATTCTATTGGGAAAATGGCTCGCGATTTTGTTGCTCGGACTAATGACCGTTGAAGTTCATGCTCAATTGGTAATCAATGAAATTTTAATCAATGCCACCAGTGCCAATTGCGATGGTAATTGCGTCCCCAATACCGGCGAATGGACAGAATTATATAATAACAGTAACTCACCAATCAACATTGGCTGTTACATATTAACCGACGGCGATTGGTCCGCTACTATTCCACCAGGAACTATTTTACAACCTTACCAGATATACACCATAGGCTCTGTCAATTCTCAGATTCCTAATTTGGACCTCAATATCGCTTCATGCAATTGCACTTCAGGTGACCCCACCGAAATAGGTGTATTTACCAACGGAGCTGAGCAGGTAGTAATTGCTAATTCTTCAGGAGTCATTGTAGATGGCTTGTACTGGGGAGCCGGACAATTTAGTTCTACCCCCTCATTCACCACTTCTTCACTTCTTGGTTGTTCTTCTACTAACATTACTTTATCCTCAAGCAATCCCAATATTCAACAAGTTAACGGAAGTATCGCTGAGTCTGAATCCATATTTGTACTTTGCGATGGTACATTTAATGTGCAAAATGGCAACAACACCCCTACCCCTGGGCAACCCAATTTTAGTCCCATTCAAACCATAGACCCCAACGAAAATATAGTTCCTGTGAGCTGTGGTGGTAGTGGCAGTATTCAATTGAATCCGATCAATGGCATAGGTCCATACAATTACCAATGGCAGGGCACATTGTCATCCAACACAACGAATAATGCGACAATCCCTTCAGCAGGAAATTACTCCGTAACCATAACAGACATCGGACAATGCGGCGCTCAGCAATCTTTCAATTTTAATGTCACGAGCACCAGTACAAGTACGATTGCCTTAACTGCGATTGATCCCACATTGTGTGAAGGAGCATCCACCGATATCACCGCGACAGGAGGCGGAAACTATGTTTGGTTTCCAGCTTCGGGATTGAACGTCACTACCGGCGATGTTGTCATTGCACAGCCTTCTATTACTACCACCTATACAGTATCCTCTAATTTCAATGGTTGTGTAGCTTCTGAAACCATTACCATTAACGTTCTTCCCTTGCCCAGTGGCTCCATCACCAATAATTCACCACAGTGTGTGGGAAGCAATATTACTTTTAACTTGACTGCCAGTAACACAACCAATGTGATGTGGTCAGGTCCCAATTCATTTAGCAATAGTACCAACTCCCCTACCCTTACGAATATCGGTTTGAATCAGGCTGGGGTTTATACTGCTACCATGTACAACGGAGTTTGCACAACTGATTTAACAAGTTCGGTCATTGTTGACTCCCCTACTCCCTCGAGTATTGATCCAGCAGGTCCTATCTGCGCAAGTGACCCT
>JBDLUK010000183.1:0-3090 GCA_039805365.1 Bacteroidota bacterium | reverse complement strand
TGCTGCGAATTTCAATTTTATTGCAGATCAAACATTAGGAACAACTTCAGATGACAATGTGGTTGATTTTGAATTAGAACAAAACGCAATTTATATCAACGTTCTCGCATCCTCAAACGGTACTGCGCAAAATGACAAATCATGTCAAGGAAATGGCGCTTTCGACATTTGGGGCTTTACACTCAATTCCACTCTTCAAACAAAAGACACCCCATCCACTTCATCCATTAAGCTCTACCCCAACCCCACTTCTAATTTCATCACCATTGAAAACAACAACGCCGAGCAATTGCTTTCCATCGACCTACTCGACTACGCCGGAAAACGCCTCAGAAGTTTTGACCCGAAGAGCACTTCTTTGTCCTTAGCGGGTTTCTCTCCAGGAATTTACTTGTTGCAAATTTCTACACCGCAAGGCAACTTTTGTGAGCAGATTTGTTTGGAGTGATGGCGAGAAAAGGGTGAATTTTTACAATTTGGAACTTTTTGAGTTTTATTTTCTAATTTCAACAAATGAAAGTATTTCTTATTTTATTTCTGACCTCTTGCGTTGCAGCTAGCTCTTGGGCTCAGTTGTGGTCGCCTGAAGGTGCGATATGGCATCACTCGTTTTTCAGCAATGATCCAACTATAACCAACAATAACGGTTATATGACCACTTCATACTATAGCGACACATTAATAAACGGTGAGAGTTGCAAAGTACTTTTACAGGTACATAACGATGTGGCCCTTTATGACACGCTCTACACCAAGGAAATCGATAGTGTCGTTTATGTTTACAACGAACAAACCTCGGTTTTTGACACCTTATTTAATTACAAAGCAAGCATTGGTACGTCCTGGAAAATTCCAGGAATTGGAAGTACGACATGTGGTACACAAGGAATTGTCACTGTAGCTAACAAAGGCTATTCAATCATCAATGGTTTTAACTTGCTTTGGCTGAAGATTGACGTAGATTTCGACCCTCAAGACAACTTTAATTTTTGGAATTATTCCGATACCATCTTCCAAAGATTTGGAACCAGCGAGTTATACTTCATGCCCTTTAGCTATTGCGAAAACAACCTAGAATTAGAGAGTATCATAGGGTTTCGCTGTTATGAAGACAAAGATTTTTCCAATTTGAATGTAGTTAATTTTGGCTGTGACTCAATTCTTGTGGTTGGTTTCGAAGAGTTCAATAAAGATGTTTCACTTCCTTTTTCAATATCCCCCAATCCAAACAATGGTCAATTTGCCATCTATGGGCAGTTTTCTAAAGGTGATGTCATTTCTATTGTATCGACCGAAGGCAGATTGATGCACTCAATCCAGGTCAATGAACAAGTAGAAAATCAGTTGATCGATTTGGACTTGAATTCCGGTATTTATTTACTCCAAATGACTACTGCTGGTGGCAATTTTTGTGAACGAATACGTTTAGAATAATCGCTATAAACGAGTCATTTACACTCGTAAGCTTTGAATTGAATAAATGCAATTTTGTTTAGTATGAATCTTACAATTGAATGAAAACCAATTGTTAAACCAAACAAATCAAAGATGAAAAAACTAATTTCCTTCTTGATTACATTGAATATAATCTTGTTAGCCCTTTCTCTTTTTTCGATTGGCTAGGTGCAGTTGCGCGTTGGCTTGCCTTTGAAAAAACAATGTCGGCCACTCCAAACGTCTCTTGCAAACGTTTAGCTAGAAAACTTTGCAAATGAGACATTACATTTACTTTCTAACTTTATTTATTGGTGTAAACAGTTGGGCTCAGTTCGGTTCCCTTTCCGGACAGTTTTGTTTTGGGTCCACGGAAGATGAGTTTCCAATAAAAGAGGCGCAGCTAGGCAATGGCAACCGCATTTTGCTTTTAACGAGTAATTCTCCGGCATTTGGAGACAAAACAGAAAATTCTAGGGGTGATTACGATTTTTGGGTGCTTTGCTTGGATGCCAATGATCAAATTATTTGGCAAAGAACCATAGGTGGCAATGCTGCTGATTATCCTTCAAATTTGCTCATTAGCGCGGATCAATCTATTTATGTTTGTGGCCAGACAGCATCGCCTCAGAGCTTCGAGCAAACCAATGTACTTTTTGGCTCATTTGATGCTTGGCTGCTCAAAATGAATAGCGCTGGAGACATTTTGTGGGATAAAAATTATGGCGGAACTGCCACAGATAACTTCAATGATTTAATAGAGCTACCGTCGGGAAACCTCCTGATTTTTGGCACTTCAGAATCGGGTGTATCGGGAAACAAGACCTCTATAAACTATGGTGTTAAAGATTTGTGGAGTTTGAAATTAAATGCAGACGGCGCTATTCTGAACGACAAGAGCATCGGGGGTTCAGCAGCTGACCAAATACCTTATGCTATTCTGACAGCACCCAATCGCATCAAATTAGTGGCTAATTCAAATTCAGCAATTTCTGGATTGAAATCCGAACCAAGTTTTGGGCTCACCGATATTTGGGTACTTGATTTAGATACGAATTGCAACATCATTCAACAAAAAACGATCGGCGGTTCGGATAACGATAAGCCAACCGATCTTTTGTGGAGCAACGAAGGGAAATTGCTCCTTTTGGCAGAAAGTTGGTCGAATGTATCGGGGCTCAAAACAGAAGATGCCTATGGCTTTATGGATACCTGGATTTTAAAGTTAGCTGACAATCTAGATATCATCCAACAGAAAACGATAGGCGGAGATATTTATGATTACGGCGGTCAACTCATCGAATGGCCTAACGGAAACCTTAGCGTTCTTACCAACTCAAATTCAAATCCCAATCAGTTCAAGTCTGCACCTGTCATGGGCGCATTTGACATTTGGATGTACGCACTAGATGCAAACTTTAATTTTCTCGGTGACAAAACGCTTGGAACATCCCAAGATGAAATAGGTCTTTCACTCCAATTAAGTCCGAATTTATCGGATATTCGGATACTAGCCGCCTCAAAGGGAGGAATTACCAATGACAAAACTTGCTCCTGCAAGGGCAAATATGATTTCTGGGGCTTTTCACTTTCTTCCACTCTTCAAACAAATGACATCCCATCGACTACATCTTTAAAGGTATACCCCAACCCCAC
>JBDLUK010000182.1:0-3446 GCA_039805365.1 Bacteroidota bacterium | reverse complement strand
AAGGTATTGCATCGCAACCTGAAATAGATACCGCAATGCGAGCTTTGGGATTTAAGATGGGTCCATTTGAATTAATGGATTTAATCGGTCATGATGTGAATTATGCCGTAACGGAAAGTGTATTCACCGCTTTTTATTTTGACCCACGATTTAAGCCCAGCTTGACACAGAAGAAATTGGTTGAAGCTGGATGGTTCGGAAGAAAAAGTGGTAGAGGATTTTACACCTACCCTGAAGGTTGTCCTGAAGTTCAATTGAGTACAGAAAGACAACAACAGATTCAAAAAAGAATATTAGCCATGCTCATCAATGAAGCATGCGACGCTCATTATTACGGTTTGGCTTCCGAAGAAGATTTGGATTTGGCCATGACCAAAGGCGTCAATTATCCCAAAGGACTTTTGACTTGGGGAAATGAAATTGGATTTAACCAAGTGGGTATTTGGATGAATGACCTAATGAATGAATATGGTGATGACCGTTATCGCATGAGTGTTGGATTGAAAAAAAGAATGTCATGAAGAAAAGTGTCCAAGAAGTAATGAGTCCTCCACCACCCCATATGGTTGGAGATGGATTTAGAGTTCACAACTATATCCCCGGTTTGGTAGGGATGCAAAGAATGAATCCATTCATCATGTTGGATTATAATTCACCTCATTTCTTTCCACCTACTGATAATCCGCCTGGGGTTGGTGTGCATCCGCATCGCGGTTTTGAAACCGTGACCCTGGCTTACAAAGGAAAAGTTTCGCATCACGATAGCAGCGGAAATTCCGGCACCATAGGAGAAGGCGAAGTACAGTGGATGACTGCAGCTTCTGGCGTATTGCACAAAGAATACCATGAAGCAGAATTTGCCAAGCAAGGAGGTGTCTTTCAAATGGTGCAGCTCTGGGTAAATCTTCCAGCCAAGGATAAGATGTCGCCTCCTAGATATCAAGCCATCACAAGAGCCGATATTCAACCATTGGAATTAGAAAACAACGCCGGTAAAGTAGAAGTAATCGCTGGTGAGTATAGAGGAGTTAAAGGTCCTGCAAAAACTTTTTCATCTGTTTTCTTGATGAATGCATTTTTGAATTCCGGTGGAAAAATTGATTTAAGCTTTGCGCAACATGATCATACAGCATTGGTGATTATCAGTGGAAAAGTAAAGATCAATGACAACCAAATTGCAGAGGCCAATCAGCTCGTTGTATTCCAAGATGATGGAACTGACTTTGAAATTGAAGCAATGGAAGAATCTGTTGTATTGGTCTTAAACGGAGAGCCAATTTCAGAGCCCATAGCAGCTTATGGACCTTTTGTCATGAATACACGCGAGGAAATTATTCAAGCTTACCAAGACTTTCAAATGGGTAAGTTTGGACATTTGGAAGATTAAACTGTTGTCAATTGATTGAAATTGTAAAGAAACTCTATTGGGAAAATCATATCTAAATCTCCCCATTCAACATTGCCCATGTTCAAATGAAAGCTTTTAAAGAGGCTTTCATCTGAATACTTTTTAATCATTGGATTGGGATGGTTTTGAATGAAATTAAAAAAATCAATCCGAACTTTTTTTCCATCGGAAAACTCAATTTCCAAGCAAAGCAATCCCAAATACTTGGCATATACTACACGGATATCTGGGGATTTAATTTTCTTATTTTTCATGTTTTTCTATCACCTCAAATTTAATGACTTTATTTAATACAAAAAAGTCCATCCATTTCTGGACAATATCATTTCCATAGTTTTTAATTACAAATTCAACTCTTTTCAAATCTTGACTTTTAAAAGGACGAAAACCTCTTTCTTTGACAACTTTCCAAGAGCTCACTTCACCATTGGAAATAATCAATACAACTCGCATCTGCCTATTATCTTTTCTAACATGAACATGAATGGGCAAATGTTCATTGGAGTAAAAAAAGAAAACTAAATTCTGGTAAATAAATATCTTGGGCATTTTTCTATTGAAAATACCCCTTGCGTCAATTACATAAATAAAACATATAAGGCTGCATAAATCAAAAAATGGCTCGAAAGCCATTTAATTTTTTCATCCAAAAAATGCATTCTTCACCATTACTCTTTTACTTTTTCAACCCTAACTTTCGTCAACCCCTTCCCTACAAAGTTCAATTGCTTTGCAGCAACCATCGACAAATCAACACATCGCTTGGAACGCTGCGGCAAACGGTCATTGACCTTGACAACAACCGTACTATCATTGCTTAAATTGGTCACTTTGAGCATGGTGCCAAAAGGATAAGACTTGTGTGCACAAGTATACAATCCCTGTTTAAATACCTCACCGCTACTTGTTCTTCTTCCTTCAAACTTATTGTGATAAAAACTAGCTGTTCCAATCTCCGTCTGCGCATTGCCGCTCCATGGCAGCAATCCCAATATCAAAGTCGTTACAACGATTAATGTTCTCATTTCTTTTCAAAGGTTTTAACCCATTGCTGGGTAATGTTACTAATTACTACTGAATAAATGCCCGCCGGCCAATTGGTCACCTGCAAACTGTATGAATTTCCAAATGGCATGTTGTTCCTTTCGACAATTCGTCCCTGCATATCAATCACCTGAACCCACTGAACATCAATTCCCGCATCCCATTTCAAATTCAGAACTCTTTCTGCAGGATTGGGATATAAACTCCAATTGAGGTCAATCTCTTTTTCTTCAATTCCTACAGACGGTAGCAACTGAATGTTGTCCACATAAATTTGATTGCCATAATGCCCTTTGTTTTGAAATGCAAAAATCGTAGTCTCATTAAAATCCAGAATCGTATCCAACATCAAAACCTCATGTCGCCATTCTTCAGAAGCTGGAACAAATGCATCCGTGTTGTCAGGAGCAGTAGCCAATTCATCACCACCTTTTCTATACAACAATTGCCAAGTCGCTCCGCAATCTTGAGAAGCTAATACTGCCAATGTATCACTGTACTGGCCACCATACTGCGCATAGGAGACATCAAAATGCAAAGCAATTTGCTCTGTAGGATTCAAATCGGTTTTTTGTAACCACACTTCATCTCTTCCACCCTGAGCATCCACCCAATAGTTATCAAACTTCATGGAGTATGTTCCATTTCCATAAGCACTGCACTGATCTGAAATATTCCAATTGAATCCACTATTGTCCAAATGAAAATAACGCCATGAATTTGGGATTACTGCACTCTCAAAACTTTCTACTACTGGACCCGAATACGCAGGCAAGTCTGAGATGTACTGATCTTTGGTCATCGACATGGATTGGCCATTGTACGTTACTGTCAATGTCACTTGAAAAGTTCCTTCATCATTGTATGTGACCGTTGGATACTTGGAAGTACTTGTACTTGGCGTTGCTCCTTCGAAAGTCCAATTATAAGTCGCACCTTGCGGAACAACCGAATGATCCACAAAATGAATAGCATCCCCTGGGCAATAAAATGT
>JBDLUK010000181.1:0-7344 GCA_039805365.1 Bacteroidota bacterium | reverse complement strand
TTGGTTCAATTTGTTGAAATAGCGGATAGCTTGGAGCGATTGGCTGCAAGGAAGTGTGATCAAGGGATAATTAGATTGCAAGACTGGAATGATACCCAAGTGAATCTGTTGCAACAGCAAGGGTCTTTGAGAAATTTGGATTTGATGTTAACCAACCAATTGGAGACGTTATCAGCGATATGCGGAATTCCTTGTGAGATAGTGCTTAAAACTTCTGATTTTTTAGAAAAACGGCCCATTGCACAAGGAAAATTGGAGTTGGAGAATGCGGCTTTAAAAATGGAATATGCCCGCATGATGCATCGTTCCGCGCAATTGGAACAGTTGCCGGTGTTGTCGTTGCAGGGTTCATTTGGGTATCAGAATAACAGCAATGCACAATGGATGGATCCTTCGAGTAGGTGGATTTACAGCAGTTTTGTTGGCGCTAAATTGACCTGGGATTTGCCAACCACCCCCATGAAGGTGACACAAGTAGGAACACGAAAAATCAATTACGAAATGGCCAAAATTCTACTGGAGGAAGAGCAGCGCAACACCAAGGTTAGAAACGTACAGATGGATAGGGAGTTTGATAAAGCCATAGATGACTACGCGCAGCAATTGCAGATTTCAGCTTTTGATTCGGATTCTTATCGCCATGTGAAGGATTTGTTTGATCAAGATCTTATTGGATTGGACAAATTGATGATGGCTCAGCAGAAAGCGCTGCAATCCGAATTGGCGGTAATTGGCGCCAAGTGGAATAGTGAATGGGTGAAAAATAAAATACATATCAGCAATGCAAAATAGATTTTTATTGGGAATTGGGATTTTGATTTCCTTGTGGAGTTGTAAGGGAAAACAACAGGAGGTTCAACCCGTGAAGAATGACATTACGGAGACCGTATTTGCTTCGGGTATGTTGGTGGCCAATGATCGTTACAATTTGACGGCGCAATCAGAAGGTTATTTGATAGAAGTTCCTGTAAAGGAAGGAGATGTATTGGTTGCCCAAACATTGGTAGCCCGCATTGAAAATACATCATCCGATGCAGGCGCTGCGGCTGCAGAGAAGCAGTTGAACATCGCGAAGCAAAACACAACAGATTTATCTCCTGCTGTTCAAGAGATGCAGGTGAATGTGGATTTGGCGGAGCAGAAAATGAACCAAGAGAAGAAGCAGGCCGATCGTTATGAGGCATTGTATCAGCGTAAAAGTGTATCCAAGTTGGAATGGGAAAATGCACAGTTGGCCTATGAGAGTGCCAAGGCCAATTGGAATTCCGCTAAAAAGCGATTGGCTCAAATCCAGCAGCAGGCGGAATGGACCAAGGCAAGTCAGGATGCGTTAGCGGCTCAGCAGCGCAATGCTTCAGGATTTAATATGGTTAAAGCCTTATCCAATGGACGAGTGATTAAGTTGATGAAAAAGGTGGGGGATTATGTTCGCAAGGGAGATGTAATTGCCGTGATGGCTGGAACAGATCAGATGGTGGCGCAATTGAATGTGGATGAGAATAGCATCAAAAAAATTAAGGAAGGTCAACGTGCGCACATTCAATTGAATGTGGACAAGGGTAAAGTGTTAGAAGGAACAGTGGCAACGCTATATCCCTTGTATGACGAGGCGAGCCAGTCGTTTGTATGTGATGTTGTTTTTGAAAAACCATTGGACTTTGACGTTATTGGAACTCGCTTGGAGGCTAATATTGACGTGGCGAGTAGAAAGCAAGTTTTGCTTATACCGCGAACTTATTTGAGTTATTCCAACACCGTGCAAGTCAAGGGAGAGGAGGAACCTAGAAAAGTGGAGGCAGGCATTAGAAGTACGGAGTGGGTGGAGATTAAGAGCGGAATCACCGAGCAAGATGTTTTGATTCCTTTGAAGAAGTAAGCCATGCGTATCAATCGACATATTGCTTTTACTTATTTCATTGCGTCCAAGAGAATGACCATAGTGGCGATATTGGGCGTATTGATTGGGATGTCTATTTTTATGTTCATGAATTCGATGGCGGCTGGATTTGACCGAACGTCGAGTGAATCATTTTTTAAATCGACGCCGCACATTCGGGTGTATAAGGATGATGTGATTAGTCAGCCCCTGTCTCAAGACAGCAATGTCAAAACTTTGATTGTTAATCCCAAAGTAGTACCGGCGGTTAATACCATTGAGAATCCAATGGATTGGGTAAAATTGATTCGTCAGCAAACCTCGGTTCAGGTCGCTTTTCCGCAAGTGAGTTGTCCCGTCTTTTACAACAATGGCAAATCGCAGATTACAGGAACTACCATTGGATTTGACCCTATGGAAGCGGACAAGATGTTTCGCATTTCAACCTTTACGGTTCAAGGCAATATAGAGTCGCTGTCAACGCATCAAGATGGTATTGTTATCGGTAGTGGTATAGCCGAGAAGATGAATGTAATGACCGGTGATAAGATCAACATTACATCTTCGAAAGGCGTGAATTTAACCTTAACAGTTGTGGGTATTTTCAAGACCAACAATTCCAAGGAAGACAGGACAAAATCCTATGTGAATTTGTCTACAGGACAGCAGTTTTTGAAAGAGAATGATGTTTATGTCACAGACATCAATGTAAACATAGACAATCCCGAACAAGCGCCGCAAGTCGCGGTTGAGCTGTCGCAATTGACGGGGTACAAGGCGGAAGATTGGAAGGCGGCCAATGAATCTTATATGGCGGCTTCGCGTGTTAGAAAGATAGTAATCACCTTTATCAGTTTCACTTTGTTGATTGTATCCAGTTTTGGTATTTACAACATTCTGAACATGACGGTCAGTCAGAAGATCAATGACATTGCGATTTTAAAGGCCATGGGTTTCAATGGCCGTGACGTCGTACGCATCTTTGTTTATCAAGCTTTAACGATAGGCGCTATTGGTGTGATACTGGGGGTATTTTTTGCTTTGTTACTGGTTCAAGCATTGCAGCACGTGTACATTGGAGGAGACATTGGATATTTCCCCATTCGATTTGAGCCTTGGGTTTTTGTTAGAGGAATATTCATTGGGTTATTTATCACTTTTTTGGCGGGATATGTTCCAGCAAAAAAGGCGGCAAAGGTTGATCCCGTTAGCATTTTCAGAAAATGATATTGCAAGTAGAGAACATAGAAAAGAAATTTTTCGACCCCATCGAGTTTAAGGTGTTGAATGGAATTTCTTTTAACGTCAATCGAGGAGAGTTTGTCACTTTGGTTGGAAAATCTGGTTGTGGTAAGTCGACCTTGCTTTACATCTTGTCTACCATGGATACGGAATATTCAGGGAGATTGGTCATTGATGGAGAAGATGTAACCGGGTATGATCAAAACAAATTGGCTGCGATTAGAAATGAAAAGATTGGATTTATTTTTCAGTTTCATTATTTGTTGACCGATTTTACTTGTTTGAAAAACATCATGATTCCCGCATTGCGCTTGGGAAAATTGTCGGAGCAGGAGATTGAGTATCGCGCCATGGAAAAGTTGCGCATGTTGGGCATGGAAGATCAAGCGCTGAAGCCCGCATCTAAATTATCAGGCGGACAGCAGCAGCGCGTGGCCATTGCCAGGGCTTTGATCAACGACCCTTTGATTATTATGGGTGATGAACCTACTGGAAATTTGGATTCAAAAAATACACAGATTGTATTTGACATTCTGCAGGAATTGGCCCATGAAAAGAATCAGACCATTATTGCTGTAACGCACGATAATGATTTTGCCAAGGCCAGTGATAGAACCATAGAGATGATTGATGGACGTTTGGCATGAGCATAGGTTGATTTTGGTGTAACATTGTGCCATGAATCAGAATCCTCCTAAAAAATGGAAACTACTCTTGGTGAGTTGGTTGTTTGTTTATCCCGTTATCAATATTCTTTTTGCTCTTTTATTCCCCATTATTCAAAATCTTCCTCAATTGGTAAAGACATTGATATTGACCGTTATTTTGGTTCCTTTGATGGGCATTTGTATTCCATTGCTTCACAAGAAGTTTTGGAGTTGGATTACGAAGTAACCTGTACAGCATTTACATCTGTATCCAATGAGGAGGAATCAATAGACGGGTTCCTTCCATATTGTTTTTCCATTTTTTTGGCGCGATGGTGATGCCCTCTTTTTTGGAAAGAAATGCGCCCCACCAACTGAAGCTAGAATTGGCAATGATGTGGTGATGGCACAATGACATCAACTGCATGTCCTTGTATGAATTTGCTCCCCGGTTGTGATCGATGAAATGACAATGATATTGAGCAAGATTTTGTTTGCACCATTCTAAATCATCCGAAAACACAAATATTTGGCAACGGGGCTCTTTCTCTAGAACCCAAGTAATGGCGCGATGATAATAATCCAGTGTACAAATGTCTTTGTACTTGGGATGTGTGACATAATCACCGCGGCGGATGTGAACAGACAACGAAGGTTGATCCCCCATTTTTTTTTCTAGCGCAATGTTTTGATCATCATCAAAAGGAGCGAATTGAAAAGCATCAATAATTTCAGGAAACTCTTGCAAGTATTGAAAACACTGCCAATATCCTTCCAAGTATTGGTTTTTGTCATTGATCCATTCTTCGCCGTAAGTAAAGCGAATGTCCTCCGTTTCTTCAAAAAAATAAGGTTGTGCGATACCCAACTTTCTTCTCACACGATACATGAAAGCCTTTTCGTCTCCATTAACTTGACGCAATGTTTTGGAGGAGGCTTCATCAACATCCGTCTGAAAAACACGCGGCATTAAGTACCCATTGTGCAATCCATACGATTGAAAATAGTGGGTGTCGCAATGGACTTGAAAATGGGGAAACTTCTTTTTTAACCAATAGTAAAAGGCCACTTGGAATAGCTGATTGCCAATTCCACCAAGGATTCTAACTACTTTGATTACGGGTTGTTTTGACACGTCTTTAATCTTTGATACAACGGACGCTAGCGCCGTATTTTTTGATTAGGATATCGCGATCTAATCCAAATTCATTGTAACCCATTCCACGGTGCCAAGCAGTATTTGTATTGTTGTTGGATGAGGTCCACCAGAAGCCGTAATTGACAATACCAGAAAAAGTAGCACTTGATGTACCCATTCTAAAGCCACCGGGAAGAGCCGAAAAACCTGATGAGTTGGATGCGCCGAGGTTAGGACTGGTCCAAGCGTTGTTTTTTAGTTTTCCACCCAATGGCAGCGCGGCACCGCGCCATCCGCTTGTCGATTGATCGACAGGAGAAAGGCCCAATGAATTTTCCAAGTACATCCAATCGCAGTCAGAAGCCACATGCCATCCTGTTGGGCAGAGATTACCCGTTTCAACTGCGAAATAATTGTATAAACCACCGTAAACTGGTTTGTAGGATATGTTGTTGTTGTACCAACAGTACGCAGGAGTGGAAAGTGCACCCCAGGCAGAAAATCCCGTCACATTGGGAATTGCCGTTCCGTCATTGTAGTTGGCTGTAGCTAGGTTTTCCGCGAACCAACATTGACCATTGATCTCCACCAAGTCGTAATAGGTATCGTTGTACAATAGGCTATCTTGTCCGTTGCATCCATTGACTGAAATGTACAATGATTGGCAAGTGGTATTGTCGGGTAATACAACTGAACCCAGGCCGCTCAGGGATTGCGGATTGGCGGCGCTGATACCAGGAACAATCACAAATTGATTACCAACATAGAGCGTATCACCGCTTGCGCTTACAGAAGTTGCAATTTGGTTGGCATACAGAGAATAAGGCACACTCAAAAGTTGCTGCGTGCCCAAATCGATATCTGACGTTGCTCCTACGCTACCAGCATTGAGAATCAGTTGCAAGAACTTATCGGAATTGGACCAATTCAAAGAAGAGAAATTGGTTGATGCATTTAAACCCTGTCCCACTAGAATCGAAATCCATCCTTGTGCATTGGTGGTGGTGTTTTGGGTTTCTTGATAGGCCACAGGCCCATTGATAGATGCATCTAGTATCTTAACCGTTAGAGCAACAGAAGTATTGCTAAGCGCTTCGCCAGTTGCGGATCTCACGATGGCTTGATAAGGAATAGAAGCGGGAGATTGCGCCAAAGACGGCATCCCTACAATGATAACGAAAAGGGCTATGATGGGTAATTTCATTTGAATTAATCTTTAATGCATCTTACTGAATAACCTTGAATACCACTGAAAGATGAACGGCTGATATTGGAATTGCCCACATTTAATTTTCTATTCCAAACGGTATTGTTACTTGAATTTACCGTAGATGTCCACCAATAGCCGTACAACGTTCGACCATTGAATGATCCATCATTGAATCTGTATCCACCGGGCAATGCAGTGAAGCCGGTGCTGTTGTTGTGCACGGTATGTGGCACATTCCAACCATCTAAAGATTTAAGCGCATCACCTTGTGTGGTGCCTCGGAAGCCCGTTCCAATTTGTTGATCAGCGATACTCAGTCCCAAACTTCCTTCCATGTACATCCATTCGCAATCGCTCGGAACGTGCCATCCTGTTGGGCATAGTTTATTGGTTTGAATGGTAGCGAAGTTGTATAAATTGCCATACAAAGTTTGGTAAGCTGTATTGTTTTGGTAGTAGCAGTAAGCAGGAGCGGTGGTAGTGCTCCAAGTTGTATTATCTGTGATATTGGCAATGGGTGTCCCATCATTAAGGTTGGTGGCATTGAGGTTGTCACCCAACCAGCATTGCCCACCAATTTCAACCAAATCATATGTTGTGCTTTGATACACCAAAGATGTTTGCCCATTGCATGATGAAACGGAAATGGGAGAAGTGGTGCAAAGTGCATTGCCCGGAAGTAAGGTTTCTCCGGTTTCAGGACCTGCAGGATAATTGGCCGCGCTTATTCCAGGGACGATAGAAAATTGATTTCCGACAAATAAAGAATCGCCTGAACTGCTTACCCTTACAGCAACTCGGGAAGTGTGCAAGGCGTAAGGAACCGACATCATTTGCTGTGTACCCAAGTCCACAATGCCATTGCCGGCATTTATCAAAACATGTAAAAACTTACTGCCAGTGGACCAATTCACACCGTTTAATGTTCCAAAAACCGGAGACCCTTGGCCTACATTCAAGCTAATTAACCCATTTGAATTGGATGTTGTGGTGTGAGTTTCTTCAAACACAACCGGTCCTGATACGGTGGAATCGTGTATTTTGAAAGTGATTGATGCAGATGAGTTGGCCATTACAGAACCATCGGTGTTTCGCAATACAGCCTGATAAGGAATCGCTGCAGGAGATTGAGAAAAAACCAAGGAGGGGATGATGAAAAGGAGGAGTGAAAGGAAGAACGAGAGAAGTAATGTGGAAGGATTTATTTTTTTCATAATCAAATTAATCTTTT
>JBDLUK010000180.1:0-7617 GCA_039805365.1 Bacteroidota bacterium | reverse complement strand
CACCGCGCAATAGATGGATATTCACCAATTCCTGAATTGTCGCGACTCCATGTTTTTGTTGCGTCAATCCCATTGCCCAGCACGAGATAATTTCATCCGTAGCAATCAATTCATCCACTACATGCTCCACCTCAGCTTTTGACAAACCTGTTGCATCAAAAAATTCATCTTCAGAAATTTCGAACTTCTCGTAATAGGCCACCCATGCATCAAAGCCAAGGGTCTTAGTATCAACAAATGATTGGGCAATCACATTGACATCCGACAAAGATTTTATATACAAACGGTGCTGTATGTATTGCATCAAAGCAAAATCCCCACCTATTTTCACAGGCAAATAAATGTCCGCCAATTGCGTTCCACCCTTTAAAATCTCCAATGGACTTTGGGGATTGATAAATTTCGTGGTACCAACTTCAGGAAGAGGATTGATGTGTATAATCTTTCCTCCATTACCCTTGCATTGGGACAATGCACTCATCATCCTGGGATGATTGGTCCCTGGATTTTGACCAATCACCATCACCAATTTGGCGTGATAAATATCCTCTAACTTTACTGTTCCTTTTCCAATGCCAATGGTCTCGGTAAGCGCTACTCCAGAGCTCTCATGGCACATGTTGGAGCAATCTGGTAAATTATTGGTACCATATTGCCTAACCATCAATTGATACATATAAGCGGCCTCATTGCTGGTTCTGCCGCTTGTATAAAACACAGCTTCGTTGGCATCACAATTACGCAATTCCTTACCAATCAAATCAAATGCTTCTGACCAAGATATAGGCTTATAATGCAACTCCCCTTTTGCTAGATACATGGGGTGCGTAACACGACCACTTTTCCCAATTGTATAATCACTCCAAGATGAAATGTCTTCGACACTGTGCCTTGCAAAAAATTCTGGATCACATTTCTTGTCTGTGGCTTCCTCTGCAATAGCCTTGGCACCGTTCTCACAATATTCTCCCAATTTTGATCGATGGTCTGGATCTGGCCATGCACAACCCGGACAGTCAATCCCATCTTTCTGATTTAATTTCAAAAGTGTTTTCATTCCTTTCCACAAACCCAACTCTTCTGAAATATGATGCAAAGCTGAAGTAACAGCCGGAAGACCTACCGCTGCATCCTTGATTGGAATCTCCTTCAAGCCTGTATACTCGGCTGGCGGAATAATGGTAACATTGCGCGTTTTTGTCATGACTTAACAAATATAAGCGGTAGTATACTCAGGTGTTTTTTTCGTTTACTTATTTATCACCGACCATTAGCTGAATGACTTTGTTCTCCTTTCCATTGGTAGCAAAAAGAATATAAACGCCTTGACTTAATTCTGAAATATCTTGACTCAACTTCTGTCCTTTTAAATCCATAATGAAAAAATCAAAATTGCCTTTCTGAACAACAAATGGACGATGCCCATTATTACCAATAACAAAATTTTCTTTGCTCAAAATAGGCGTGTCTGAACTACAAAAAAACCACTGCATTTTACTCCATATATTCTCCAATATCGAAAAACTGACCAACTCATTATTTCCGTTACCCATTCGAATGAATGATACATTTTTACCAGGAGCCGCACATACAACTTGACCATTCTTTCCCAATCCTGCATACATATCAGATGGCGCACTTGGTGCTATTCTACCAGGAATTTGCAATTGAGAACCAGGGATCATAAAAGCGCCATCGTTGTTTAACCAAGTCAAATATCCATATGCATCATTGATGGATTGAGACGGGGAAATCAACTCACTAAAATAACTTTGAGGAATAATTTGATTTCCGTTCCAATTGCCCTGCGATTGCAGAAGCAATCCAAACTTGGCCATATCGCGGGGTGTGCTAATAAACATTTTTGTATATGTTCCGCTCGGGTAATACAAGCCCGAAATACCGCATGGCATTCCAATTTTCTGAGAAAACAATTGATTCATATTAAAACCCGTTGCACTCTGTAAGACCTGATAAAGCAACGAATATGGCGCATTATGATAGGCCCATCGTGTTCCAGGTTCTGCAAGGTATTCCAAACAACTAGGCAACGTACAATCATCGTTTGAAACATTCTCATTCAATCCAGTTGTCATTGTAAGTTGATGTCGAACGGTTACTTCATCTTCTTGATCAATAGTCATAGAAGACCATCCTGAAGTTAGATAAGTTGAAACCGTAGAATCTATGTTTAGATATCCTTCGGACTCTGCGATTCCAACGAGGGAAGATGTCAATGTTTTCCCAGCACTGGCCCAGTACCACAAACTATCTGATGTAAAAGAATCAAAATAATGCTCAATAATTATTCTACCATCCTGCAACACGATAAATGCCTTGGTATCTTCTTGATCGAGATATTCTATCAAAGCTGATAAACTGTCAGAACACCAACCAGCTTCAGCAAATGAAACTGTCTCCCATGGTTGACCATTAGCCGGAAAATAGCTCTGTGCATTGCCACTTTCCATCATGACGAGAAACGAGAGAACAATCACAAGAGAGATTCTCACACTGTTTACTTTTAAAGTTAAAAGAAATCGTTTTATCATCAGATACATTTTTATTGTCTAACTAAAATAAATAAGTTACCGCTAATTCCTTTGACTTCAAGCTCAAAAGAAAATCAATTTGATTAGCTAATAACACAACGAATCAAATATAAATAGCTTCAATTAAGATTAGATATATGAATCATTTCTGGCTAACAAATGACCATAAAATTTAATTTTGTGATCAACGCGCATACATGGCGTAACTTCGAAAAAAAGTAAATGGAGCACAAAGTATTCACCAGCGCAATATCTAGGAAATCTTTCCCGGTTTCTATGCAGGTGAAATTTCATAGTGTTGACAATTTAATCTTGGAGATCATTCACCAAAAATATCCGGAATTTTCAGCAGGTGATTCACTTTCTATTCATGAATTAAATGAATTTCGAAGAGACTATATCACCTCTAAAATTATCGCTGAATTTGGCGCCGTTAATCAACTCAAACAACAGGTCATTGATAGTATTCAAAGCGACTCTCTTGTTTCTGCCGACGATGACCAAACCGACGAAACGCAACTATCTTGGGCACAACAATTATCTGACAAGGTTGCTGCGTTTGGAGGAAGTTGGACATTTATCATTGCCTTTTTGGTGGGAATGTTGCTCTGGATGTCAATCAATACCTTCTGGTTTTTTCACGTCACTTTCGACCCTTTTCCTTTTATTTTCCTCAATCTGATATTGTCTTGTATAGCGGCGTTACAGGCGCCTATCATCATGATGAGCCAAAATAGACAGGAAGAAAAAGACCGCGAACGTGCTAAAAAAGATTTCAGAGTAAACTTAAAATCGGAATTGGAAATTCGACTATTGCACAACAAGTTGGACCACCTCATGATGCACCAACAACAGGAACTTATAGAAATTCAAAAAATACAAATGGACATGTTGAATGATATACTTGTCCAAATGAAACATACAAAACATGATTGAAAATTTTATTCAACTACAATTAAATTCAGAAATTATAGAAGGGATTCAATCCATGGGGATTGAAAAACCTACCCCTATTCAAGCGGAAGCAATACCATTGATTCTCTCAAAAAAAGATGTACTCGGTATTGCGCAAACGGGAACCGGTAAAACAGCTGCTTTTTTACTTCCCATGATTCAGAACATCACGGCAAAAGACAACCGCAATAAAGTTTCTGCACTCATCATTGTTCCAACTAGAGAGTTGGCCACGCAAATAGATCAGGCCATTCAAGCTTACGGATATTTTACTGACATTTCATCCCACACCATCTTTGGTGGAGGTGACGGAAAATTATTCAACCAAGAACGTCACGCATTGGAATCAGGAATCGATATTATTGTTGCCACGCCTGGTCGCTTGAAAATGCACATCCAGATGGGTTATGTCGACTTTTCGCACTTGCAAACTTTGGTTCTTGATGAAGCTGATCGTATGTTGGACATGGGGTTTGCCCCTGACATCAGCTACATACTACGACAAACACCGGATGAGAAGCAATCGCTATTATTCTCGGCAACCATGCCAGAGAAAATTAACCAACTGGCCAAGTCGTTGTTGAGAAATCCAACACGCATCAGCATAGCCCTCAGTAAGCCATCTGAGAATGTTGACCAAGGTGCCTTTGTGGTATTTCCGCAACAAAAATTACCTGTACTTATCGATTATTTGCAAAAAAGAAAAAACAACAGTATTGTCATTTTCAGTAGCAGAAAATCAGAAGTAGGTGGAATTCAATCCGCACTGAGACGAAAAGGAATTGAGGCCTTGGCAATGAGCAGTGACTTAGAACAATCAGAAAGAGAATTTGCATTGAATGAGTTCCGAAATCAAAAATGCAAAGTCCTTGTTGCTACTGATGTCATGTCCAGAGGTATTGATATCAAAGGGATTGATACGGTGATTAATTTTGACGTACCCGGCGATGCCGAAGACTATGTTCACCGAATTGGACGAACGGGAAGAGCGGATGCAAAAGGTGAGGCCGTTACTTTCATTGTTCCGGATGATCAATACAAGTTCAAAAAAATCGAAACTTTAATTGGTTCTGATGTCAAAAAACTCGAAGTTCATGAACGCTTCGGTGAGACACCTGTCTATGATCCCAAGGCCCAGAAACCTAAGAAAAAGGTTTTCTTTAAAAGAAAAAGGTAGTCAGAATAATCCAGCTATTCAGACATTTATCAGTGGAGAGGGCTAACCTCTCCTTTTTCGTTTTTGCCTATCTTTGCACAACGCTTAGAAAATGAGTCTAAGGGAAAAAAACGTTCAACCTTTATTTTAATTTTTATGTCAAACTTGTCTAATGACACATACAGCAATGAACTGAATGTGTATGTCAACCAAGAGAGAGCCGCAGTGGAATTGGCCCACATGGTAGGCAAATTACTTTTCGATAAATCTATCGAATTGGTTCTTTTCCGAAATCACCTTTCGGACACTCGTATCACAGAGATTTTACGCTTGCACAAGTATGCTGCGGAAGTAGTGGGTAAACCCATCAGTGTATTTGACTCTGCAGAACTTGCCCAAGAACTATACAACATGAATTTGGCACCCGCCAAAATTGACATTGGAAAATTGGCCAGTGAATGGTCTCAATCTAGAGAGCATTACAACAGCCAACGTGATTTCTTAGAAGATAAATTACAGAATTTCATCAACGACAATGGTTCAGAGATTGAGCCAAGAGACGTCGTATTGTTTGGGTTTGGTCGTATTGGAAGATTAGCTGCTCGTGAGTTGGTAAGACAAGCAGGAAGTGGACAGCAATTGCGCCTTCGCGCAATCGTAACCCGTGAGGATGATGAATTGAGCATTAAAAAACGTGCAGCATTGTTTGAAAATGATTCAGTTCATGGAAGATTCAAAGGAACCGTTGACACAGACTACGAAAACAAATGTTTGATCATCAACGGTCAACGTGTTCACATGATTGCCGCTAAGGATCCTGGGTCAGTTGACTATACCGCATATGGAATCAACGACGCGCTTTTGATAGACAATACCGGAGTTTTCAAAGATCGCGAAGCATTGAGCATTCACTTAAAATCAAAAGGAATTAGCAAAGTAATTCTTACCGCTCCAGGTAAAGAAGTTCCAAATATTGTATACGGCATCAATCACCGTGATTTGGATATTGAGAATGAAACTATTTTCTCAGCGGCATCTTGCACAACCAATGCCATTTGTCCCATTCTAAAGACCATTCATGATTCTTTCCATATTGACAAGGGTCATATCGAAACTGTGCACGCATATACCAACGACCAAAACTTGTTGGACAACATGCACAAGAAAAGCCGCAGAGGTCGCAGTGCCGCTGTGAACATGGTCATCACAGAAACTGGGGCGGGAAAAGCTGTTACCAAAGTGATTCCAACATTGGCTGAGAAGCTGACCTCCAACGCTGTGCGTGTTCCTCTACCCAATGGATCTTTGGCGATTATTCACGCATACGTTGACAAAGCAACAACTCGTGAAGAGGTAAATGCAATGGTGCGCAAGGCTGCATTGGAAGGGGATTTGGTCAACCAAATTTTCTTTAGCATTAGCGAAGAATTGGTTTCTAGCGATATCGTTGGAAACGAATGCTGCAGTGTTTTTGATAGCCAAGCCACAATTGTTAGTCCTGACGGAAAGGGCGTGGTTCTTTATGTTTGGTATGACAACGAGTTTGGTTACACCAAACAAGTAATACGTTTGGCCAAGTATGTAGCCAAAGTGCGTCGTAGCATGTACTATTGATATTTCATTTTTAAATTGCAAGAGGGGGATTTTCCCCCTCTTTTTTTTTACAAGAAATCACAATTCAGATTTCGTGTCATTTAGTTTTAATACCTTCATCAAAAAAAAACTATGAACTGGATTTATCTCCTCATTCTCATTCTCATCGTTGCGATGGGTATGAAAACTGTGCAACAAGGCAATGTGGCCGTTGTTACCATATTTGGAAAATATAGACGCGTACTTCGCCCTGGCTTAAACTTTTTGATTCCTTTTATCGAAACCATTTTCAAGCGTGTATCTACTCAAAATCGTTCTGTTGAGCTCGAATTCCAAGCAGTAACGATGGACCAAGCCAACGTCTACTTCAAATCCATGCTCTTATTCTCAGTTCAAGATTCAGAAGAAGAAACCATCAAAAAAGTTGCTTTTAAATTCATCGATGAGCGTAGCTTAATGCAAGCATTGATCCGAACAATTGAAGGAAATATTCGATCATTTGTCGCTACAAAAAAGCAAGCCGAAGTATTGGGATTGCGCAGAGAAATCGTCGATCATGTTAAAGAACAAATAGACAACATCATCGAACAATGGGGATATCACTTGCATGACCTACAAATCAATGATATCACTTTTGATGAAGTGATTTTAAAATCCATGAGCCAAGTTGTAGCATCTAACAACCTGAAAGCGGCAGCAGAAAATGAAGGTCAAGCCCTTTTAATCACCAAAACAAAAGCCGCAGAAGCCGAGGGAAATGCTATTAAAATTGCTGCCCAGGCCGAGAGAGAAGCTGCGCAATTGCGTGGACAAGGTGTTGCATTATTTCGTGAAGAAGTAGCCAAGGGTATGCAAAACGCCGCTCGTGAATTGCAAGAGGCCAATCTGGATACCAATATGATCATGTTCAGTATGTGGACGGAAGCCATTAAGAACTTTGCAGAATACGGCAAGGGCAATGTCATCTTCCTAGATGGCTCACCAGATGCCATGCAACGCAACATGCGCGAGATGATGGCCATGGGCATTAAAAACAATTTAGACAAATAAAAAAAGCCTCCGATTGGAGGCTTTTTTTTTACTTCGCTCTTAGCACTTTGATCATCACCGCAACCATAACCAATAACCCCATCAATTCTTTCCAGGTCCATTTGGAAACTTGAATCGAAACATCTGGGAGAACATTATCCGGAACAATACTTCCCTTCTTGGTCGGCAGTGCATACTGCTCCGGACCTTCATCCTCTTGCAAACCTTGTGGTTTATCTTTCCAAAATTTGTCGTACTCTTCTATGTAATTAAGTCGATAAGCAAATCTGCCTCCAGTCAACTGTGCCAATTCATCCATCTCTATCTTTCTTC
>JBDLUK010000179.1:0-5015 GCA_039805365.1 Bacteroidota bacterium | reverse complement strand
CCGTAGGTGCTATTTCTTGGTTGAACACTTCAACTCAAAATCCTGCACAAAATATTTTCGCTGAGAAAACGATTACTGCAGACCAAAAAGTAAAGACACCTGTTGAAATGGCTCAATCTATCGAAAGCAACCCTTTATCGATTTCATCGAATCAACCTATCCCAACAGCAACCAACGAAAACATTGAAAGCACATCCGAGAGAACCATTTCAATTGCAGAAAGTAATTTGAGCGGATTCCCATACAACGGCAAAGTAAACACCACTTCAGAATCTCGTCCTCGTGTTGCCAATCAAAGTACCGAAGTTTCGACCGAAGCTAGACCCAGCGAAATCCAAGAAAACAACCAGGTAAATAATGAGGAATTGGAAAGCACTTCAGAAGAAATCCCAACAACTTATCATATCGATTGGTCAATGGTTCCCAATCTATTCACCCCCAACAATGATGGACAGAACGACGTCTTTTCACCATTTGAGGGAATGCCCGATTGGACTGGGAAAAGCTGGAGAATCATTTTCGATGGAAACATTATTCAAACTCTCAGCGCTGATGAAAAATGGGATGGCAACAATGCTGCTGGCTTTGAGATGCCCGTTGGTCAGTATGTTGTAGAAGCGTTTTACGTTGAAAAGCCTCAATCCATTCAAATTCTAAAAAGGATGATGGTCGTTAAGTTGGTTCGATAAAACCTGCTTGAAATTCTTTGAAAATACCTCGGCACCTTTTTTATTTAAATGACTTGCATCGTAAAAAAGTGAGGAGTCTTTTACTTCAAAAGGCACTTCATGGTATTGTGTGATGGCCAAACCGTGTTTTTGGCAATACGCAATAATGGGTTGGAAGTTGTTTTGCTGTGCATATTCCGGGCATTGAAAGGCATGTACTTCAATTCCTCGTTTCTTGAGATCATTGCAAAACGATACCAGAGACATCCAATTGTCCTGAAAAGGTTGAATCGTCCTTTTACCGTCCTCATCGGGATTCTCGAACTTGGCGCTCCTGCCCTTCATCTCCCTGTACATACCCCATTTTAATCCTGCTCGATCTTCTTCCCAATCCGGTGCAAGTATTGCACCCCAATAGCGTCGAGCTTGTACCATTTTTGTCTGCAACGACACCAATGGTTTCTTTTTCCATGCATTCCATTCCCATTGGGCATCCATTAAAAAAGGAAAAGACAAAAGCGCGCGTTGCTCATACTCTGAATCCACAATCCATTTCTCCATGTGCGGCATGAATTGATTGGGGGCTAATTCAATCCAAACTTGCGTGACTTGTGGATTGCACGAAAGAATCCAATCCGCCTTCTTTATTGAATAATAAAAACACTCCCCTGACTTTCCGAGGTTCACATAATCATCCTGAACGCTCTCAATAATTGCACATTCAGGATGCGAATTTCCGATAATCAATACCTTTTTATTGGATGGCAAAGTAGGCTGATACCAAGCTGTTCTGATACTTGACATGGTCAACAAAAACAACAAAAGCATTGAAATGGGCAATGCAAAAAACAAGCTTATTTGTAGTAACCGTTTCATACTTCAGCTATTTTTCTTGCCATAACAATACGCTCTTCAGGATGAAAACCTAATCTATTTGTGTTGTCGTGATCTGACCAAAATTCTATTTCAAAATTTGAACGTTTGAGTCTATTAAAAAAATCCAGTCCATATAACCTTTTGTGATCAAACTGTCCAGTGATTTCCTCATAATTCAAATCTTCACTATCATCGGGAACTTCAATTGTCTCGTACATATACAATGACAAAGGCACTTGAAGAATGGCTAAACCTCCGGGTTTGAGTACCCGAAAAATCTCATTCAGCGCTTGTTGATCATTTTGAACATGTTCCAAAACATGATTGGCTATGACCATATCCCAAGTATTGCTTTCAAACGGTATTTGCTGTACATCCATGGGCAATGTATCTGACGTGTAATGATATCCGGGAGCAAAGAAATCTCCCTTGACATATCTTTTGGTATTTGCATTTAGAAAACCAATCAAGTAGGACTCTGGTGCAAAATGTAAAACGTCGGGCTTGGTATTCTCAAACATATTGTTCCAATGTTTTTCAAAAAAATGCCACATCAATCGATCGCGATCCGTAGCATGGCAAATTGGGCATCCTCTCTTTCTCCTTCCCGCTCCCACCATTTCATGTCTGTTGAAAACTTCATTACTCAGCCCCACCCAAATCCAAGTGCGAACATGCGCTGAACACAAGTTGCAATGGTGCTTCCGCCCCCAGTACCAAATTTGTTTGAGCAGGGTCTTCATAAATTTTTCCGAAGATAAGAAAGCCCTCAATATTATAGGCCTTTATCTTTACCACATGGCCAAAACGAAAACCGCTTTTTTTTGTAGAAATTGTGGACATCAATCGCCCCAATGGGCGGGAAAATGTCCCTCTTGCAGTGAATGGAATACTTTTGAAGAAGAGGTAGTGCAACGTGACAAGAACTCCGCAACCGCTGCGCCAAAGTTGAGTATCCATGCCCATCCTGCAAAAAAAGTAGAGGATTTAGAATCACAAATCTTTGAACGATATCCTGTCGTTGACCAAGAGTTACATCGCGTCTTGGGCAATGGTATTGTTCCCGGAAGCTTGATCCTTTTTGGAGGAGAACCCGGAATAGGAAAATCGACATTGCTGTTGCAGTTGGCCTTGCAACAAAATCATATTGAAGTACTATACGTTTCTGGTGAAGAGAGCGAGGAGCAGATTAAAATGCGAATCGATCGCGTTGGAATGAACAATCCCAAATGCTGGCTTTTGATGGAAACCAATGTCGAAAATATTGAAGCGCACATTGCTCAAATAAAGCCCCAATTGGTCATCATCGATTCTATACAAACCTTGTATAGTCCAACAATAGAAAGCGCACAAGGAAGTGTTTCGCAAATTAGAGAATGTGCCACTCGACTTTTAAAAATTGCCAAACAAGACAATGTTGCCATTTTCATGATTGGGCACATTACGAAAGAAGGATCCATCGCAGGACCCAAACTTTTGGAACACATGGTGGACACCGTGTTGTTATTTGAAGGCGATCGACAGCACATCTACCGATTGCTTAGAACGACCAAAAACAGATTTGGTTCAACCAATGAAATGGGGATATACGAAATGCAAGGATCAGGATTGAGAGAAGTTTCAAACCCCAGTGAATTGCTCATTCAGCAACATACCAACGAACTCAGCGGCTCAGCTATTTCTGCGGCGTTGGAGGGTATGCGTCCCATGTTGATAGAGATCCAAGCTTTGGCGAGTACTGCAGTCTATGGAACCCCACAAAGAAGCACAACAGGTTTTGATCTAAGAAGATTGAACATGTTGCTCGCGGTACTTGAGAAAAGATGCGGATTTAGACTAGGTATGAAAGATGTATTTCTGAATATTGCTGGAGGTATGCGTCTTGAGGATCCCGGTATGGACTTGGCAGTCATCGCAGCAGTGATGAGCAGCAACGAGGACATCTCGCTTCCCGCTCAAACTTGCTATGCAGGTGAGGTTGGGTTAAATGGTGAGATACGTCCTGTATCCCGAATTGATCAAAGAATTGCCGAGGCTGCTAAACTAGGCATGAAGAAAATTATCATTTCGAAATTCAATAAAGAAGCTGCCAACAAAGAGATTGAAATCATCAAAGTGGGAAGGGTTGATGAACTTGTCAGTGTGTTGTTTGGATAGGCCGTATACTTTGACCTATGGCTTCTAAAAATTGAGGTGTAAAGATTTTTGCCCCTTTTACATTTAAATGTTCTCTGTCTAAAAACATTTCATCCCCTTTGATGTGATGTTGAAAATCGAGAAATGGGATACCTGGAAAATTCTGATTTCGCCATTCCGAAATAGACCGGTCACTCCTGTAATCCGCAGACGGGTGCATGGGACAGCGAATAAAAATAATCGCTATGTTTTTTGTTTGGCACCATTGAACAAATTCCTTGAGCGCACTGACATTGTCTTGATTCGGTTGAATCATCAATTCCCCACCAGTTCTTTTTACCGCTCTCAAACTGTCCAAACAATTTTGTTCATTGCCTTCAAACCCACCCCATTCTTTCATTTTGAAATATTCATGATTTGAGGCACTTGGTTTCTCTGATAACAAACGACGTTGCGCAATCAAATTTGACTGCACAAATAACAAAGGATCCTTTTTGAAAAGGTCAATCAGGTAATGTCCAGGCAAAATGGAATAGTACGACTTCATGGCTCGCTCGACATGTTCATTGTCCCATATCCAATTTTCCATAATTGGAGACAATTGACCCAAATTCAATTCTATCAAAACTGTATGAATGCTGGGATTGTTTTCCAATATCCACTTCCCTTTCATTACTTGATAAAACCACGCTTCTCCTGATTTGGCCGCATGGACCATTGTTGGATCTTCTAGGATTGAGCAAGCCGGGTGCGAATCTCCCAACAACAATATCCTTTGATTGGGTTGGGCGATATACTTTCGGCTTGAATTGGTTCGATAAATATTCAAGAATGCCGTTGACACACCAATGATAAATAATCCTATGGTGAACAATATCAAAGTAGACAGCAACCTTTTGTTCATGATCAATAGTAATACAATCCTCCCCCAGTAGAAGACCGCTCAGCACCAGTGACTGAATGCAAGGCATTCACCTGCATTTCCCATCTCAGAACACCCAAAAATGCAAAAATCAGCGCCTCTTTAAAATTGACCAATTTGCTATCGGGCACAACCCAATCCATGTCAGGCGCCATGACATTTAATCGATCCAAAAGAAGGCCATGATAAGCTCCACCACCTGTTACCAAAACTGTTCCCGTCCATCCCTTGACGACCTTGGCGATTTGCTCCGCCTCATGTTCCACAACCGTTGCCATCATGTCTACAACAGGAATAGCGTATTGTTTGAGTATCGGAATAAACTCTGACTCCAGCCATTCACGCCCCAAAGATTTGGGCGGAGGCTCTTGATAAAAAGGCAAAGCATTCAACGCATTGAGGAGTTCGATATT
>JBDLUK010000178.1:0-3051 GCA_039805365.1 Bacteroidota bacterium | reverse complement strand
CAATACGTTAAAGCTATGTCAGAATTGCCCAAAGGATGCTCCAATGGTGAGCAGCATCTTCAATTGCTGTTTAAAACGCATGATTTTTTTTCAAGTGAGGCATCTTTCTATTCATACAGAGGGACGATGTTGGAACATTTTACGACAGCTATCTTGGATTTGGGAGAATTGGTGAAGAAAGGAAATGGTCAAGAAAAGTTGACCATCAAGAAAAGGGCACCATTTTTAATGGTAGAGTGTTTTCAGAATATTTTGAGACATGGTGTTCAAGAGGTTACGGGCGAGGCTCGTGGATATTTTGGTTTTTATTCATCGCCTGAGTTTTTTACAATCAATACCATTAATGAAATCAATGATTCATCGGTTGAATCTTTGAGTAATTTGTTGGATGACATCAATAATAGCTCCGACGAGGAAAAGAAACTTCGTTACATGGAAATCATGCAAAATGAAAATTTTGGTGAAGAGGGTGGTGCAGGTTTGGGATTGATTGAAATTTCTAGAAAGTCAGGCTCTAAGTTGCAGTATGAGATGGAAAGCAAAGGCAATGGGAAATCAAGCTTTCACCAGCAAGTGACCATTCTTTTTAATGGATCTTCAACTTTACCTCCTCAAATTCAATTCACCAAAATGATGGAGAGTTGGATGGCGGAGCATGAGCTATACTTGGTTTACAGAGGAGATTTGGACGCCAAGAGTATACAACCGATCATTGATATGATGAGCAATTTGGAGGGGCAAGGAGAATGGGAGAATTTGGACAAGATGCTTCGCTCGTTGCAGAATATTCAAAATAGTTTATTCAATACCGATTCACACAGAGGTATAATACTCCTAGGCAAGCAGGAGGGTCAGCTTTTTGTTCAGGTAGGAATAGAGGTGGAGAACAAGGAAAAAGATTCGCTTTGCACGCTGGCTAAATTACAATTCAAAGCACAAGCATGGAAATCGCCCCATCCGTTCCGACCTTTCTCGGCCTGTGTGGCCCGTCCTATGCCGGATGGACGTGAGTTGTTTAGTTTTCAAATGACCACATAAAGAAATTCTTCACATAAATTTGTTTAAGAAAAGGTTTTTACTATATTTGCACTCCAATTTTAGAAACAATGGCAAATCATAAGTCTTCAATTAAAAGAATCCGTTCAAACGATGCTAAGCGCGTGCGCAATCGTTATTATCATAAAACTACACGTAACGCTTTACGTAAATTGCGTTCAATGACCTCTAAGGCGGAGGCTTCAGCTTTGGCTCCTAAAGTAGTTTCTATGTTGGACAAATTAGCGAAGAACAACGTTATTCACGACAACAAAGCTTCAAACTTGAAGAGCAGCATCGCTGTCTTCATCAATGGTTTGAAATAAACAAGCATAAAGTCCTATAATTTATAGGTATACCATGCCCGGTCCATTGGATCGGGCATTTTTATTTTGTATCGATGGAAAAGTCGATAAAAATAAAATCACTCCAGAGTGATGAAAGGCCAAGAGAAAAAATGATCGAAAAGGGGGCGGCCTCCCTTAGCAATGCAGAGTTATTGGCATTGGTCATTGGCAGCGGTTATGCAGAGAAATCAGCATTGGAGTTGTCCAGAGAAATTTTGGAATTGCATGAGAGTTACCTGCATCGCTTATCTCAATTGAGTTTGGAAGAATGGATGCAAATCAAAGGCATTGGACCTGGAAAAGCTACAATCTTGTTTGCATGTTTTGAATTGGCAAGGCGCCGCAGGCAAGAGCCACAAGTAAAAAGAAAGAACGTTGGCTGTTCTCAAGATGCTTTTGAGTTTTTATTGCCATACTTGGGCGATTTGAGACATGAAGAGTTTTGGATTTTATTGCTGAGTAGAAGTAACACCGTGATGGGAATCAAGCGAATCAGTGAAGGCGGATTGTCCGCAACGCTAGTAGATCCCAAAAAAGTTTTTGGAATTGCTTTGCAGCAGCGCGCTTCAGGGATCATACTTGCCCACAATCATCCGTCTGGTGCGCTCTATCCCAGTGATGAGGATAGGGTAATTACGCGAAGGTTGCGAACAGTGGGCAAGGAATTGGAATTAAAAGTATTGGATCATCTTATCATCCATGCGAATGCTTATTTTAGCTTTGCAGATGAAGGAATTTTAGAATAATGAAGAAAGTAATGACCATCGTGGGTGCGCGCCCACAGTTTATCAAAGCAGCAGCATTGAATCGGGTGTTTAGGCGCGATTATGAAGGTAAGATTCAAGAGTTGATCATCCATACAGGTCAGCACTATGATGAGAGTATGTCAAAAGTATTTTTTGACGAGATGGAAATTGAAATGCCTTTTGCTGTGTTATCGGCGGGTTCAGGTAGTCATGGAGCCCAAACTGGTCGCATGATGATTGAATTGGAAGAAGTGGTGCTGAAAGAGAAGCCAGATGCTGTGATTGTGTATGGCGATACCAATTCCACCATGGCTGGTGCCTTGGTCGCTTCAAAGTGCAATGTACCCATTATTCATATTGAAGCAGGTTTGCGAAGTTTTTTAAGAACCATGCCGGAGGAAATTAATCGGATTGTAACAGATCACGTTTCTACTTTATTGTTTTCACCGACCCAGCAGGGAATAGATAACTTGAAGAATGAAGGGATGGTGAATCACCAAGGTTCATACACTGCAGTTCATCCGGGAGTTTTCCTTTGTGGTGATGTTATGTATGACAATGCGCTGCATTACGGAGCCCAAGCCCATCTTCATCCGGACGTAATTAAATTTGATGGAAGTCGCTTTGTACTTTCAACCATTCATCGCGACCACAATACAGATGATCCTATAGTACTCAGGCAGATTGTTGAGACACTCCTGGCATTGACGGCAGAACATGGTTTGGATTGGGTATTACCCGTCCATCCACGATTAAGAAAGAACTTGGAACTTCAGCCAGAGCTTTTGAAAAGTTTGGAACAGGCTGCACATGTTCATTTGATTCAACCAGTAGGATACATTGCCATGTTGCAATTGGAGAGAATGAGTGCAATGATTGTAACGGATTCTGGCGGGGTTCAAAAGGAATCTTATTTTGCGCAA
>JBDLUK010000177.1:0-3058 GCA_039805365.1 Bacteroidota bacterium | reverse complement strand
CTTGGATGCACAATCCAGCTGCATATGATCCAGACGGAGACTCATTGTCTTACAGTTTGGTGAGTTGCCTGGGAGATGAAGGATTGCCCTTGTCTTTGGGAGATGTGCCAGCTTGGGTCATGCCCAACGAAATCACTTCTTCAACCGCGGATATTTTCACCATCAATCCCATGACGGGTGATGTCAATTGGAATGTTCCTTTGCTTGCAGGGGAATACAATATTGCCATTAAAATTACAGAATATCGCCAAGGCGTTGCCATAGGTTTTGTTATTCGTGACATGCAGATAACAGTTGTCACTTGCAACAACCAACCTCCGGTCATCCTGCCAGTGGCAGACAGATGTGTTTTGGCAGGTGACAATCTTTGGTTCCAGTTGGTGGCATCTGATCCCAACGGCGACAACATTGACATGATGGCCTTTGGTGGTCCATTAACCAATGTCGTTCATCCTGCCACTTTCAACCCCAGTTCATACATTTTTAGTTGGACCCCGGAGTGTGAGGAAATTCGTTATGCGCCTTATCAAATGACTTTTCAAGCAACGGATGATGGCTATGTGAATTTGTCTTATATCGAAACCATGAACATTCAAGTGGTGGCGCCTAGGGTTGAGAATCCAACGGCATCTCCATTTAACAATGGTATTCAGGTTTCATGGGATACCCACAGTTGCTCAGACATTTTTACACCTTACCAGGCGAGTTTAGTAGATTACCAAATCTATCGCCGCAATGGCTTGTACGGTTTTGTACCAAGTAATTGTGAATTGGGCGTTCCAGAGTATACGGGCTATCAATATTTGGCCACAGTTGATGGAGTAGAGAATACCACTTTCTTGGATGAGGCCGTTAATTTTGGAGCGAACTACTGTTACATGATTGTCACCAAATGGCCGGATGGTTCTATTTCTTATGCCAGTGAAGAGGTATGTGCGCAGTTGGAGAAGACAGTTCCCATCATTACCCAAGTTACTATTGGCGTTACAAGTTTTGAGAATGGGGTTGATACCATCACTTGGTCGCCACCGGCAGACTTAAATGTTACTCAATATCCAGGACCTTATCGCTATGAATTGTATCACAGGGTAGCAGGCACCAATTCAGAGAATATGGTTTGGTCCAGTACAACTGAATCGGACTTTATGAATTTGGATACTGCCGTGACGCAAATCGGTGATTTAAATACCCTAAGCGCTAGTCACCGCTACAGGGTTCGATTGTTGTCCAATGAAATAGAAGTTGGATATTCATCATCAGCAATGAGTCCGTGGATGCAGTTGATACCATTGGATAACGCGATGCAGATTCAATTGACTGAAGAAGTGCCTTGGGACAACATTCGATATGAATATTACAGAAAAGGACCACTAGATGCAGATTATGTTTTGATTTTAGATACAACGGTTTCGAGCTGGATAGATCAGGACCTCATCAACAACCAACCATATTGTTACAAAGTGAGAACCAAGGGAACCTATGGGACAACAGGCGTCAAAGACCCGCTTTGGAATTGGAGTCAAGAAGCTTGTGCACAGCCTTATGATCAAGAACCTCCGTGTCCTCCTGTTTTGAAATCCGAGCAGGATTGTGAGGTTCCAGTATTGCAATTGCATTGGAATCGTCCTACCTGCGCCGATGATATTACGGGTTATCGGATTTATCGGGCAGAAGTGCAAGGAGAACCTTTTGTTCTATTGTATGAAACACAGAACAATGTGGACACTACTTACACGATACAGGAGGAAGGTGGAGATGCTAGTATTGCAGGTTGCTATGTTGTTACGGCTGTTGATTCATTGAATCTATGGCCCAATGGTCTGTTCAATCAAAATGAAAGTGTATTTTCTGATACTTTGTGTGTGGACAATTGCCCATTCTATGCATTGCCCAACATGTTCACCCCCAATGGCGATCAGCACAATGATACTTTTGATGCTTTCCCATATCGATCCATTGATCATGTGGAAATGAAGATTTTCAATCGTTGGGGCACAATGGTATTTGAAACAACAGATCCTGCCATCATTTGGACAGGCAAGGATTTGCAGACAGGCAAATTATGTGAGGATGGTGTTTATTATTACACCGTTCAAGTATTCGAAATTCGGTTGGCGGGCATTAACCCTTACAGTTTGAATGGTTGGTTGCATTTGATAGATGGTAAGGTATCAACGATAATAGAATAAGAAATGTTCACAGGAATAGTAGAAACAATAGGAGAAATCGTGGGAAGGCGCGAGGAAGCTGCCAATATCCATTTTGATGTTGCGTGCAATTTTTTACACGAAATAAAAATCGACCAAAGTATAGCCCATGATGGCGTTTGCTTGACTGTCGTGGCGATTACCGATCAACACTATACCGTAACGGTTATTCAAGAGAGTTTGAACAAGACTTGTCTATCAGATTGGCAAGTGGGAAGGAAGGTGAATTTGGAAAGAGCCATGCCTTTTCAAGGTCGTTTGGATGGACATATTGTGCAGGGTCACGTGGATACGACTGCTCTTTGTACAGGAAGAGTTGAGGAGGAAGGTAGCTGGCGATTTACATTTCAATACAATGCCAATCCGGAATGGTTGACCATTGAAAAGGGAAGCATCTGCGTCAATGGTACTAGTTTAACAGTAGTGGATAGCGGCGTGGATACCTTTTCTGTTTGTATTATTCCATATACCTTTGACAATACCACCATACATCAGGTAGAGGTGGGTGTTCGAGTAAATTTAGAGTTTGATGTTTTTGGCAAGTACGTTTTGAAATATGCGCAGGCATATCAGCGTACCTTTGCCAAGTAAAATTTGATTGATTATGATGTTGGCTTTGCAATTGTTTTTGAGTTTGTCTTTATTGATTATCCTTCACGAAGGAGGCCACTTTATTCCTGCCAAACTTTTTAAAATTCGTGTAGAAAAATTCTATTTGTTTTTTGATCCATGGTTTAGCATTTTCAAAAAGAAAATTGGCGGAACAGAATACGGAATGGGGTGGTTACCATTGGGCGGATATGTGAAAATTTCTGGAATGGTGGACGAAAGTATGGACAAGGAACAATTGG
>JBDLUK010000176.1:0-6451 GCA_039805365.1 Bacteroidota bacterium | reverse complement strand
GTAGAGGACCAACGCAATACGTTGTATCGGATATCTCCCGCATCCCATGTTGCATCTTCAGGTTGCTCCAAACAGACAACAGCATTTTTAAATCCAGCTTTCTCAAATGCAATGTTCCAACGCTCACAAGCTTCTTTAATTAATGGTCTCCATTCATAAGGAGTTGTATTCTCAATCCAATAAGTAATGGGCTTTACGGGCTCTGACAAAGCCAACTCAGGATTCTTTTTTTCCAATCTCCATCGATGAATCACATCACGATAATTGATGGTTTCATAAGTTGTCATGTCATCAATCTGAGTTGAGAAATAACCAATACGAGGGTCGTCTCTTCTGGGTTGATAACCATCTGGAGGAAGACTCAACCAAGTATGTTGGTATTGAACAGATACGTTTCTTGCATCGGCTAACGCATCTGAACCCATTTGCGGACTTCCGTTTTCATAAACATACTCTACTTTGATTTCAGTATTTTCAGGGTATGAATTGATTTGTAAGATGTGTGTCTTGTTGGCTGACAAACTGCCCAAAGCAGAAGGTTGACCTGGCTGACTTGGGTATTTAATCAATTGCATTTTCTCAGTCAAGAATAAAGCATCACCGTCAATCAAGTATTTGGTTTGATCCTTACTGGTAGCTTCAATCTTTTCAGTAGCCAAAACTGGATCATTGATATTGGCATCGGAAGCCTTGCTCAATGGACTCGCTGGATCATAGTAGTAATGCGTGTTCTGATGCACAAATGCAATTTTATCGAACCACTTCTCTACTTGAACCACTTTACTATCGCCAAAAGAACCTCTGTGGTAGCCTGTTTCAACCGGTGCATCAACAATGTGGCTGAAATAAATGAACTGTTGCCCCACTTGAGCCTTGCTAATTTCCATGTACACCTTTCCTGATGTGGTATCGCGGTACAAGTTGAATAGCCCCTCAACCTTCTTACATTTCTTTAAAATGTCCGCATACTTGTCCTCTTCCTTTTTAACAGGAGCTGCTGCATGTTTCTTTTTTCCAAAAAGACCTTTCTTGGGAGCTTGAGCAATGGCCGAATCCCCAATACAAGTCAAGCCAAGAAGCATACCTACCCCAAGACCGATCGAATATAATTTTCTCATTTCACTGAACTTTGTCAGCGAATATAAGAGAATATTCCTTGAACTAACTAGACGACTTTTTCATGAAATAATAGACCACCATACCAATTGGAATAACCAATAGGCCATAGTATACCGCTGGATCGTCTGACTGCGCATTGGCCACAATAAACCAAGTCACAACAACAGCGAATATCAAAGACAAGAAAATGAAAACCGCAGATCGCGTTGAAAAAGTTTCTTTCTTCTTAATCAACACCCAAGCAACAAATCCAAGGGCGGTTAGCAATAAAAAGAACCACTCGGTAATGGTTACATAGGTATACAATGCCTCAAATTTCCCCCAAACAAAAACCAATACGATGGCCCAAATGGATTGCATCACAATGGCTTTTAATGGAACGCCAAACTTTGGGTGAGCTGTCGCGAATGTTTTAAAAAACACACCCTCTTTTGACATTTGCTGAATAATCCTCGGCGTGGCCAAAATATACAATCCCGCGCAACCAAAGACGGACAATGCTATGAGGATTGAAACCCAAAATCCGGAGCCTGCCCATACTTTTTCCATCGCATCGGCAGCAAGCGTTTTGGTACTCTGAATTTCAGAAATGGACATCACATGTGTGTAACCCAAATTGCACAAAACATAAATAACGGTCACTGTCAATGTCCCAAAAATCATTGCCAGTGGAACGTCTCGCTTCGCATTTTTTGCATCGCCACTGACAAAACTCGCATAATGCCAACCCGTGTATGACCACAATACCCCAACAAAGGCCTTGGCCCAGTTGAATGATGCCGTATCCTGAGCAACCGCCACAACTTGGGCTTCATTTGGTGAAGTTCCCCAAAAAAGCAACACGATAATCACACCAAAAATCCCTATCATTTTTAATATCGTGGCAATATTCGCAAACCACTCGGAAGCCTTTAAAGAAAAGGCATTAAACAAAGTCAAAACAACAATTCCAATCGCTGCAACCAAAGGGATTAACCCGTCCGAATATCCAATAAACTTTTGCATGTAATCCGCAAAGACAACAATCAATGCTGCGATGGTCCCCGAACTCACCACTGTCAAAAGGCACCACCCATAGAGGAAAGCAGGCATTTCACCAATGGTTTCGCGGAGATAAGAATACACACCGCCTGCATGGGTAATTTTGGTACCCAATTCTGCAAAAACCAAAGCACCAATCATGGATACTACCCCACCTAAAATCCACAAAATAGTCATCCAAAAAACATCGGGAACGGCCTGAGAAATATCGGTGGGTGTTTTGAACACGCCCGATCCTATCGTACTCCCAATGGCTATCATGATCAAGGCAAATAAGGATAAGCCCTTTGTGTTTTGTGTCATCTCGAAATATTATTTTGTGATTTGCTAATGTAAAGAATCAAAAATTATTTTTATTGGTTATTTTTGTTGAAATGAAAATTGTACAACAGGTAAAGCAAAAAGCAGGTTTTCAAATGCTCAAGAAAATCTCCGAGCCTGTGCGCATCAAACATGCGTTCAATTTTGACACTGCCAAAAACATCGGAATCCTTTATCAGGATGATGATGAAAGGTTGTACAATAAAATCAGAGCCTTTGCCAAAGAGTTGAAAGAAAAGCATCAAGTAAAAAATATCAGGGCACTGGGTTATGTTCCCGCCAAAGAAAAGATGCTCCCCATTTGGCAATCACAAAAATTAGAGTTTGGCTACTTTACACAGGATGATTTAAATTGGCACAGACGACCCGTAACCCGGGTAACTGCATTTAGAAATGAGGAATTTGACATGCTCATCGATTTATCCGATGGAAATGTTCTCCCACTTCTTTATCTATTCAAAGAAAGCAAAGCCAAGATGAAGATTAGCATGCAATCTTCCGGCGCTGAAAAATTTGCAGACTTTATGTTGATCATGAAGCCCCCTTTTGTTTTTGACCAATACCTGTCACAATTAAAAATATACTTAGGAAACAACGCATTAAAATGAATGAATTGAGAGGTTTAGGAGTAGCCATGATTACTCCATTCACAAAAGCTGGAGAAGTTGATGTTCCTGCGTTAAAAAAACTAACGGACTATTTGGTTACTGGTGGTGCTGATTATTTGGTTGTCATGGGCACAACAGGTGAATCAGTCACACTGAACAAAGAAGAAAAAAAGTTGGTATTGGACACCGTCATGGCTTGTAACAATGGTCGTAAACCCATCGTTCTTGGCATCGGAGGAAACAACACAAAAGACATTGCAGCTCAGTTAAGTCGGATTGAAACCCATGGCATCACTGCTATATTATCGGTTACACCATATTACAATAAGCCTACCCAAAATGGCTTGTATGAGCACTATAGAGTGCTTTCAGAAAGCAGCAAACTCCCCATCATTTTATACAATGTTCCAGGAAGAACGGGAGTAAATCTTTTGCCCGACACTGTAAGTAGAATCGCATTTGATTGCAGAAATGTTATTGGCATAAAAGAGGCATCAGGAAATGTAGAGCAAGTAATGTCGGTGATTCAACAAACGCCAAAAGAGTTTTTGGTGATTAGCGGCGACGACGCATTAACGCTTCCATTGATTGCAAGCGGTGCGGATGGTGTTATTTCCGTTGTAGGTAATGCATTTCCAAAAGAATTTTCAGAGATGGTCAATCACGCATTAAATGGAGAAATAACGGAGGCCCGTGAAATCCATTACCGCCTTTTGGACATCATACACTTGTTATTTGCAGAAGGTAATCCCGCAGGTATCAAAGAAGTTTTGGATCAACTCAACATTTGTGAACATTTCCTTCGCCTTCCATTGGTGCCAGTTTCCTCTACCACCAGTGAGAAATTGCGACGCGAAATGATTGACCAAGGTTTTCTATCATGAAGAAAGTCGATCTTTCAAAGTTTGCCAATCCGGAATATCAACCCGGTTCATTTTTGAAAAGATCGCTTTGGTTTGTGGTCAATTCTATTTTCATCAAAAGTGCACATCCATTTTCATTCCTTCGAGCCATTGTACTAAAAAGCTTTGGTGCTCGAATTGGAAAAGGATGCATCCTTCGTCCCGGACTAAACATCAAACACCCCTGGCTACTTCATATTGGTGACCACACTTGGATTGGTGAAAATGTATGGATAGATAATTTAACCAATGTGACCATCGGTAATCATGTATGCATCTCACAAGGTGCTACAATTATCACAGGAAATCATCGCTGGGACAAAGTAGGCTTTGACCTGACAACCCACCCCATTACCATTGAAGATGGCGCTTGGATTGGTGCCAAGTCCACGCTGTTGCCCGGTGCACGAATAGAGGGACACGTTGTAGTATCAGCTGGCTCCTTAATTCATAGCACGGTACCCGCCTATGAAATTTGGCAAGGAAATCCTGCTGTTTTCGTCAAAAAAAGAATCATTGATTGAACTTTAAAAGCTTCTATTAGTTTTAAGATTATGAAAATTATTTTTTTACTTATCGCAATGGCCATTCTGGTTGTCCTTTTTGGATTCAGAGGTCGCTGGCAAAAACCTACCAATATGATCGCCAATGATGTTATGCCTTTCTATTCATTAAAAATTAATAGCTTAGAAAACGAACCGGTAGATTTCAATTCATTCAAAGGGAAATTTGTACTATGCGTAAATGTAGCGTCTAAATGTGGATATACCCCGCAGTATGCGCAATTGCAAGATTTACAAGAAAAATATGCTGATAAATTGATCATCGTAGGATTTCCTTGCAATCAGTTTTTGGGACAGGAGCCTGGTTCTGCGGAAGAGATTGCAACTTTCTGCTCAAAAAATTATGGTGTTACTTTCCTGATTACTGAAAAAATCAGTGTCAAAGGAAAAGACCAACATCCTGTCTACCAGTGGTTAACCAATAAGCAATTGAATGGTGTTTCTGATGCTGAAATTTCATGGAATTTCAACAAGATATTAATCTCGCCAGATGGCCAATGGGTCAAACATTTCCCTTCCAAAACATCCCCTCTTTCGGAAGAATTGACTAGCCTTTTAAAATAAAGAACCACCCTACCCCATTTTGGTGTATTTTTAGAGAAAGGATTTTGCTTTGACAGCACAAAAATTAAATACACCTCACGGATTTCGAAGCCCTTTATTTTTCGAGGTTGCTTTAGATAGCGACATCAAAAATTTAGCCTACAATAATCTGATTATTGACAATTCATCTGTCGGAAAATGGGTTGAATTCCATTTACAAAACTGGGTCCATCAAACAGAAGGAGAAGTTGAATGTCGAATAGATGGTGAACCATTCCGAGCATCCTTTTGCATCCACAATGGTATGCTGAGTGTTTTGTTTGAGCCATTGCAGTCTCAACTTAATTCACATGCCGAAAATCAAGCTTGTATTCTGACGCTCCCCAATGGCCATGTCATATTTTATCAAAACGAAGGGTTTCCCCAATTGCCTTTATTTGAAAAGACGAAAGATTGGTTTTATCAACCAATTGAGAACATACTCAAAGGAAATGCGAACATTAGTCAAATAGCTGCAACCTGCAAAGACATTGCAGAGGAAGGTGCTACCATCATTCGTCTTCCCTTGCAAATTGCGGAGAACAAAAAATGTAGTCTGGACAGCTTTGGAATTTTTGACACCCATTTCAGCTATCGCGCTTTCATTTTTGAATATCAGTCCACTCAAAACGATTTTGACACTCAACTGAATATTCAAGAAAAAAAATTCAATAGAATTCTAGATCATTTTCAATTGGGACTTTTAGAAGTTGGAGAGGATGGTTTAATTAAAAAGGTCAATCCAAGTTTCTGCAGAATGAGCGGATACACATTAAGTGAATTGCTCGGCAGGGATCCAAGTGCTTTATTGCTCGATGAAGACAATAAAGCAATGATGGATGAAATCAATCAAAGAAGACAAGAAGGTTATGCCGGCGCATATGAATTGAAAATCAAAACAAAAAAAGGCGATTCTCGATGGTGGCTAATCAGCGGAGCTCCCAACATAGACAACGATGGGAATGATCATGGTTCAATTGGTATCCATTGGGATATCTCCAAACAAAAGGAATTAGAACTCAATTTGGTTAGAGATAAAAATAAAGCAGAGGCAATAGCTGATTTTAAAACACAGTTTTTAGCCAATATGTCCCATGAAATCAGAACCCCGCTCAACGCAATTGTCGGGATGATTCGTGAACTCAAATTGATTGCCAATTCACCAGAACAAAAGGAATATATTAACATAGCCAATATTGCTAGCGAAGCATTGCTCAATATCATCAATGATGTGCTTGATTACTCCAAGCTAGAGGCTGGTAAAATAAGTCTAGAACACATCACTTTTAATCCGTTATCTGTTGCAAAAAATGCA
>JBDLUK010000175.1:0-5450 GCA_039805365.1 Bacteroidota bacterium | reverse complement strand
TGCTGCTTTTCCAACAGGAACCGCTGTGGGTGGTGCAACATCAGGAGTACCTGCTCTTGCTGGTCATTACAATATCTCTTTCAATTCTTCAACTTTGGCTTATTCTTTCACACCCACTCCCATCACCTTAATAGGAGACGGAGCGGGTGGATGGTCTACTGACGTTCCTTTGACTTCAGCAGATGGTGGAAACACATACACACTATCTAATTATTTCATGCAAACAGGTTATGTAAAATTCCGTGCGAACTCTTCTTGGTCTACAAACTGGGGAAGCGCTGCATGGCCGACTGGAACTGGTGTTCAGGGTGGAGACAATATCCCAACTACAGCAGGAACTTATGATATTACATTCAATAGAAACACTGGTGCTTACACTTTTACAGCTGTAGCGACGGCGTTTGACAACATTGGAATCATTGGTGCTTTCAACAACTGGTCAGCAAGTGTTCCATTGGTTACGCCTGATGGAAATATCTACACTTTGACAGATTATTACTTTTCTGGTGGTGAAGCTAAATTCAGATTGAACGATGCTTGGGATGTTTCTTATGGTGGATCAACTTTCCCCTCAGGTGATGCTTCAACTAGTGCGGGTAACTTTACAATGGCCCCTGGTTACTACACCGTAACTTTTGTAAACAATACCAGCCCAAAGACATATAGCTTCACGCAAACGCCGATTTCTATGATTGGATCGGGAGCTCAAGGTTGGACTACAGATGTTGCGATGAATTCTACAGATGGCGGTATTACATGGACGATGGACAACTACACTTTACAAAGTGGAGGATTGAAATTCCGCGCCAACAATGCTTGGGTATTGAATTGGGGTGGTGTATTTGGCGCATCTGGTACTGCTGTTCCAAATGGCGGCGACTTCCAAACTGTTGCTGGTTCTTACAATATTTCTTTCAATCGTTTGACTGGTGCTTTTGCATTTTCTCAAAATACATATTACGCAGACAATGATGGCGATGGTTTTGGTGATGCTGCTAGCTCTATGTTGGCTGCTGTGCAACCTGCAGGATATGTAACCGACAGTACAGATTGCAACGATGCATCAGCCGCTGTTAATCCAAACGGAACAGAAATTTGCAATGGCTTGGATGACAACTGTAGTGGTGCGAATGATGAAGGGTTTGCTCAAAATTCATATTACATCGATGCAGATGGAGATGGCTATGGTACAGGTACAGCAGTAGTTGCTTGTACAAGTCCAGGTCCTGGATATGTAACCAATGGTTTGGATTGTTTGGATACCGATGAAAACGTAAATCCAGAAGGTACTGAGGAATGTGAGAATGGTGTTGATGATGATTGCGTGGATGGAGATGCGGTTTGTTCAGGTCCAACCGACGCTGCTGATATCATTGGAATTGGTCAGTATGGATCTGGCGTGCAAAACGCAATGTCAGTGAATTTGACGACGGGTACTGATTCTCCACAGAATCCTGGTGTTGGAAATGATCGTTGGTTCATTTTCACTGCAGGATTCAATGCAGTAAGAATTGCATTAACGGGTTCAACTGGTAATGATGACAATGAAATTGCCTTGTACAATGCGGCTTCTTTGAGTTCAGGACCAATGATTGCATTGGCAACTGAAAATGATGTACATTCCGGTAACACAGGATTAGCAACTGATGCTGGAAATGAAACATTGTTGTTTGACCAATTGACAGTAGGTCAGCAGTACTATGTTTGTATCAGAAATACAAATGGCACACCAGGTATTTGCTCCATGCGCACATCTTATTTGCGCGGGTCAGCCGCTGATATTGGTGCATATACCAATTACACCAATACTTACTCTTCAACTTGTCAAAACTTCAAAGCAGCTTTCCGTTCTGGTGCTGTGAATTATGTAGTGAACAAGTGGAGCACCAACGCTATTTCTGGAACTCCAGCATTTACATATCAAATTCCTTCAGGAACAGTTTGTCAAATGGGTAAATTGACTCCTGCTAACTTGTCTGGTGCAAATCAAACCGTTTATGTATCTGTTGATGCTGTTTACAATTTGCCAGATGCATTTGGAAATGCCAACACATTGACCGCTCGCGGTACAACAGTTGCTTCCATCACGATGTCTCCAGAAGCTCCTGTGGTTGTTCGTTCAACTGATACTTGTCCCGTTTATAAGACGGTTACCGGATCAATTGCAACAAATCGTTCAGTATGCGGAACCAAGAATTACACTTGGGAATTTACATTGACCAATTCACTTCCTTTTAACGAGGAAGGTGCTTTGGGTGCTTCTCGTATTTTGGCGTTGTCACAAGTAGATGGAATTGCAAATGGACAGCAATATGCAGTTCGTGTGCGCTCAAATCACTTTGATAATGTTTCAAATTCTGGATTTAGCAACAGTGCATGTGTTCAAACTATCGGAGCGGCTGGAATGCCAACTATCGAAGAGGGTGGAGCAATTGCAGAGCGTTCAGAGAATGGCGTTACAACTTCAATCTATCCTAATCCAAACAACGGACAGTCTGTGAATTTCGCAGTGTCTGGGATGGAAGGAGAATTGAAAATACGTATCGTTGATGCTACAGGTCGCGTGGTCATTGCCAACCGCTACATGGTGGATGGTGATATGAGTACAACCATCGATTTTGGTCAGACATTGGCTACAGGTGTTTACATGGTCGAGATGATCCAAAACGGTGAAATGAAAACCATGAGAATGGTGGTCAATCGATAAGACATTTTAATTTGAAAAGAAGGGGGCTCCATGTGGGGCCCTTTTTTTTGTATTAGATTTACCGCATGCAGAAAAAGGGGTTTCTAATCAACGTGCTTCATTCGATTGTCGCCAAGTCCATAACCCAAGTTCTTTTGCTATGCATTGTGTTTTTCTTTTTTTCCTGCAATAATGAATCCAGTTCATCCACAAGTAATGAGCAGGACCTTCAACAATTGATATCGAAAAATCCCAAGTTGGATTCGGCCAATGCTCAATTGAGACGGGGTGAATATGACATTGCAAAGGGAAATTTAACTTCGGTTTTGGGTGATGATTCCGCAACTGACTCTCTAATCAAATACTTTATTTTGGATCAATTGGGCATCATCAATTATCAAACAAATCAAGTTGATTCGGCTATTTTTTATTGGAAGGAAATAGATGACAATTATACTCATTTGATTGGACTCGAGCAACGTTCTTCTGTGCTTTCTAATTTGGGGTCGGCATACATGTACAAAGGCTATTACCAAATGGCCATCAGTTATTTTCTAGAGGCAAAACGGGGTTTTGATAGGCTAAATGTGAAGACAGAGAATTTTTGGATTAACCACATGAATATAGGTGTGGCTTATATGGAAAGTCAGAATTTTGTTTTAGCAGAGAAGTATTTTAAAGAAATTCCGCTTGGACTTTCCAACAGTTTAGATGCCTTGGTGCATATCAACTTAGCCAAGCTATTTGCGCTGCAAGACCAGAAAAAACGCTTTGATGGGCACATCAAATTGGCGGAAGGTTATATTCAGAAAGCAAGTTTCTACAAAGGTATTTTTCTTGAAGTATTATTTGAATTTGGTTTGGAATTGGATGCCAAAAATGAGTTAGCAGTTGCTTATTCAAATTACCAAACTGAAATTGGTAGGCATTCTGTGCTTTTGGATTTTATGTTGTGTAAGTCCGCCATTGCTTTGGGCAAACCCAGCCCATTAAGTGAACAAGAGATTTTAGCGCTCAAATCAGATATTCCTGGTGATGATTTTATTGGTTGGAAGGGGTATTACGATTTGTTGGGAATTTATTACCACAGCAAGGGTCAAGATCATAAGGCATATAACGCCATGAGAGAGGCTGCACTGAATGAGTCATCAAGGGATATTCAGCGGAATAAGGCGGACTTGTTGGATTTTACATTGCTTGCAGAACGAAAAGATATTCAGCGAGAATTGGAAGTCCAAATCAAAGAAAATGAGGCCAAGTCCAATAGTGTTGAGGCGCAGTTTTACTTTATTCTGGCTTTGTTCCTTCTTATTTTTCTCCTTATCGTCTCCTCGGCATTTTTGTATTATCGCACGAAACAAAGAGGTAAACATATTCAAGAAGATTTGAAATTGAAGAGTTTGGAGCTGAAGCTGGCTCAACAAAGACAAGAATTGTTGGAGCAAGACTTGGTATTTAAAAGCCAGAAATTGAGTTCGGTGTTGGCGACTGTGGGTAAAATTGCCATTCTCAAGAAGCAAATCGAATCTTTTTTTAAATTGCTGGAGGAACAAGATTCAACAAATCAATTGGATTCTTCTATGATTAGACAGGCCAAGTTGGATTTTACGATGTTTTTCAACAACTATCAGGATTTGGCGGTATTGGCCAATTTGGAAGGGTCGGATGCGCAGAAAGTGTTGGAACTGCAAGAAAGCCATCCGCAACTTAATGAAAATGAGCGGCGTGTTATGTTGTTGATTTCTCAAAATTACACCAGTAAAGAAATGTCCCTATTGCTTTCTTGCACGGAAAAAAACATTGAATATTACCGCGCCCAGATTCGAAAGAAATTAGAAATTCCAAAGGAGATATCCATTAATTCGTATATAAAATCGATTTTTTAGCCTGAATTAACACCCTAATCAATCTGCATTTCGTTCAACAAATTGAATTTTAATAGTTTGAAAATGAATTAAATAAAATTTTCAACCTCCCCTAATGTTGTTGTACGCACCCTAGTCAAACAAAGTTTTGTCCAATTATCGTGAAACCTATTTATAATTTTGTCGTATCGTTTCCAAATTTTAAGCGACATGAAAATGAGAATAAAAAGTGTTTTAGGATTGATTTGTTTAATTGGCGCCATGCAATCAATGGCTCAGGTTTCTGTGGGTACAGATACACCACATGCTTCTGCAAAATTTCAAATTGACGCTACCGATAAGGGTTTTTTGCCTCCCCGTGTAGCGCTTACCTCGCTGACTGACATCACAACTATTGCTTCACCGGCTTCAGGTTTAATGGTTTATTGCAATGGAAATGGTGGATTGGCATCAGGATATTATTTTTGGAACGGGACACAATGGACATTGATGAACAATGTATCCAATCCTTTGGACATGGGTGTTGTTTTGGCTTGGTCAAGCAATGTAACCCCTCCTAATTTTATGTTACCCCTTTCTGGAGGAACTTACAACTGGGCGGATTATCCAGATTTTCAGGTGTTCAATACTACCTATCCTTCTCAATTTATTGCATCGAGTAATGCAACGACTTTCACATTGAAGAATATCAATACATCTGGAAGATTTTTGAGAGGTGGATCGACAGCCGGTGTAGACCAGGCATTTTCGACGGCAATGCCAGTTATCCCATTTGCTATTGGTACAGCGGGTGCCCATACACACTCTATTGATCCCCCCAATACGTCAACTACTACCAACGGAAATCATCAACATACGATGTCTTTTAATAATGATGACTGGAATGGATGTTGCGGTGG
>JBDLUK010000174.1:0-3498 GCA_039805365.1 Bacteroidota bacterium | reverse complement strand
CTTGCTGTTGCAACAGATTCACTTGGGTATCATTCCAGTCTTGCAATCTAATTATCCCTTGATCACACTTCCTTGCAGCCAATCGCTCCAAGCTATCCGCTATTTCAACAAATTGAACCAACACCTTTCGTTGTTCCTGAAGCATTAAAATATTGCAGAACAATACATTCACTTGATCTTGTATTCTCTTCTTGTTCAATGCCGTCTCATTGGAAACCAAGGCAGAGTTGACCTTAGCCGTACGCACATCTTGCCACCTGGCTGCATTGATCAAATCCACTTGCGGAACTGCTGTGAAAGTGCTGATGTATTGTTGACCAAATTTGACCTCTCTAAATGTTCCTTCAGGCCCGCCAAAAATTTGTGCAGGAATAAAGCTGACAGGAAGATTATTGTTGTTGATCCAACTTCCCGTTGTCGGTATCCGAGGATTGACAATATTGGCCCAGGCCGCACGCTCGGTTAAGTTGGCCATATCCATCTGCTTTTCGCCAATCGCAACAACACTGGAATGGGTATTCACCCATTGGGAAAGCTCTTGCCATGTATGAAAAACTTGCGGCGATTGTGCTGACACAATATTGGCCAACATCAAACCGATAAAAATATATATTGCTCTTTTCACAACTTCAACGTTTGTATTACCCGCCAACAAAGGTAGACACACCTTGTATCGCGACCGGAACTTAAAGATGATTAATATCCCTATCATCTCTTCATACATTTGTTGCATGCGAATATTGCTAACCATTTGTTCTTTTTTGATCGCTTTCCAAAGCCTCGCACAACGTTGTGGTGGTGGTATTTTTTCGTTTGATATTATCAATCCGGATCAAGAAGAAATCACCTTTACAGTATATCCATTAGATGATTCATACACCAAAAAGTTCAAAGAAAATTATTGCCACGGAGGATGTCAATTGGACAGAAAAACCGCGGAAAAATGGCGGGCTATACTGCACATACAAAGACAAAACGATAAAGAAAAACAACTGTTCTTCCCACTCTACGAAGAACACCGAGTGAAAAAAAATAGAGTGGAATTCAATACGCGTGAATTGGCCAAGGAATACCGGGTTATTTTGTTCAAAAGCAAAGATTCAAACAAAGAAATTTTCATCGCTGCCAACCTACATGGGGGCTGCGACCATACTCGAAAAATAAACTGGGGTGAAGAACAACCGCGGCTTCTTCAATATGGGGAGTAATTGGAATTACTTTGGTAATCCTTGCTGAATCAGCTTTTCCAACTGCAATATTTCCTTGGTGTGATACGCACCTGTTGCCGGCCCATTAAATCCCGTATGCACATGAATTACTTTACCTTCTGAATTCACTACAATCATTGTGGGAAACGCCATTACTTTTTCAAGCTGCGGAAACACATTTTGAGCCCTTTCCTTGCCTTTTCCCTCTGCTCGACCTACGTAGGCCTCATAACCACAATTTAATTGCGCCATTTGCTTTTGAAGCATGCGCTTGTTCTCTGCGATATCATCACTTCGCTCAAATGCCACAGGAATAATTTGCAATCCTTTGGCTTCATACTTTTTATGCATGGCTGCCATTACCCTGCCTTCGTCTGTGCAATTGGGACACCAAGTGCCCATCAATTGTATGATGCTCAATTTACCCTTCCAATCTTCAGCACCAAATATTTTCATATTGCCTTGCAAATCCATGGCTTGAAATGAAAAAACCTCTTGCTCATGTCCTTTCTTCAGATGTACCAAATGCTCCGGATCACGCAATTCAAAATCTGCACTTTCCTCGCCTTCCCATTTTTCTGAATAGGTATTGCCACTGTAAAATCTGCCGTTGTAAAAAGCACCCTCCTCATGGGCTACATCTGCTGTAAAGCAAAACAAATGAGCGCCATCCAAACATTGCATTTGGATATGGTTAAAATCCCAAGTTCCTTTCAAAAAACGATAATCTCCCGTTTCAGTTAAAAACGTTCCTGTACATTTTCCACCTCCATACAATTGAAACAATCCTATGGCTTGATAAGCATCCGGCGTGCCTGGCTCAAAAGTCACCTTCTGCCGAAAAAGGAGGGGACCCTCTGAAATAGAAATAGGTTCTCCAGAATTTGAATCTTTCCAAAATTCTTCCAAAACAACATTGGCCATTCTTTGTGCATCAAAATACACGGGCTTTCCTCCCTTCTTCACAAACCATCCTTTCCAAGCCATGTCTCCTTTGTCCGCAGGATTCCATTCAATCTTTGACTCAAAATAAGGAAAAAGAAAGCCAGGAAATTCCTGGCCTTCTATCTGGTTCAAATAAATCAACTCTCCTCCATTCTCAATGGTTAATCCCATATTTCCTTCATCACTGTGCTCAAGCAAAACCTCAAAAACCGCATCTACGCTGTCATTCAGATGAAATTGCATCGACCACTTTTCAGTCTGCCCATTTACATTTTGAAGCATCAGAAACGAAAATAGAAGAAGAAGAATCTTTTGCATTAAATATCAAATTTAATTCCTTGCGCCAATGGCAATGAAGTAGAATAGTTGATGGTATTGGTCTGACGACGCATGTAATTTCTCCAAGCATCTGATCCGCTTTCACGTCCACCGCCTGTTTCTTTCTCACCGCCAAATGCACCACCAATCTCGGCTCCACTGGTTCCGATATTGACGTTGGCAATTCCACAATCCGATCCCTCACAACTCAAGAAACGCTCTGCCTCTCTCATGTTCAATGTCATGATAGAGGAGCTCAATCCTTGAACCACACCGTTCTGCATCGCAATAGCCTCATCCAATGTCTTGTACGACATCACATATAAAATGGGGGCAAATGTTTCATGCTGTACGATGGCCATATCATTGTTGGCCTCGATGATACAAGGCTTCACATAACATCCAGAAGAATATTGATCTCCCTCTAAAACTCCGCCTTCCACCAATACCTTTCCGCCTTGTGCCTTGGATTGTTCGATAGCGCTCAAGTAATTGTTTACTGCATCTGTATCGATAAGTGGACCCACGTGATTATTGGCATCCAATGGATCTCCAATGCGCAATTGACCGTAGGCTTTTACCAAACTCTCTTTGGTTGCTTCATACAAACTCTCGTGAATAATCAATCGACGCGTAGTCGTGCAACGTTGACCTGCAGTTCCTACAGCACCAAAGACCATCGCAGGGATACACATTTTCAAATCTGCGCTGTCCGTCACAATGATCGCGTTGTTACCACCCAACTCCAACAAACTCTTTCCAAAACGCTCAGCTACCTTAGCTCCAACAATTCTTCCCATGCGGGTAGATCCTGTTGCAGAAATCAAAGGCACTCGGGTATCTGTTACCAACCACTCACCTTCTTGAACTTTTCCTGTGATGATACAAGAAATTCCTTCTGGTAAGTTGTTTTCTTTGGCAACTTCATTCCAAATATTTTGACATGCCACCGCACACAATGGCGCTTTTTCTGAAGCTTTCCAAACACATGTATCTCCACAAATCCAAGCCAATGCTGAATTCCAAC
>JBDLUK010000173.1:0-5465 GCA_039805365.1 Bacteroidota bacterium | reverse complement strand
ACCCAACTGGCAGTGCTTTGAGCGTAATCCACAGAATAACATATCTGAACTATTGTTCCTGGTGCATAGACACCTCCAACAGGGGCTGGGCTAAATGATATACTCTCATTGCTCACACACTGAGCGCTAGCGGTATTAACTACTAGCATCATCAAAGCGGCAATGACCAGAGACAAAAAGCCCGTCGTCCTCGTGATAAAAGATTTTAAATACATCTTTAAAAATTTTGGTTAAGTGCCAAAAATAAACAAATTGCCCTTAAATACCAACAAAACTTTATGAGCCATAATGTTTTAACAATTTGGCGTATTATCCCTTTGACATCAACGGATTGTCGGCTAGTTTCGAACCGTGGAAATCGATTTAGTTGAAGAAAATAAAGAGATCGTTCGTCGTTACCGCGGTCTCTTGCGGGTTAGTAACCGATCTAAAAGTCGTGCCGACCGCGCCAAAATCAGAAAGGCCTTTGATGTAGCCCTTGAGGCGCACAAGGACATGCGCAGAAAAAGTGGTGAGCCGTATATCTATCACCCACTTGCTGTTGCAAAAATTGCAGCAGAGGAATTGGGACTTGGGACGCTTGCCATTGTCTGTGCGCTCTTGCATGATACCGTGGAAGATACGTATATCACCTTAGATGATATCGAAAATTTGTTCGGAAAAAAAGAGCGCATTGTCATTGACGGTTTGACCAAAATATCGGGGGTATTTGACCACCAAACAACAAGTCAACAGGCTGAGAACTTCAGAAAAATGTTGCTTACATTGAGCGATGATGTTCGAGTTATTCTCATCAAGCTAGCTGATCGCTTGCACAACATGCGCACTCTGGACCATATGTCCAGAGAAAAACAGCTTAAAATTGCGAGCGAGACCGTTTTCATGTACGCCCCTCTGGCTCACCGCTTGGGATTGTACAATATCAAAACGGAGCTGGAAGATTTGTCGCTAAAATTCAAAGATCCCGAAGCATATGATGACATCACCAATCGCCTCCAAAAAACACAAGCGGTTAGAACCCGATTCATCAATCAATTCACACTCCCCATTCGCAGAGCGTTGGACAACATGGGATTACAGTATGAAATAAAAAGTAGAACAAAATCGATCTACAGTATATGGAATAAAATTCACCAAAAGGGAGTTCCGTTTGAAGAGATATACGACTTGTTCGCCATTCGCATCATCATCAAAAGCGATGAGGAACATGAGAAAAGTGATTGTTGGAGAGTGTATGCGGCTGTTAGTGATCAATATCAACCCAGTCCGGAGCGTCTGCGCGATTGGATCAGCATTCCAAAATCCTCAGGTTATGAGGCATTGCATACTACCGTCATGTCCCCAACAGGCAAGTGGGTGGAGGTTCAAATTAGATCGGAGAGAATGGATGAAATGGCCGAAAAAGGTTATGCGGCGCATTGGAAATACAAAAGCGCAACGGAATCACCAGAGTCCAAATTGGACAAATGGTTGAGCCAAGTCCGCGAAGTTCTTGAGAGTCCCAGTGAAAATGCCATTGAATTTATTGACAACTTTAAGCTGTCACTGTTCTCTGAAGAAATATATGTCTTTACACCCAAAGGCGAATTGAAAACACTTCCAAAGGGCAGCACCACATTGGATTTTGCTTTTCATATTCACTCCCAAATTGGAAGTCAGTGTATTGGTGCAAAAGTCAATTACAAATTGGTTCCGTTGAACCATGTTTTGCGAAGTGGTGATCAAATAGAAATCCTTACTTCTAAAAAACAAAAACCGAAGGAAGAGTGGCTCCACATCGCCATTACCGCAAGTGCTCGACAAAAAATAAAAGCAGTATTAAAAGATGAGAAGAAGCACATCATTGAAGAGGGAAAAGAACATCTACAAAAAAAATTCAGTCATTTAAAAATTGAGTGGTTGTCTGTGAATGTAGATGAGTTAGTACGTCACTACGAAACCTTTGGAGCTACCGAACTATATTTCCAAATTGCAAAAGGTAAAATTGACTTGACCAAGCTCAAAGGTTTCAAAGTTGAAGGTGGCAGAATCAAGTTTCCGAAGAAAAAAGAAACTCCTAACTCGGAAACGGACGCAACAAAAATTGTAGCGACACCTGGCATGAGCGAAACCGTGCTTATTGGTGACAAACCGGAAAAGATTGATTTCACATTGGCCAACTGTTGCAACCCCATTCCCGGGGATGAAGTGTTTGGTTTTACTACCGTAGACGAAGGGATTAAAATTCACCGTACCAATTGCCCAAATGCACAGGAGATGATGAGCAAATATGCCTACCGCGTAATTAAAGCCCGTTGGAATAGTCAGAATTTGGTGCAATTTGAAGTAGGCCTAAAATTTTCTGGGATAGATGACGTGGGATTGGTTCAAAAAATCACCAACATCATTTCTACAGACATGAACGTGAACATGCGCGCTATCTCATTTGAAGCCAATGCCGGAATATTTGAAGGGAAAGTGGTTGTTTTGGTTCATGATACCGCACATTTGAGCGATCTCATTATGAACCTGAAAGCGGTTGAAGGTGTTTTGAATGTCGATAGAATTGAATCGGAGTTTGCTTAATCCTATCTTTGTCCTATGTCTTCTGAAGAATTGCAAGAGAAAGTAAACAGTATTTTTAGAACTTACTTGGAGGAAAATAGCCACCGAAAAACGCCGGAGCGATTTGCTATTCTCAGAGAAATTTATAATCTCGACGGACATTTTGATATTGAATCTCTGTATACCCGAATGAAAATTCAGAAATACCGTGTTTCTCGTGCCACTTTGTACAATACCATTGAACTGCTCATGAATTGCCACTTGGTTCGGAAAAATCAATTTGGCCAACAAAACACGGCGCATTTTGAAAGAGCATTTCAAAATCAACAACATGATCACATCATCCTAACGGATTCTGGAGAGGTAATTGAGTTCTGCGATCCAAGAATTCAACAAATCAAAAAAACGCTAGAAGAGCTATTTGACGTGGATATCCAACACCACAGTCTCAACTTTTATGGCAAGCGCGCAACAAAAAAATAATTCGCAACCATTTTCGATTTATTTTTGCGCTTTACCAATAGTATGATTCAAAAAACTGCGGTTCTTCTCGGATTACAATGGGGAGATGAAGGAAAGGGAAAAATAGTTGATGTTTTAACCCCCAATTACGATATCATTGCTCGTTTTCAAGGCGGCCCAAATGCAGGGCACACTTTGCTTTTTGACGGCGTCAAACATGTCTTGCACACTATTCCTTCCGGAATATTTCATTCAAATGTTCAAAATGTCATTGGAAATGGTGTCGTCATCGATCCCATCATTTTCAAAAAGGAATTGGATAAGTTGACTGAACGCAACATTGATTTCCAAAGTCGATTGCTGATTTCACGCAAAGCACATTTGATTTTACCTACACATCGCCTTTTGGATGCTGCTTCGGAAGCGGCCAAGGGAAGTGCTAAAATTGGTTCAACGCTCAAAGGTATCGGTCCAACTTACATGGACAAGACTGGAAGAAATGGTTTGCGTGTTGGTGATGTTTTGGAATCTAATTTTGAATCAAAATACAACGAATTAAAAGAAAAGCATTTGCGAATCTTATCGCAATATGATTTTGCCTTTGACTTGGCCCCGATGGAGGCTGAGTGGTTAGAAAGCGTCCAGTATTTGAAAGGTCTTCAAATTATCGATAGTGAGCATTACTTAAATGCTGCGTTAAAATCAGGAAAGAAAATATTGGCAGAAGGAGCCCAAGGATCATTGTTGGACATTGACTTTGGTTCATATCCTTTTGTTACCTCAAGCAATACGGTTACCGCTGGCGCTTGCACCGGATTAGGTGTTGCGCCCAATAGAATTGGGGATGTATTTGGTATTTTCAAAGCCTATTGCACGCGTGTTGGTTCAGGACCTTTCCCTACTGAATTGCATGAAGAGACCGGCGAAAGAATGCGCCAAGAAGGCCATGAATTTGGTTCTACAACTGGCCGTGCTAGACGTTGTGGTTGGTTGGATATCCCCGCATTGAAATACGCTTGTATGATCAACGGTGTTACAGAACTCTTCATGATGAAAGCGGATGTATTGAGCATCTTTGATGAAATTCAAATTTGCACCCACTACCGTTGGAAAGGTGAATTGATCGATTATCTTCCATATGATAGCCATGCTGAAACGTTAGAGCCTGTATACACTAAGCTTCCTGGTTGGAAAGCCGATCTTACTCAGCTTGAAAATAAAAATCAATTTCCTATTGAATTGAATGGGTATATTGATTTTATTGAAAAGGCTTTGGAACTTCCCATCACTTATGTTTCCGTTGGGCCAGATCGCAAGCAAACCATATCAATGAACGCATGATGCCTCGCTTGTTCCTATTGGGATTGCTTTTGATAGCACACCTCCCAAATTTATGGGGACAAGACAAAGTGCAACTTGTTTACTCGGACAACATCTATTATTCCAAAAAATTGGTTGATGCGCAGCGCGTTATCGGCAATGTTCACTTTGAAAGAGGAGGTAATCACCTTTATTGCGATAGTGCTTATTGGTTTGATAATCGCGACTTCAAAGCATTTGGTAAAATCCGTATCGTAAAACCCGGTGATTATACATTAACAGGAAACGAACTTTTCTATCGCAACGAAGAGAACAAAGCTGTTCTGAATGGAGATGCATTGCTCGTGGATGACAATATGACGTTGACATCGCCCAAAATGGAATACCAGCTCTCTACCCATTGGGCAAGCTATACAGGCGGAGGCAAGATTGTATCCAATGGCAAAAAGAATACCCTCACCAGTTACAAAGGAACTTACAACACCGAAACAGGAATATCCTTTTTTGAAAAAAATGTAGTTCTAAAAAACGATACCTACACGCTAACAACAGAAAAACTAAAGTACGATAACATCAAAGAAGTCGCATACTACCTCGCACCAACACAAATTGTATCCGAAGACGAAAAACTACTTTGCTCAAAAGGATTTTATAATACACAAACGGAATATTCAGAAATGATGGAACATCCAAAAGTCATTTCTAAAACGCAGATTCTTACGGCAGATACCATATTCTTCAACGGCAAAGAAGGTTGGGGAAAAGCATTTGGGCATGTTGAAATAAAAGACACTTTAGAAAACAAATGGATCACTGGAGGAAAGGGGCAATACTGGCAGCAAGAAGGTACGCAATGGGTAACACAACAACCACAATACTACAACGTTTTCGAAAAAGACACCCTACTTCTTCAGTCTGATACTCTGTGGATGAAAAGAGACAGTGTAAACGGTGATCTCGTAAAAGCCTATAACCACGCCCGTTTTTATCATCCCGAGTTTCAAGGCAAAGCGGACTCATTGGTTTTCCAGGCATCTGATAGCAGTTTGTATTTCTTTGATAACCCCATCATGTGGGCGGGCAATCGCCAAATAACAGGTGATTCCATGCTTGTAGAAATAAAAAACAACAATCCCAAT
>JBDLUK010000172.1:0-20148 GCA_039805365.1 Bacteroidota bacterium | reverse complement strand
CAGCTCCAATATCGCGTGTCAGGCCTCCACGGAGAAGTGTTTGTTGTGGAAAATTGAAATACTCATTTCTTCGCCATTGCACTTCTTGATGAATGGACCATTTAGGAGAAATACTCCAAATAATCGTGTTGTTTACCCAAGCGTTTTGATTGATGAAGGATTGACTTGCTTGGGCGTTTAACGTGATTGCAGATGCTGAGAGTGCTAAAATGATGAAGATCTTTTTGAAAAGCATAGAAATAATTTTTTCAAGATTAAGTTCTATTCAAGATTGGCGTTTCGGATTAACAATGAATTAAACCTTATTGGGTTTTCTTCGTTTTCGATAAGCGTAATATGCTGCCACGGTTTCAATAGCCTTTTGCATCGCTTTATTGATGGGCATCCTGTCATTCAATTGAATATCTATCGAGGACATTCTGGAATGATAGTGTACCATCACAGGTAATTTTTTTCCGGAATCAGAGGCTTTAGCAACCTCATTTGGCATTTCCTCTTTGAGGATTTTGCATGTCACCAATTCTTTTTTCTCTTCTTTATTAATGCGGGCGGAATAGCCAAAAAGTCTGCATATCAATCCTCGGTTGGGATATGCGTTACAAAGCCCTCCAAATGATGTGACGTTAGGACGAAACACAAAGCATGTTGGGTCTGCTTTTGATTGAAGTTGCTCATATTGATCCCAGTGAATGTCTTGGTCAAACCATTCCAAAGCCAGTGGAAGAAATTCTACAGGAGAAGCTTCTACGTCGGGCTTTTTGCAGCATTGCCCACATCCTGAAATACAGCGCAATCCGGATTCGTTTTGAAGACTGTCAATGTGAGCATCCAATCTCGCATACACTTTCTTTACTTGTTGGACTTTTTGAGGAAGGGTTTTCATAATTCACATTTTGCTGTTTGCAAATGTTCAAACAAACCCAAAAACCAGCAAAGAGAAAAATCACCTTTGTTTCGACAAAATTCATTTTATGAGAATTTTATTGATAACATTACACCTTTTACTGATCTCTGTTGCTTCACTTTTTTCGTGGGAAGAACCAACGGTGCGTCAAGAAATCCCTGCAGTGCTAGGGGCTAATGGTGTTTCAGTAATCAAAGTTAAAGTTAATAAGTCTGATATTGATGGTTTTGCAATGTTGGAAATTAATGTTCCTGATGGTTTTACAGCCAAAGCCATAGAAACAAAAGGAGCATCTTTTACTTTCTCTGAAAGGAAAATGAGATTTGTCTGGATGAATCTTCCGGATGTAAGTCATTTTGATATTACCTATCAGTTGGTTCATCTGCAGGGCAGTAAAACTTTGGAAAAATTACAAGGTGTTTTTTCTTTTGTAGAAAATAACAAAAAGAAAGAAGTGGCGATTGATAATCAAATTATCAATGGCTCCGTTCAAGTAAACAATTCTGAGATGGGTGAAGATGTGATTGAGCAATCTTTTCACTCCTTCCTGAATGCAGCAAATGATTTACCGGCTTGTGAAAGAACAGTCACCAAGAAAGATGATGAATTTATTGTTGAATTGGTATTGCATCTCAATGGAATGAAGGGTTTTTTGAAAATGCAGGAATGGGCCTCCAACGGTTGCGTTTTATCAAAATTCCAAAGTGCAGGTGCTACGGTAACAGTAGATGGTTCAACGATAAAATTTGTTTGGTTTGAAGTGCCAGCTGCTGAGACAGTTGTTGTGAAATACAAATTAAAATGTGCTTCAATTCCTGAAGATGGCTTGACCATTGACGGGAAGTTAAGCTTCACCGTGGATAATCAGCCGCGCGAAGTACCCATTATATTGGCATCTCAGGCTGCAAAAGCCGAAGCGCAAAATACGCAGGAGATCAAATCAGAGATTCAGGAGACCCAGGTTCAAGAAGAGAAAAAGGAAGTTGTAGTTGAAGCCGTTGGGGAAGTCAAAACGCCTTCAAGTCCTACCAGAGTATCAAAGCCGGATGCGGTGAAGACGCCTGAGAGCCCGGAGATTAAGGCCAAGTCCTCTGCTAGTGTAACTTCTGGTCAATCCAAAGTGAGCTTTAAGGTTCAGATATTGGCCAACCATAGAAGTGTATCCGAGGAGGAGTGGGTGAACAAATATGGCGTTCAAGAAGAAAAGCAAGTGAGCAATCATGAAGGTTGGATGAAATGGACGGTTGGAAGCTATTCTGATTACAAGGATGCTCGCGGTAAAAGAGAAAGTTTAAATGCAAAATGTCCAAATTTACCCGGACCATTTGTAACAGCTTTTCAGGATGGGAATAGAATTACAGTACAAGAAGCCTTGATGATATCCCAACAAAAGTGGATTCAGTAAAGGATAAAAATATACTTATTGTCAAGCAACGGCTTACATAAGTACTTTGGTTAATAATAGAATTTGTTTAGGTAATGTTGTCTGAAAACCCTCGAAAGAGGGTTTTCGCTTTATATAGAGGCATGAACGATACAATTCTTTTTCGAGATTTCATCACCTACTTGAGGGTTGAGCGAGTATTGGCAGCAACCTCAGTGGAGTCGTATTCATTTGATTTGAAGAAGGCCATGGCTTTTGCTAAGGACGTTTCAAAGCCTTTGTTGGCCTGGGAGACGGCTGATGTTCGAGCATTTTTAAAAAGTTGTGTTGGAGAGGATATGGCCTCATCAAGTCAGAGCAGGATGATCAGCACCTTACGTTCTTTTTTCCATTTTCTTTTTTTAGAGCGTTACATCAAAATCGATCCTATGGAATTGATTGAAGCGCCCAAAATGGGAAGGTACTTGCCTGATGTGCTGAATCAAAGTGAGGTGTTGGCATTGATAGATTCTGTGGATTTGTCCAACACAATGGGACACAGAGATCGTGCGATGTTGGAATTGTTGTACAGCTCGGGATTGCGGGTGAGTGAACTTTTGGGTTTGAAAATTTCTCAATGCCATTGGGATGAGGGCTATCTAAGAATTGTAGGAAAGGGCAACAAAGAACGTTTGGTTCCAGTGGGGGAGTGGGCTGTGAAATGGATTTTTCATTACATGGAAGTGGAAAGAAGCCATTTGCAAATAATTTCACAGGCTGAGGATGTACTATTCCTAAATTATAGAGGCAAGCCGTTGACCCGTATGACTGTCCTTAATATCGTTAAGCGCCAAGCCAGGATGGTTGGTGTCCAAAAGGAGATTTCACCCCATACATTTCGGCATTCTTTTGCAACTCATTTGGTGGAGGCTGGTGCTGACCTCAGGTCGGTTCAAGAAATGTTGGGTCATGCATCCATCACAACGACAGAGATATACACGCATTTGGATCGTCAGAGACTCAAAGAGGAAATACTCGTTTTCCATCCGAGATACCAAAAGAAAAAGGGGCAATAAGCCCCTTTTTCAAATCTATTATCAAAAAAATTACTTCTTGAATTTGGAGTAACGACTGTTGAATTTATCGATACGACCTGCTGTATCCACCAACTGGGATTTTCCAGTAAAAAATGGGTGAGAGGTGTGAGTGATCTCCAATTTTACTAATGGATACTCATTACCATCTTCCCATTGGATGGTTTCTTTGGTATTAATTGTTGATTTTCCAAGGAATGCATATTCATTGGACATATCTTTAAAAACTACTAAGCGATAGTTTTCTGGGTGAATTCCGTCTTTCATCTTTTCTAAAATTGGGATGCAAACATAGTAATAAAATGTTTAATTACAAAGAATATTGAAAGCCGATTGCTAAAACCTCTCTCAATTGCACTCCTGGTCCTTTGATTTCGGCAGTTGGATTTCCTTGGCTGTCAAATCCTGCGGGGGTTTTGACCAAAATAATGTCATCGTCGTAAAGCATTTGCATAATGAGAGAAAAACCCAAGTATTTGTTGATTTTGCAACCCAATACACCTTCAAAGTTCACGTCGATGTTTTGAGGTTGGTTCAAATAGCTGGAAAACAACTCTAGTTTGGAATCCAGTCTATATTGTTCTTTCCAAGATTTAGAGAATCCCATTCGTAGATAGGCTCCATATTCAATTCGGATGTTTTTTCCTGGAGTGATGATTTCCCCTTCGTTGTCATAAGTTGCCGGAGTTACGCCAAATTGACCAAGGTTAGCAAGACGTTGATTTTTTACGATGGTTCCTTTACAAGTAAAAGGGGAGACAAAGCATGTAATCTTGCGCTGCTCAAGGTAGTCCATGCCTAGGGCGGCTGTAAAATAGGCGGGAGATAGCCAATCAGAAATTTTTCCACGGGCAAGGTCCGGTAGGCCTTTGGAGCCAGCTACGTATCCGGGTGCAAATTGGGTTTTGAAGTTAACCATCGCAGTATAACTCCAATTGTATTTGGCTAGTCGGCCGTATTTGCTGGTCAAATCAATTTTATCGTCGGTCTTGATAGATGGTTCTTTGATATCGATCAAAGACCGGCCGTAAGCAAAGTTGAATATATTGTCCCAACTGTGTCGATCATCTCTGTAAAATAGGCTGTAGGTACCCATGCCTGAAATATTGATGGCGGAATTCCCTCCCGCTGACCAATTACTTAAATAAGTTTGTGTTGAATTTAAGCTTATCGAGCCTCGATCAACCCAGCCCTTGTCGACAATCTCAAAAGGACTTTTAATCAGTTTTTCAGCGTCAGGGCCAAGTATAATTTGACCAAACGAATGTTGAATTAAAACGCAAAGCGAAAAAGCGAAAAAGAATTTTAAGTGCTGGCTACTTTGCATATTTTACAAAATTAATCTGAGTAATTGATTTTTCATTCTTAATTTGTCTAAAATTATGGCATACAATTCAAAAGTAGTTTTGGCTTGGGCAGAAGCGGTTGGGGGCAATAAGGAAATTAGGGATTGGTTAATGACCAACGGTTTCCCTGAACTTGGCCTTTTTGTTTTTGCACTGCACCACAAAAGGGAAGCGCGAGAGTGGTTGTTGGAGAATAAGTTTCCACATTTAATTGCCTGTGTCGAGTGTGCTGAGGGGAAGGAAAGTGCTTGTCAGTGGTTGACAAAGTTTGATTTTGGAATACTGGAGAAGGTAGGTCGCGCTGGGGATAACCAAGAGGAAGCGCTTAGTTGGCTGGTTGACCATGGTTACCAGGATTTTGCTCGATTGGCTATCAGAATTAGAAATGTAAAAAACGACATTCAGTCGCGTCATGATGACATGCATTTTATTTCGCCGGAGTAGGTTTTTCAGATTAAATTTGTGGCATGGCCAAGAAAAAGGTTTTGATGGATGAGGGACTATTGCAAATAGTTATTCAACGGCTCTGTCATCAGTTGGTAGAAAATTACTCTCCCTTTGAAAAGTTTATTTTAATCGGTTTGCAGCCGAGGGGTGTGGATTTTTTAAAGGAATTATCATCACAACTGAAGCAATTGTATCCCAATATTGACATCCACACGGGTATTATTGATCCCACTTTTTATCGCGATGATTTTAGAAGAGGAGACAAACAGTTGTTGGCCCACACTACAAAAATCCCAGTAAATCTTGATGGATACAAAGTGGTATTGGTGGATGATGTGCTATTTACAGGAAGAACCATTCGCGCGGGTATAGAAGCTTTGATGGAATATGGCCGTCCTTCTGCGATAGATTTGATGGTACTCATCAATAGGAAATTTTCAAGACAGCTGCCCATTGAACCTTTGTTCGTCGGGAAGAGTATAGATCATTACGATGGTCAAAAGGTGCGTGTGATTTGGAAAAATGAAGACAATGCGTCTTCACAAGTATTATTAGCTCAAGAGTAAGTTTATGCAAGAAAAGCAATTGTCCACAAGGCACCTTCTCGGTATCAAAGATTTGTCTGCCGCCGATATCCAATTGATTTTTGAGCACGCTGATGAGTTCAAGGAAGTGCTGCAACGACCAATTAAAAAGGTGCCTTCATTGCGTGATATCACAGTAGCGAATTTGTTTTTTGAAAATTCGACAAGAACGCGTTTGAGTTTTGAATTGGCGCAAAAGCGCCTAAGCGCTGATGTTGTTAATTTCTCTGCGGCTACATCAAGTGTCAAGAAAGGTGAGACGCTTGTAGATACGGTCAATAACATTTTGGCCATGAAAGTCGATATGGTCGTTATGCGACACGCATCTCCTGGAGCTTGTATTTTCTTGAGTCAACATATTGATGTGCCCATTATCAACGCCGGTGATGGAACCCATGAGCATCCAACTCAAGCGCTATTGGATGCGTTCTCAATTCGTGAAAAGATTGGCGATTTAAAAGGTAAGAGAGTTGTTATTGTTGGGGACATCACACATTCACGTGTTGCATTGTCCAATATCGATTGCTTGCAAAAGGTTGGTGCTGAAGTTATGGTTTGTGGTCCCGCAACGATGATCCCAAAACATTTAGCAAAACTGGGCGTGAAAATAGAACACGACCTAGACAAGGCATTGGCATGGTGCGATGTCGCCAACATGTTAAGAATTCAATTGGAAAGGCAAGACACTGATGTTCGCTTTTTTCCAAGCTTAAGAGAATACAGTTTACAATACGGGCTCACACAAGAAAGACTCGATAAGTTGAATAAGAAGATAGTGGTAATGCATCCCGGTCCCATCAATAGAGGTGTTGAAATTTCCTCTGAAGTGGCTGATGGCGACCAAAGCATAATTCTTGATCAAGTTGAAAATGGAGTAGCGGTTAGAATGGCTGTTATTTACCTTTTGGCACAACAAATTCAAAGGTCTTGATTCAACAAGAAATTCTTTTATATTTGTAGAAAAGCCTTCGTATGAAATTCGCAGTAGAACCAAAAGATAAATTAGTCGTCATCTCAACCAACGTTGAGAAGTTGGATGCTTTACAAGCGCCTGAGTTAAAGAGCGAGATTGTATTGCAAAATAAGGCAGGTGTGCGAAATATTGTATTGGACCTTACCTCCACGAGATATATCGATTCGTCAGGATTGTCTGCCATTTTGGTAGCGAATAGATTGTGTAGAGATGCCAATGGGACTTGTGTTATAACAGGTTTGCAGGAAGCGGTAAAGAAATTGATTGCTTTGTCTCAACTCGAAACCATTTTGAAAATTACTCCAACGGTCAATGAGGCAATTGACCTGATTTATATGGAAGAAATAGAACGTGAACTTTAATATTATAGAAATGAAAAAACTAATACTTTCTTTATTCGTAGCAGCTTCGTCTCTTGTTGGACAATCGCAATGCAATCCACTAGACTATAATTTTGGAGCAGTAGCTTATGGCGTTTATCCCGATACTGCAACAGGATTGACTCCGGCATATTTGAATCAACCATATACCCAAGTCATTTATATGTTGGTACCAACCGATGCAGGTTTGATTGATCCTGCTTATACAGGGGTTCCAATTTCAACCATTGAATTGAATAACATTCAATATGATAATGGTACAGGTACAATGCAAGATGTTTCCAATTTGGGTCTTACATTGAATTGTAATCCTGCAAACTGTACTTTTGATGCGGGCGGGCAATATTGCGGAAGCGTATCAGGTGTGCCGAATACAGCAGGATCTTTTCCAGTTACCATCAATGTTACAGCAAATATCACTTTCTTCGGTGTTCAGATTCCTATTCCATATGCTTACACAGGATATACGTTTGTTGTAAATGCAGATGCTTCTGTTGCGTTAGTGAACAATCAATCATTTGAAGTAGGAATGGCCAAGCCTAATCCGGCTAACAATTGGGTGAACATTCCATTTGAATCTCCAGCTGTTGAAGAGGTTGATGTAGTGGTAACAGGATTACTTGGAAATAAAGTTTTTGAGAAAACAGTTACAGCCAAGCGTGGTGAAAATCAATTGGCAATCGAAACATCTAACTGGGAAGAAGGTGTTTATTTGTACACTGTACAAAGCGGATCTACCAAAGTAACTCGTCGTTTATTGGTTCAGCACTAATTGAATTTTGACATTACCATATTGGGCTGTGGAGCAGCGACGCCAACTCAGCGTCTTTCGCCCACAGCCCAATTTGTTTCTATACATGATCATTCTTTTTTAATCGATTGCGGTGAAGGGACCCAGATGCGTATTCGCCAGATGGGTTTTAAAATGCAAAAGATTGAAGCGATTTTTATTTCGCATTTGCACGGCGATCACTTCTTTGGTTTAATTGGTCTATTGAGTACTTTTTCTTTATTGGGTAGAACCAAGGAATTGGCGATCATTGCTCCGAAAGACCTGGAGCCTTGGATTTTTCAAACTCTGCGAATTTCAGATTCGTACTTGACATTTCCGGTTCAATTTGTGGCAACTGAAAAGAATCAATCGGGTACTGTTTATGAGACTGATTTTTTGACGGTCAAAGCAGTTCCAGTAAAGCATCGAATTGCTTGTCATGCATTTTTGTTTTCTGAAAAACCCCATCCGCTTAAAATTCATAAGAGTGCTATTGAGGAGCATCAGCTCGGCATCGAAGAAATGGTGCAATTGAAGAGGGGGATAGATGTTTTCAGGGAAAATGGAAAAACGATTTTATCCGTTGATGTTTGTGAGCCGGCTTTGCCGATAAGAAAGTACTTTTTCTGTTCAGATACTGTGCCTCTAAAATTGGAGGATGAAGAATTGTTCGATGTTGACTTATTGTACCATGAGTCTACTTTTTTGGAAGACCATGTGGAGCGCGCCGCTCATACATTTCATTCGACTGCTCGACAAGCTGCAGATGTAGCCAATCATTTGCGTGCAAAGAAACTATTGCTGGGACATTTTAGTGCCAGGTACCATGATTTAAGCTTGTTTGAGAAGGAAGCCCAAGAGGTATTTGCTCAATCTCAAGTAGCTATCGAGGGTTCTACCTATTCGATAAAGCTATGAGCAATAGGTGTCAATGACACGTCCACTCAGCCATTCACCGATAAAAGGCGAATTGGCAGATTTGGATTTCCAATCTTTTTTGTTCACTAAGGTGTTTTCTGCCGTCGTAAATAAAGTAGCGCGCAATGTTTCGCCTTCTTCTATACGATGGGTAGGAATACCAAAAATTTGAGAAGGATTTATTGTCCATTTTTGGATGATTTCTTCCAATGACAAGTCACCTTCTAATGCAGTGAAAGCGATTTGAAATGCATGTTGTATGCTGCTAATGCCAAAGGAGGCATATTCGAACTCTACATTTTTTTCTTCAATCACCACGGGCGTATGATCGCTCATGATGATATCGATGGTATTATCGGCAAGTCCCTTGATAAGTGCATCTCTGTCTTTGCTGGTTCTGAAAGGAGGCAGGGTTTTTAGATTGGAAGGAAATAATTTCAAATCCTCATCGATAAAACTCAATTGATGTGCCGCTATACCACAAGTGACAGCTAGACCAGATTTTTTGGCTTTGCGTATGATATCAACACTTTCACTGCAAGAGATATTTGAGAAGTGAAGGCGTCCGCCGGTGTACTTTAAAATTTCTATATCGCGTTGAATCTGCATGTATTCACTTACGTTGCTTAAGCCTTTGGTTCCCATTTGGGTGCTTGTTTTGCCTTCATGCATAAGGCCTCCAGGATTCAATTCGTGATTGAAAGGCAAAACGATGACCAATCCATTAAATGTTTTGGAGTATTCCAATGCCCTCGCTAAAAGAGTCGTTGATACAGCAGATTTATCGTCTGAAAATGCAATAGCACCGGCATTCTTCATGTCGAACATCTCTGAGAGTTGCTTGCCTTTCATTTGCTCTGAAAGACAACCTACAGGATGGAATTTAATTCCATTTTGTCCATTTTGCTTAATGTATGCTACCTGAGCGGCTTGGTATGTTGGCGGATTGTGCGAAGGGAAAACAACCACATCCGTAATACCTCCTTTTGTAGCTGCATGACTTGCAGTAGCAAAAGTTTCAGCATCTTCATTTCCAGGCTCTCCAACCCTTACTTGACCATCAATCCAACCCGCAGATAGGAACATTTCCTTGCCTTCAACAATTGTCGTTGTTGTAGAAGGGACAATAGACTTTGCAATTTTTTTTATTCGTCCTTTCTCAATCCATACATCCATTTTTTTCAAATGGAATGGACTATTGGGGTCGACAATCGTAACAGCTTTGATACAGGTGTTTTTTACATTTTCCATATGCCTATCAAAATTGATTCAGTAAGTAAACAAGTGAGTGCTAAGATGACAAGGAACCACCACAGGTGTTTGCCTTCGTCCATTTTGGTAACGAGGTTCCCAATGTTTTCAATTCCTTCTTCAATGATTTCTATATCGCACAACCCTTCGTATTTGTTTTTTTGCTCTTCTAACTCCTCTTTGCTATAAAACTGCAGTTGTGATTCAAGTTTACCTGAATTGACACCAATGGTGTAGATACTCTGTTGATTCCATATTACATCGTAGTGCCCTGTACTGGGTAAAAATGGCCCCATGGATATTTCTGTATTGTTTTGAATATTCCGGACCAAGGGAATGAAGGTTTCATTGTTTATCCGATGCTTCATTTGAAGCTGATTGTCTCCCTGCAGATTCAAGTTTTTCAACTTCAAGGGCACAGTTTGTCCCAATGTGAAATCTAAGGGTTGAGGTGAAGATGCCAATTCTGACATTCGTATAAGCGAGATAGGAAAAATACTATGACCAAACAAATTGGTGTGCGCACAGTCAACATTCATTATCCAAACAGATCCATTACCAAGTGCGGTGTAGGCGATGAGAGGGTCCGAATTGATATACTTCAGCACAGTGGTCATCGAAGAGGATGGTGCCCACCTCCAATGTCTTTCAGAATAAGGCAATGCGAATTTGTCTTTTGAATCAAAAATATTTCTAAATAGAACAGACTCGTAGTCCAGATCCTTACCGGACATGTTTTGGTCAATCAATTCAATTTTATTGCCCAAATTGAGTTGAGGAAAGAATGTATTCCATGCTGCGTTTCCTGAAATTCCGGGTATTACAATCAAAGTCTTTCCATTCTTTGCAGCCTCTATTGCGGCAGCCATAATTCCACTAGAAACATTGGGGACATTTTCTATTACCAATACATCGTTTTTTAACCATGCTTGCACATCTATACTTGTGGGCGAGTAATTGGATGTTTTGAAGTGTGGGTCATTCAAGAAAACTTCCGTGGAATGCGTATTGTCTCCGAGAATACCAATATTTCTGGAAGATTCAACTTTGTAGGTAAAGAAATATTTGTTGTCAAATTGAATAGGGAGATCATTCAGAATGATAGATCCAATTTGAATACCTTCCTGCGAAGGGGTTAGTTGATAGGATATGGTTTGTTCACCCCCCGATGGAATGCTCACACTTGTCACACCTTTGTTTTGGTTGTTGATGTTTAACTCACAGCGCACATCTTGAATATCAGTGTTTCCGCTATTCTTGACGCTAATCAATAACTTTTCTTCCTGTCCCATCAGATGCGAAGGGGAGTCGAAATAAATGCTATCGATATAGATATTGGGGCTTTCTGCATTCTGAACAGGAACCCATCGGTAATCCACTTCGCTTAGGAACTTTATATCGTCCAAAGCTGATGTGGATTTTTGAAAATCAGATATCCAAAAGACTTTTTTATTTGGGTTTTGGTCTTTCTCAAAAAGATCCCTTTGACGTTCCCAAACGTCTTGAATAGAACGATGGACAGGACTCAATTGTATGGATTGAATAATTTCAATGGCTTTGTTCTTTGAAACAAAGTGTTGCTGGATTCCTTTGAAATCATTGGATATGATTTGGAACATATCATTTTCATTGTAAGCAAATGCGATATCTAGCGCTTTGTTCTTGGCATGGTCTAACAGGGAGATTTCGTTTTTACTGTTTTCCATACTCAACGAATTGTCCACGTAGATGGACACGAGTTTCTTGCCAGAGTTCCCTTTATCAAGCGGAAGTATGGGTTGGGCAAAAGCGATTACAATTGCTGCTATGGCGATTAGTCGGAGCAATAGAATAATAAAGTGACGAAGCTTTGATTTTTTTTGACTTTCCGTTTTTACTTCAGATAAAAATGAAGTGAAAGGGAAGTACAATGTTTTGTGTTTCCGAAAATTGAAAAGATGCACGATAATCGGAACAGAGAGAGCCGTAAGCCCCCACAACATTTCAGGCCTTAAAAAGTGCATGTGACAAAGATATGCGATGAATACTTAGTATTCAATGCGACCATCGACCATTTTTAAAATTCTGTCGGATTGTCCTGCTAGTTTTTCATTGTGCGTGACAATGACAAAGGTTTGGTTCATTTGAGTGCGCAGCTGAAAAAATAGTTGGTGCAGTTCCTCTGCATGCTGAGAGTCAAGATTTCCAGAGGGTTCATCAGCTAGAATGATTGAGGGATTGTTCATCAAAGCCCGCGCTACAGCCATTCTTTGTTGCTCACCTCCGGAGAGTTCAGATGGGGAGTGGTGGTGTCGTGCTTCAACATGAAGTAAGGCCATCAATTCCAAAGCCCGTTTTTTAGCATCGTCCTTATTGGTCCCTGCGATCAATGCGGGCATCATGACGTTTTCCAAAGCTGTAAACTCCGGTAAAAGATTGTGAAACTGAAAAACGAAACCAATTTTTTGATTTCGAAACTTGTTGAGTTGTGATGCGCTCAACTTGAAGACATCCTCATGGTCAAAGAAGATACTGCCAGAATCGGGTCGATCCAAAGTGCCCAAAATCTGCAGAAGCGTTGATTTTCCTGCTCCTGATGCGCCAACGATGGATACGACTTCGCCTTTTTGTATGGATAAATCAACACCCTTGAGAACCTCCAAGGGACCGTAATTTTTCTTTAGATTTTTGATTTCGATCACTTTGCAAAGTAAAGAAGGATTTCGCTTACCTTCGCAACCGAAAAATATTTGAGAAATGAATATTCACGAGTACCAAGGAAAGAGCATTTTATCGCAATATGGTGTTGCGGTTCAACGCGGTTATGTAGCTTCTACACCAGAAGAAGCAAAAGAAGCGGCTGTCCGCTTGAAAGAAGAAACTGGCACAGGTTGGTTTGTGGTGAAAGCCCAAATTCATGCCGGTGGTCGCGGAAAAGGAACGGTAACTGAGACCGGTTCTCGTGGTGTCGTTTTGGCAAAAAGTATTGACGAAGTTCCAGAAAAGGCTGCTGGTATTTTGGGTGGTCACTTGGTGACCCTTCAAACCAAGGCTACTGGAAAATTAGTAAGCAAGGTGTTTGTCGCTGAAGATGTGTATGCTCCAGGTGCTAGTGAGCCCAAAGAGTTTTATATGTCGGTTTTGTTGGATAGAGGTCAAGGCAGAAATGTGATCGTTTATTCTCAAGATGGCGGTATGAATATCGAAGAGGTAGCTGAAAAAACACCTGAGCGTATATTCAAAGAAACCATCGATCCATTAACAGGGGTAACGGATTTCCAAACGAGAAAGATTGCTTTCAATTTGGGTTTGAGCGGTGAAGCGTTCAAGCAAATGGGCAAATTTGTAAAGGCATTGTATGCTGCATATGTGGGTTGTGATGCTTCTATGTTTGAGATCAATCCAGTTCTTAAAACATCAGACGACAAAGTTATTGCTGTAGATGCCAAAGTTACATTTGATGGAAACGGTTTGTTCCGTCATCCAGATTACTTGGCGATGCGCGACGTTACAGAAGAGGATCCTATCGAAGTTGAAGCTGGCGCTGCCGGTTTGAACTATGTGAAATTGGATGGTAACGTAGGTTGTATGGTTAATGGTGCAGGTTTGGCAATGGCTACAATGGATATCATCAAATTAAGTGGTGGTGAACCCGCTAACTTTTTGGATGTCGGTGGTACAGCGGATGCAAAACGTGTAGAAACTGCCTTCAGAATGATTCTTCGTGATTCAGCCGTTAAAGCGATTTTGGTAAACATCTTTGGTGGTATCGTTCGTTGCGACCGTGTTGCTCAAGGGGTAGTGGATGCGTACAAGAATATGGGCAACATTGAAGTTCCTATTATTGTTCGTTTGCAAGGAACCAATGCTGAAGAGGCTAAACAATTGATTGACAACAGTGGATTGGCTGTGCATAGTGCTATCACTTTGCAAGAGGCAGCAGACAAAGTAAAAGCTGTATTGGCATAAATGAATTATAGTTTTCAAGAGGAAAGCGCAATGGACCTACGTTCATTGCGCTTTTTGGTTTTATGGCCGCACAAGTCAAGCATAGATGATTGTCTATTGGACGCTGATTTTGAAAAGGGCACCAAGCACTTTTCCGCAAGAGATGAAAACAATGAAGTAGTTGCATGTTGCACGATGATGCATGAAGCAAGAACAATTGATTCGATGCTCTGTAATATTCGATTGCGGGCAATGGCCACTCATCCTTCCATTAGAGGTGCAGGCATAGGAAAAAAACTTTTGTCTTATGCGATCTCGAATTATCAAGGCGAGAATTTTTGGTGTGATGCAAGGCAAATTGCTGTTCCATTTTATTTGAACTGCGGATGGCAAGTGAGATCTGAGCCGTATCAGATTCCCATTATTGGAACACATTATTTGATGACCAAATAAAAAAAGGGGACGCAGGTCCCCTTTTTTCAGTTAGTGCGGAATAATCTATTTCAAAAATCCAAATTCTTTGCTGTACATCAACATCTGTTCAGAGAATTCTTTCATGTAGGTTACTTTGACATCAACGACGTTGCCATTGTTGTCTTTTACAGGAACCAGAACTGGGTTCATGAATCCGTTGTATGGCGGGATGTTCAATTTTTCTGAACGATAGACTACTTCTTTGTGAATGTCCAAATCAACTTTTTTACCATATCCATCAGCTAAATTTTTGGCTGCTTCATAATCCCCTTGTGATGTAATTCTTTGCACCTCATTTAGAAGTTTTCCAACGTAAATACGGATTGCTTTGTAGTCACGGATGTCGAAATATGTTTTTCCATCACGCTCCACTTTTACAATGGCAGGATTTTCACTGGATTGTGCTTGTTCAAAAATCCAATTGCAGATCCAAGCTCTATTGCGCATGTGGGCTTCTTCGATTTCTTCTTCAAATTTCAATCTGCGCAATTGAACCAACATTCCATTTCTGAAATACCCATCGTATTCGGCGAAACCTACTTCGATACTGGGCATCAATCCCCATTCTACTAGTTGTGGATCCATTACATAATACAAGGCAACCAAATCTGCACGCCCTTCTTCAATGGTTGATGCAAACTCTTTTAGTGTCTGAGAAGAAGGAGCAACACCATTTTCCAATTGTCCACTCGCATGGCCAATAACTTCGTGCATTGCAGTGTGCATCTTGCCGGCAATTTCTCCATATTTGATTGCGCGCTCAATTTCTTCAGCATCATGGGCAAATTCAGTCAGCATGCCTGACCCACCAGCCTTGTTGTTGGCATCTTCAATGTTTCCTAAGCTCACACTTTTTGAACCATGTAAAGTACGGATCCATTGAGAGTTGGGGAGATTAACACCAATCGGAGTTGAAGGATTGGCATCCCCTGACTCACCGGCTACGTTGACTACTTTGTATGTAATTCCTTTTACTTCTTTTTTCTTGTGCTCAGGATGTGTAGGACTGTTGTCCTCAAACCATTGTGCGTGATCCATCATCACTTTCATTCTTTCACTTGCTTCAAAGTCATTGATTTCTACAATCGTTTCGTATGAACCTCTGTTTCCAAGTGGATCATTGTATACCTCAACAAAACCGTGAATAAAATCAATGTCACCTTCCGTGGCTCTCGCCCATTGGATGTTGAAGTCGTCCCACGCTTTTAAATCTCCGGTTTTGTAAAACTGAATTAACTTTCTAATCACAACGGCTTGTTTGTCGTTTTCTGCAACACGCTCAGCTCGTTCTAACCACATGACAACTTGCTCCAATGCCTTACCGTATTTACCGCCAACTTTGTAAACTTCTTCCTGTAATTTTCCATTCACCTTGACCAAATCTGCATTGATTCCATATGACAATGGGGCTCTGTCATCGGACTTGATTTTGCTGGCATAGTATGCCAAAGCCTCTTCTGTAGTTATGCCTGGGCCATAAAAGTTGACAGACGAATTTTCTACCAAACCTTTTGAAGCATCTTTTTCAACTTTTTTTGCAGCAATGTTGGGGTTGAAAATAACTTCTAAGACTTCGGATGAAATATCCGTTTTGGTAGCCTTTGCTATTTCTTGCAAGTAGGATTTTGAAAACTGGGGTTGGTGTTTCTGATTGGAGTAATGATGATGGATACCATTGCTCATCCATATTTGCTTCAAATATGTTTCGAAGGATTTCCAATCGTTGTTGTTTTTGTCTCCGTCAAATCGGGTGTAAATGTTTTCTAGTGCTGTGCGAATGGCCAGATTGTATTTGCCATTTTGTGCCCACATAATGTCCCGTCCAGCCAATCCTGCTTGGGTTAAAAAGTACACCAATTCTTTTTGTTGCAATGACAATCTATCAAAGTTGGGTAATTCATATCTCAATATGCGGATATCCGCAAATCGATCCGCTTCATAAACAAATTCAGATGACTGTGCTTGTTTTTCATTGGATTGTGATGATGATGTAAGTGATTGGCTCAATGCCGCCATGACAAGTGTGCCGGTAATCAATAATTTTTTCATTTGAATGCTAATTGAGAACCCTAAGATACAAGGAGTGCGAAGGGAGAGTTTTTAAGAAATTTCAATAAAAACCCATACTTATTAACAAATTAACAGGGTTCCTTTTTATCTTCGCTTCATGTTGAAATTGACAACCGCAGGCGTGAAGATTGAGGTACTTACCAAGTACGAGGATGGCATTAGCAGCCCTGTATTAAATAGTTTTGTTTTCTCATATCAAATCACGATTCACAATACCAATGATTTTCCAATTCAATTGATGCGAAGGTTCTGGGATATTTTTGATTCTTCTGGACAGTGCAGAGAGGTTGAAGGGGCAGGTGTAGTGGGTGAGCAACCCTGCATAGCACCCAATGGTACGTTTACTTACAATTCGGCTTGTGATTTGAAAAGTTCACGCGGTAAAATGTCGGGTTATTATACCATGAAGAATCATTTTACTGATGAGTTGTTTATTGTTCAAGTTCCAGATTTTCTTTTGGAAGTTCCCTTTGTATTGAACTAAAATAAAAAAACCGCCCTGAGGCGGTTTTTCATTTGAGGGATTCAATATTATTAACGTGGAGCGCGCTCCTCAGCTATTTTAACATTGATTCGACGACCCTTCAATTCGCTTTGATCCAAAGCGGCAATCGCAGAATGTGCAGCATCGTCGTTGTCCATTTCAATAAAACCAAATCCGCGAGAGCGTCCTGTCTCACGATCTTTGATGATACGAGCGCTTGTTACGTTTCCGTAAGATTGAAATGCACTCTCTAGTTCTTCTCTAGTAAGGCTGAAGGGTAAGCCTGAAACAAAAATGTTCATAAAAAAAAATTAAAAATTTAAACACCTATGGTTTAATAGGTGTAACAAATGTAAACGAAATAATCAATTTTCAAAGCTTTGTGTGAATTTATATTTCATATTCGCATTTTAAAAAAAATAAAGCGATCATGAATTTGGAGAATTTGCCCGATTTGTCGGACTTCTGGAGTAAGGGTAGGACATTTGAAGATTTTTTTCAATATGTGAAGGATCTTCACGATAAAAGGCTTGTTACGGGTAGTGTTCAGAATGATGATTTGTTGGATTACAGTCTGTTGAATGAGAAGAGAATGTCTCGAATTAGTAAACATGGACTGCCTTTCCCAGTTAAGAGTACGGAGCATTTCAATTTGAAGTATGCACTCGTTATAACGGAGGGTTGGTGTGGAGATAGCGCACAGCTATTGCCTTTTTTTGCGAAGTGGACGGAGTTGCATGGAGTTGATTTGCGTATCGTCGGTAGAGATGAGAATGAAGCATTGATGGATCACTTTCTTACCAATGGTTCTAGAAGTATACCCATTATGATTGGGTTAGATGAAAACTTTAAATGTGTTTTTCGTTGGGGCCCGCGTCCCTCAGTAATTGCTGATAAGGTAAAGGAATGGAAATCTTCGGGCATAGAGAAAACAGAAATGGGTTTGTTGATGCATCAGTGGTACACTGATAATAAAGGTCAAGCTGCGTGGTCGGAGTGGGAAGCGCTCTAACAAAGATTATCTTTGCATTATGTACCCAACTTTGTACCATGCTTTCTTGGATTTATTCGGTCTGGATTTTCCATTCTTGAAACTGTTGAACAGTTTCGGATTTTTTGTTGCACTTGCATTCGTTACCGCTTCATATATCCTGAAATTGGAGATGAAGCGAATGGAGAAACTGGGCGTTTTTCCTGATCAAAAAGTTAAGGTAATAATTGGTGCAGGCCCAGACTGGACTGAGATTGTAACCAATGGTGTGATGGGCTTTTTGATGGGGTGGAAGGTTATTTATTTGTTGGTGAATAGTCAAAAATTATTTGCCCATGGCTTGGCTCAGCGGGCTTTGTTTACCTCAGAGGGTTATGTTGGTTTGGGTGTTTTGGTTGGTTTAGTATTGGCGGGTTGGAAGTATTATGATGATAAAAAGGCACAGTTGCCTCAGCCCAAAGAAGAGATTCAATTGCAGCCAGCTCACACTTTGGTTGGAAGTATCACTTTTGTCGCTGCGGTGGCGGGTATGTCGGGAGCTAAGCTTTTTCATTTGTTTGAGAATCCCCGTGAGTTTGTTGCATTTTTTACCCACCCAAGTTTGGAGGGGTTCATCAGTGGACTGACCATTTACGGGGGCATAATTGTAGGTTCGATTGTTGTTCTTTTGTATGCCAAAAAGAAGGGTTTGCCGCTTTTAAACTTGGCAGATGCCGCAGCGCCAGGAATGATTTTGGCGTATGGTGTTGGTCGTATGGGCTGTCAGGTGAGCGGAGATGGAGATTGGGGGATTGACAACCCGGCTCCGGTTCCAAACGTACTCTCTTTTCTTCCAGATTGGTTTTGGTCTTACGACTATCCAAACAATGTGAATGGCATGGGAGAGCCAATGACTACTGGGACGATATTCCCAGGATATGGAACACATTTAGAGATTCCCGTTTTCCCAACACCTCTTTACGAGACGATCTGGGCCACTTTGATTTTTTTGGTGTTGTGGTGGATGCGAAAGCGCATTCTAATTCCAGGCGTTGTTTTTGGCGCTTATCTGGTTTTAAATGGGATGGAGAGATTCTTCATTGAGCAGATAAGGGTAAATAATTTTGTGTCTTTCCTGGGTATGCGTTGGACCCAAGCAATGGCGATAGCTGTTGTTTTTATGATTGGAGGATTGAGTTTTATTTATTGGCGAAAAAAACAACATGACAGAGGGGCCTAAAGTAGCATTCCATACTTTGGGATGTAAATTGAATTTTTCTGAAACGAGCGAGATCGCAAAGACCTTGTCTCAGGCGGGGTATGCCAAAGTGGAAATGAATGAAAATCCTGATGTTTTGGTTATCAATACCTGCAGTGTTACGGATCAGGCTGATCAGAAATGCCGCAATATTGTTCGCCGCGCAATCAAGTTGAACCCTGAAGTTTTTGTTGCTGTAATTGGTTGTTATGCGCAGTTGAAGCCAGATGAAATTGCGAAGATTGAAGGGGTAAGTGTTGTATTAGGAGCCAATGAGAAATTTAAGATACTGGATTACATCCAAAGGAAAGATCTGGATAAAAAGGTAGTTGTGGGTCATATCAAGGAAGTGAATGAATTTGTCCCTTCATTTTCTTCAGGTGATCGTACAAGAACTTTTCTTAAAGTTCAAGATGGATGCAATTATTTCTGCGCATTCTGCACGATTCCTCTAGCAAGGGGAAGGTCACGAAGCGCTACCATAGAGCAGACTTTGCAACAAGCAAGGAAAGCAATCGAAACTGGTGCCAAGGAAATTGTACTCACGGGTGTCAATATTGGCGATTTCGGAACGGCAAACGGCGAAACTTTTTTCGATTTGGTAAAACAGTTAGATGAACTACCAGGGGTTGAACGTTATAGAATTTCTAGTATAGAACCCAATTTACTGAGTGAAGAGATCATAGATTTTGTGGCGAAATCCAAGAAGTTCATGCCGCATTTTCATATTCCCCTGCAAAGTGGAGATGATGAAATTCTTCGCGCCATGCGCAGACGATACAGGACTGATTTGTATCGTTCAAGAATAACACGAATCAAAGAAGTGATGCCCCATGCTTGTATAGGCGTGGACGTCATTACTGGATTCCCGGGAGAAACGCAAGAGTTGTTTATGAATACAATGAGGTTTATTCAGGATTTACCCGTTTCCTA
>JBDLUK010000171.1:0-6190 GCA_039805365.1 Bacteroidota bacterium | reverse complement strand
ATCAATGACTTCATTGAAAAAATAATGTCATGAGCAGATTGTATATCGTTCATATTGGTAATTATTTGATTCAACCCCAGTCAGGAGTGTTTCAAAAATACCAGGCGATATACCAAGCCATTCAACCCCACGTGCATATTGAAATGATTGCATTTACCGATCAATCAGCGAGTGAACAAGTGGGCAATGTAGAAGTCGTTGGTATTGATAAAAAAAACAAGTGGTCAGCAATTGCAAAATGGATGAGAGAAAACCTGCAACACGATGATGTTGTTTGGTTGAGATACCCATTTGCATGCAAAGGGCTTTATGAATTGACCCTAGAATTTGGTCATCAAATTGTATTTGAGCACAATACCAATGAACAAGCAGAAGCCATTCAAGTGCAAAAGAGAGCATGGCGAAATGCAGCTTTTGGCTGGAGGAAAATCCTAAGCAAATCTTTTTTGAGTTATACATGGAGCACTTGGATTGCACAAATATCAGATGAGGATAGATGGGGAGAGAGGTGTTTGCGCAACGTGAAAGGGGCAATATCGGTGACCTTAGAGCTATCGGACAAACTCAAAAAGCGTGTTGACCATTACGCTGTTTTTGTACTACCGAATTGTATCTCTGAGAATGATTTTCATTGGCCGGAATCCAGAAAGCACTCTCGTGATAACAATGTTGTGCGCATGGTGATGATGATTGGCACCTATGATGAATGGCAAGGGTGGGAGAGAATTTTAAAGAGTGTAAAACTGAAGACGAATTTATCCGCAAAGATTGAATTGGATATTTACGGAGAACTTCCAAATTACAAGGGAATTGACGTAAATAATTCCATTCATATTCGACATTTCCCCGCTATGTCAAAAGCGGAAATGATTCAAATTTTGCCCGGTTATGATTTGGGAATTGGAACTTTACAATTGTACAAGAAACAAATGAATGAAGCGTGCCCTCTGAAGGTAAGAGACTATTGGAGATTTGGTATTCCATGTGTCATGGGCTATTCGGACACGGCGCTGCTTCAGCACCCTGAATTGAAGCAATACAATGTTATTGTTCCAAATGACAATTCTGATCTTCCATGGCAGAAGATGATTGATTTTGTTCAATCAGCACCGGCCTCTGGTCAAGATGATGTTGAGATGTTTCAACAGTATAAGAACTCTATTACCTATCAGTCATATGCTTTGGACTTGATTGGGTTTTTATTTAAAGAATAATCTTAAAGAGAATCTGTCCATCCATTGGTATTTTTTCATTTTGTCTTTTTTGCCATTTTCCAATTTTAATTTGTATTTGAAAATGTGGCTTTTTGTATTCACCCACGGCGTAAATTCTAGTTCCTGAACCATAATACGCTGGGATATAGAAACTGCCCGATGTTTCTTTTTCCATGGCATAGATTCTTCCCTCCCAACCGTTGCTGTGCATGATGGCATAGCGCATGGTGATTTTCCAAGGTTTTCCCATTGGGTGCCATTGAAGATCTTGAAAAGCCAAGGTTGATTTCTCACCGTTGGTCCAATGCGCTTCTGCTCTCGCATGCAAGGACCAATTTTCATCTGCCTTCCATTGCCCGTCTCCCCTGAGTTGCTGGCTATTTTGAATTTTGATATTTGTGTTGCCGAGATTCTCTTTGTGTTCAAGTTGATAACGAACGTAAAATTTCCCATATCGCTGGGGTTCATATTGATATTGAAAAAATGATTTTTGTTCAAGTTCTAGTGTCCCAATCTCTCGGTCTTTTTCTTCCCGTTCAATGGCTCTGCCCAATGTCAAATATTGTCCTTTTGAAAAGTTCCACTCCATCATCATGATCCAATGTGTATAAGCACATTGATTCCATTGCACAATTTCCCATTGTGATTGCCATTTGGATTTTACTTTCTTGGAAAGGACAAGATTGCAGGATACAGAAGGTTGCCACAATTGGCGTTGGTAAACGCTTTCAATGGAAACCACGTGCTGTCCTGCAGGCAGTATAGCTTGGAACCAATGCTTGAAATGACTTTCTTGCATTACCCCGGTTCCGACGGCCTTGGTTTTGTCTTTGTATTGAAAAGCAACGATTTTTTGTTGATTCCCTTTTGCCAATGGCAAGGCCAATAGCCATTTGAAATTTTTAATTTGTTGCGTATAGCCGATGCCCCGCCATTGTTGCATGGGTATGGTGGATGTATATGGTTTAATTCTGAACAGGGGTCGGATGACCTGGGTAAATCCCCATCCCATGTTGTTCATGGATGGAGTACTACCCACTTTTCCCTCTCCGATCAAAGGCGAAAAATCGCCAACTATGAGTCGTAGGTTGTTCCTATTGTAATCCAAGTATGCAGTGGAATTTGGAATTGAGTGCTTGTCTTGAAAGGACCATTGCCCTCCAAGGCTCAGATGCGGATGGGCTTGAATCAATGTCTGTGATCGAAGAATGGGAGAACTTGCATTACTTTTTTTCCACCGAAAATTGACAAATGATTTTTTCTCTCCCACAGCAGCAAACGATTTGACTGTAATATGAGGAGTTATAATGTCAATGCAAGCAATGGATAACTGTGGAATTTGATGCAGTTCATTGAGGTGAATAATTTGACCATGAACTTTGATATAATTTTGAATGGCCATTATATCCTGAACCTCGACACCTTGAAGTGAAAGCAGGCGATCAAGGTTTCGGGCATTAATAGAGATCATCCAATGTGTAACTTCATTTTCCTCCCAATTTTCACTATTTGAGGTGAAGGAGTCTTCAAAATGAATGCTGTCTTCAATTTGTGCAGTCGCTTTTTGCACCAACAACACAAATACAATTGCAATGCGTGTATAGTATCGATTCATTGCTCAGAAAATCGAATCCAATAGTCTATGCTAGGCCTCACCCAGGCACTTTGTTGGTATCCCCAACCTTGTTGACATTGTGGAAGAATCCAAGCCATCGATAATGACCATCCCCAAGCGGGATAGCCCATACCGATGGCTACCAAACAACTTTTATTACATTTCCACCCAATGTTCAATTGGGCGTTGCGCAAGCCGTTGTCCGCCAAAATTGTATTTCCTTGGACCATTATTTCTGGTGTTATCAATATGGACAGCACAGATTGCCAATTGGGAGATATTCGGTTGAGATCTTCGGAGTACAATGCCGACGAAAAGTGTGTGTTGCATTCAAAAAAGAATTGTTTTTTGTACATGGCATAGTGTAGGGTGGCCATCGGACGCCAATAATTGGTTTGATTGAGCCATGTGGTATAACCAGCACCCAATTGCAGTCCAAGCGAGGTGAATGCGCCAATTTTGGTAGACGCTCTCCAATGCAATTGATAATCTTGGCAGCCGGGATGAAGAAAAGCGCCTAGTCTAGCACCGCTGCTCCAATGGCTGGATACTTTTTGGAAGTTCAATTCCAGAGCGTTCACATTGGAAAGTGCCCAAATATTCTTCACCTGAATTTGGAATGATTTTCCTTTGATGGAATGCGGCCATGAGGCATAGTTCAAAGGACCAAAGGACTGAAAAAGGTAAGGTTGAGCGCCGCGCTCAGCAGTAGGGACGAATTGTCCGTACACCGCGCAATGCGCAAGCAAGGTCAATAAAAGGAGAATGATTTTCATGTGGCCAAGCTATTGGTCACTTTTTTTCTGTGGAAATAACCTATAAGGATGTATATTTGCAAACCTTTTGGGTGGTACACCTACTCAAAGCCCGGATGTGGCGTAATTGGTAGCCGCGCCAGACTTAGGATCTGGTGCCGTGAGGCGTGGGGGTTCGAGTCCCTCCATCCGGACAAAAATTATATAACATAAATACCGAATAACTCGGTATTTCTTTTTTTAAGACTATGCAAATCACTCAACAGAACCTGGATGCGTTGAACGCTGAAATCACAGTTCAAATTGTTCCTGCCGATTACGAGCCTCAAGTAGAAAAGTCTTTGAAAGACTATCGTAAGAAAATGCAAATGCCTGGTTTCCGACCTGGTCATGTTCCTGCATCAGTGGTAAAGCAACGTTATGGAAAAGCGATCCTTGCAGAGGAAATCAACAAGGTTTTGCAAGATGCGATCTACAAGCACATCGCAGACAACAAACTTCCAGTGTTGGGAAATCCTCTTCCAAAGGCTGATGGAGAGATTGGTGATTGGGAGAACCCAAGCGACTTTACTTTCATGTACGAAATCGGATTGGCTCCAACCATCGATGTCGAATTGAATGATAAAATGAAATTTGAGCGTTTTGTTGTTGATGTAGATGACAAATTGATTGATAAGCAAGTTCGTGATTACGGACGTCGTTTTGGAAAAATGTCCAATCCTGAGGAGAGCGGTGCTGAAGATTTGTTGGATGTTCGCGTTCAAGCGGTAGATAAGGACGGCAATGTGGTAGAAGGCGGAATTGATAACAATTCAACCATTACCATTGAAGATGTTACAGATAAGAAAGTTCAAAAGCAATTGGTTGGTTTAAAGAAGGACGATTCAGTTGTGGTTAATCCCATGTTGTTGTCTGGAGACCATGAGGCCATTGCACGTACTTTGGGTGTTACGCACCACGATTTACATCATTTTGAAGGTGATGTTAAGTTAACGGTTAATAATATCCACCATGTAGAAATGGCGGAATTCAACCAAGAGTTGTACGATAAATTGTTCCCAGCAGGTACTGTTACTTCTGTGGATGAAATGAGAGCAAAAGTGCGTGAAAACATGCAAGAGGTTTTTGCTAAAGATAGCAACTGGATGTTCAAGCGTTCAGCTGCTAGTCAGTTGGTAGAAACATTGAATCCCGCATTGCCAGATGCTTTCATGAAAAAGTGGATTGCGATGAGCAATGAAAAACCATTGACAGAAGAGCAAATTGAGGCTGAATATCCTGCATATGCACATGGTTTGCGTTGGCAGTTGATTGAGTCTAGCATCATTGAAAAGAACGAAATTAAAGTAACCGTTGACGAGGCTGTTGCTCACGTTAAGAACCAATATGCTGAGCGTTTTGCGCAGTATGGTTTACCAGTAGACGATGCACAAATGGAGACAATGGCCAAGGAGTTGTTGGCCAAGCGTGAAGAAGCCAAGAACGTTTACGATGTTATCTTTGAAGACAAAGTAATTGAAGTTGTGATGAGCAAGTGCAAAGTGAATGATGTCAAGATTTCATTTGATGAGTTTTTGCACAAAGCGCAACACCAACAGATGCACTAATATTCTGATCATGGAAAATACGCCATTCTCTTTTGATCTAAGTTGGGCTCAACAAGCGGATCAACAAGATGATTTGCGCGGTTTTCGTGGGTCTTTCTTCTTCCCTCAACACAATGGGAAGGACATGTTATATTTCACCGGGAACTCCCTTGGCCTTCAGCCTAAGGGAGTTCGTGCTTATATCGACCAAGAGTTACAAGATTGGGCGCAATACGGTGTAGAAGGCCATTTTGAAGCCAAGCATCCTTGGTTCAGTTATCATGAGATGTTTGCTCCTTTGATTGCACCTATTGTTGGAGCCAAGGAGAAAGAGGTGGTGGTAATGAACCAACTCACAGTGAACCTGCATTTGTTGTTGGTTTCATTTTATCGTCCAGAAGGCAAGCGAAAGAAAATTCTTTTTGAGCACAAGCCTTTTCCATCGGATCATTACGCATTTGAATCACAAGCCCGCCTGCATGGTTATTCACCAGAGGATGTATTGGTAGAAATGCAACCACGTGAAGGAGAAACATTGCTTCGCACGGAAGATATTTTGGCCAAGATTGAGGAGTTGGGAGATGAATTGGCAACAGTTTGTTTTGGCGCCGTAAATTACTATACGGGTCAATGGTTTGACATGAAAGCCATCACAGCGGCGGCTCACAAGGTGGGCGCGATGTGTGGTTTTGATATGGCCCATGCTGCGGGTAATGTTCCTGTGCAATTGCACGATTGGGATGTAGACTTTGCTTGTTGGTGCAGTTACAAATATTTGAACAGCAGTCCAGGTGGTGTATCCGGTGTTTTTGTAAATGAACGCCATCACCAGAACAAGGATTTGGTCAGATTGGCCGGATGGTGGGGACACAATGCTTCGACTCGTTTTTTGATGCAACCCGGATTTGATCCCATGGAAAGTGCAGAGGCATGGCAATTGAGTAATGCTCCAGTATTGATGATGGCTGCCCACAAAGCGTCATTGGATTTGTTTGCACAAACCAGTATGCAAGCCTTGAG
>JBDLUK010000170.1:0-5328 GCA_039805365.1 Bacteroidota bacterium | reverse complement strand
TTGTCATGTGCAAAATGTCAAAATTTTAGAGGTAGGAATGGGGACTGGATTAAACGTTCTTTTGACATGCCAGCATGTGGATTTATCTGTGCATTATGTTTCGTTGGAGCCATTTCCTATTGACGAAGAATCAATCTATTTCTGGATAAAATCAAGAGAGCGTAATGTTGATTTAATCCGACGCATACATGAGTTGCCTTGGGGTGTGGATGCCAAACTTTCGGAAGAATTTTTATTTAGAAAAGAGCGGTTGGGTATTATGGACTTTCATTCCGAAGAGAAATTCAATGTTATTTATTTTGATGCATTTGGTCCCCAGGTTGAACCAGACTTGTGGACTTTAGAGGTTATTCAGAGATGTTTTGATTTGCTTGAGCCCGGCGGGATTTGGGTGAGTTATTGTGCAAAGGGTCAAGTAAGAAGGAATTTGCAGGAAGTTGGATTTAAGGTAGAGCGACTTCCTGGCCCACCCGGAAAGAGAGAAATGTTGAGAGCAATAAAATAAAAAAGCCCCGAATGTCGGGGCTTTTTTCATCTTCAAGATTTCTTATTGGAATTTCACCTGGAACAAACCATTGGTGATATTTACTGTTGCACCATTGCTTGCTTTCAACGTACCGGTGAAAGAACCGCGAATATATCCTGGATTAGGCGTGTCAGTGAATTTGATCAAAGTGAAAGTTCCAGAAGCGCCATTTGTCGTAGTGCTATATGAAGTTCCATTTGCATCTAAGTATACCAAAGCATCTGTTACAGAAGGATTCAAGTTAATAACGATTCCAGGAATCCAACCAGAAGCAGGTTCGTTGATTTTCACTTGGAAGCTCACATCGGTGATGGTTGTTCCTGTTACGTCAAAATCAAAGTTTGAATAGCTCTCCGCATATGTGATGGATGTATGGCTTACACCACCCACTGTCCAATCTACGATTCGCATACAATCAGGGCAGTTGGTACCGCCGCAGTCTGTCCAGAATTCATCCCCATCAATCAAGTTGTTGGTGCAATTACTTTCATTGGCACAAACTTGACACATGGTTCCACCACAATCGACACCGATTTCAGTACCGTTCATGATGCCATCTGAGCAAGAAGGGCAGATTTGACAGTTACCGGTGTATACATCTCCAAAGTCGTAAACATTGTTACCGTTGTTATCAACGTATGGACCTTCGTTACAGTCGATTTGGGTTTCGTTACCATTCAACAATCCATCTCCACACAAGTCACCACAAGGACCACAATTGGTACCACCACAGTCAACACCCGTTTCATCACCACCCAATTCAAGGGTATCTTGAATACCGTTGGCACAAGGATCACATGGACCACATTCACCACCACAGTCTAACCAAGTTTCTCCCAAATCAGGTTGGAAAATTCCATCAATACAATGGTCACATTCTTCGCAAGGACCACCACAGTCGATCAATTGCTCTCCATTATTGAGGATTCCGTCAAAACAGTTTGGTGGAATTTTGTTGTCTGGATTTGGACAACCCGTTAAAAGGATCATAGCAGCCAAAGCTGACGCGAATAATCCGGTGAAAAATCTTGTTTTCATATTGATTAACACTCTTTGAGGGGGTGAATATACAAAAAAGACGACAACTTAGAAGGTAGGGTTGCATAAAGTCAGTTTATTTGGATGTTATGCATTATTTGGAATCGAGATTGAAATCCATCAAATTTGCCCCATGATTTGGAAGCAAAGAAATGATAAGTTGCAGGATTTACCGGAAGGAGCGCCATTTGAGCGTTTGTTAGCGGTACGTGAAGTTAAGGATTGGATCTCATTTTCGCGACCATTGGGTCATGCAGAGCATGATCCCTTTCTAATGAAGGATATGGATGTGGCGGTTGATGTCTTGCACAGGCACATTGAGAATAACTCCGAGATTTTGGTTTTTGGGGATTACGATGTTGACGGAACGACGTCAGTTGCGATGATGTATGAATGGTTGGTTAATTTGGGAGCGCGTGCATCTTTTTATATCCCCAATCGATACGAGGAGGGATATGGATTTTCGATCACGGGTGCCCAACACGCTATAGACCAAAAAAAACAGTTGATTATCACGTTGGATTGCGGAACCAAGGACGGCGCGCGCATAGCCATGTGCAGAGAAAATGGTATTGATGTTATCGTATGTGATCACCATGAACCAGGTGAACTGCCCAATGCCAACGCGGTGCTCAATCCCAAAAGAAGAGATTGCTCATATCCGTTTTCTGGATTGAGTGGATGTGGGGTGGGATATAAATTGATTTGTGCCTACACCATGCGTCACCCCAACTCGGAAAGTCACCCCGAAACATTTTTAGATTTGGTAGCCATAGCGGCAGGAGCGGATATCGTTCCGATGTTGGATGAAAATCGAACCTTGGTCGCTAAGGGATTGCATTTGATGAATCGATACTTACGTCCAGGATTGGCAGCTTTGTTGCGCAAGTCAGGAACAAAGAGATCTACTTGGGATGTAACGGATTTGGTTTTTCTTTTGGCACCCAGAATCAATGCGGCAGGTCGTGTGGCATCCGGAAATGAAGCCGTGAAATTGTTGATTGCACAGGAGGTTCAAGAAGTGGAAGATTTGGCGCAACAAGTGGAGGACTTTAACATGTCGCGTCGCAGTATCGATCAAGATGTATCTGCAGCGGCATTGGCAAAAGTTGAAAGTGACAATGGGCATGCTGAAGCATTTGTCACTGTGGTTTGGGATGAAGAATGGTTGAAGGGAGTAATCGGTATTGTGGCTTCTCGATTGATAGAACGTTATTATCGACCTACGATTGTATTTACCAAAAGCCATGACGTATATGCGGGTAGTGGAAGATCTATAGAGGGAGTTGATTTGTACAAGGCTTTGGAAAGATGCCAAGAGAATATTGTACAGTTTGGCGGACACACCATGGCTGCTGGACTCACAGTGCTTCCTGAAAAGATTGAATCCTTTTCAAAACAGTTCAATGACGTGGTGTCGGAGATGCTTGACCATCAACGCTCAGAGCCAATTGTTTATTTTGATTTGCCATTGTCACTCGCTGAAGTTGACATGACTTGGATAGAAGAAATGAAGAAGATGGCACCATTCGGACCAGACAATATGGCCCCTGTGTTTTTGTTTGAGAATGTTCATCATGCTTATCCGCCCAAGAAAATTGGTAGCGATCAAAAACATGTGAAATGTACTTTAAAGCAACCCGGGGCCTTTGGTTATATTGACGCCGTTGGATTTGGGATGGCCAAGGAATGGGATGTATTTGAATCCAATTCAATGGATGTTTTAGCGGCTTTGGAAATCAATGAGTACAATGGCAGAAGAAGTCCACAGTTGATGATAAAAGCTGTGCGTCCGCACGCTTCTTGAGGTTATCTTTGCGGCATGGAACAACGTACCGAATTGAGCGCCATTGGTGAGTTTGCTTTGATCGAGCATTTGACACAATATTTCCCTATTCAACATGAAACTACTCTAAAAGGAGTTGGAGATGATGCAGCTATCCTTGCTACTGGAGGAATGTTTGATCAAGTGGTGACCACGGATCTGTTGGTAGAAGGGGTGCATTTTGATTTGATGTACATGCCTTTGAAGCATTTGGGTTACAAGGCCATTGCAGTGAACGTAAGTGATATCTGCGCAATGAACGCCACTCCAAAATATGTCACAGTGAGTTATGCGGTGAGCAATCGATTTTCGCTTGAGGCAATGGAAGAGTTGTATGCCGGAATGAAATTGGCTTGTGAGCGATATGGAGTGGATTTGATAGGAGGCGATTCGTCTTCAGCGGTTCATGGCTTGACGATTTCAATTACCGCAATAGGAGAAGTTTTGCCTGAGAAAGTGGTAACACGTGGTGGAGCTAAGCACCATGATCTTTTGGTAGTTAGTGGCGATTTAGGTGCGGCGTATTTGGGATTGCAAGTTCTTGAAAGGGAAAAAGAAGTGTACAAAGCTGCTCCGGGAGCGCAACCTGATTTGATGGGTTATGAGTATTTGTTGCAGAGACAATTGAAGCCTGAGGCTCGTGTTGATGCGATTCAGTTTTTGGAGGACTTAAAAATTCTTCCAACTTCCATGATAGACATTTCAGACGGTCTTTCTTCTGAGATTTTTCATTTGAGCAAACAAAGTGGATTGGGTTGTGATGTCTATGAAGCCAAGATTCCAGTTTCACCAGAAACCCAGCGGGCTTCTGAAGAGTTTAATTTGGATGTAACAACATGCGCGTTGAGCGGTGGTGAGGATTACGAGTTGTTGTTCACCATATCTCCAAGTGATTACGAGAAGATCAAGGGTAGCCCACATTTTACGGTGATTGGTCACATGACTGAATCGGGAGCATCTTGTCGTTTGATTACACGTGCAAACGAAGCCATTGAATTGAAAGCCCAGGGTTGGAAAGCTTTTTAAGCGATCACTTCAGCAACAGTAAAGAATGAGCCAGTTACCAGAATAAAGTCTCGTGCTTGGGCCTCTTTTTTTGCGTTTTCAAAGGCCGCAGCTACTGAGGGATACACATCACCAACTAGCATTTGCGATTGTGCTTTTTCTTTTAAGATAGTGGCATCTAAACCGCGAGGTATATTGGCTTTGCAGAAGTAGTATCTGGCATTTTTCGGAAACAAGGAAAGTACCTGATCGACATCTTTGTCATTGACCATGCCCAACACAATATGCAACTGGTCAAAGCTGTGGTTACGCACTTGTTGAAGTACCCACTTGATTCCGTCTTCATTGTGTCCAACATCGGCTACAATTTTTGGATTTTCTTGCTGAAGAATTTCCCACCTTCCTTTCAATCCAGTTAAAGACTGCACGTTACCGAATCCTTGACTGATATGTTGATCATCGAATGGGAGGAAGTTTTTTTGAATGACTTTTAGGGCACAAAAGGCGGTTTGAATATTTTCCTTTTGATAGTCCCCGGCAAGCGAGCAAGGTGGGATTTCGGAATTGTATTCTGCGACAAATACGGTAGATTCTTTTTCTTTTGCTTTTTCTTCAAATACCAACTGAGCTTGGGATAGCATTGGCCCTACAACAACTGGTGTTTTATCCTTGATGATGCCAGCTTTTTCTGTGGCAATAGCTTCTACGGTGTTTCCAAGGAACTGCATGTGGTCTTTGGAGACATTGGTTAAAACGGAAAGTAAAGGTTGAATGACATTGGTGCTATCCAAGCGGCCACCCATACCAACTTCGATGATGGCAATGTCGACATTGGATTTGGCAAAGTAATCTACCGCCATTGCAAAGGTGAGTTCAAAGAATGAGGGTTGTAGCGAAATGCAATTTGAATTTTGATATCGCTGCACGAAATCGA